>JAAFHC010000244.1 GCA_010906935.1 Gelidibacter sp.
GGTTCTTGGTCCAAATAGTTAGCAATGCCATCATTGTCGCTGTCTTTCATATCGTATTCCACTAAAGTAAGGCGTTGATTCAAAGAATCTAATTCTTTTCTTAATGTATTTTCTTCTAAATACCAATCTGCATGTTCTTTAGCTTTACCTAGATAATATACCAGTCCAACCGTACCATTAAACATTACACCTTGAATACTGCTATGATTATCAACGCCTCCATTCCATGTTAAATTTTGTCTAATATTTGCCAATACAGAAACATCTCCTGTTAATGCAAATTTATCAGATAACTTTATTTCTCCAGTAATTCCTCCTCTGAAATTAACCATTTGATCTACAGCATCATTATATATTCCAGTTTCAGGAGCTAACCTTGAATAACCTAAACCAGCATGCCCTAAAACATTTAGTGTTTTAGTCCAAGATTCAAATTTCATGATTCTCCCTAAGTTCGCAACACCCTCTAAAGAGTATGAGTAAAATTTACTTTCAAAATCAGGAGTATTATCGGCTGATTTTATATTATCATAACTAAACATGGCTTTTAAGCCTACAAATTCATTAAACATATATCTAGCACCAACATTAAATGTATAAGGAGATACTGTTTCAGTTGAATAATTGCTTGTCCATGCGCGTACTGGTTTATTAAAACCTGCACCAGCTTCTATAGACCATTGGTTGTAATCTTTCTCTTGTGCGTTTGCCGATATAGCTACTAAAAGTATAAGGCTAAAAATAATTTTTTTCATTTGTTTATATGGGTTTAGGGTTAATTAATTAAGGTTCCAAAGGTACAATTATTATTTGTATTCCTGATGTTTCAATAAGAGGCAAAGCTAAGCTACTAAGTGATGAATGGGTTACATTATTATAAAAAAACTTTACATAATTCACACATTTGCTGGAAGTCTGTTTTTTTGTCTCGGTGTTAAATCCCAATAAATTATCAATGAAAAAAACAAGGCTTCAAAAATTTTGAAAAAAGCCTGAAAAAAATAGTTAAGAAGTTTGTAATGGATGAGTTTAAAATTCCCGATTTAAACCAATCTCCCATTCTGCTAAAAATTCTTCAATTTCTTCAACAAATTCAAGAGGTTTTGGGGTTCTGTTTATGGTGCAATGCAACACTATTTTGTTTTTTTCTGGTGGAAAACCAGCTGTAATTGTCCATGATAAGGCATTGGGACAATCCAATAAAGCAAACCGAACACCGCCATTTATTTTATCGTAACTAATATTGAATTCGCCCCAAAGCGTCAATCCAATAAAATTGTTTTCAACACTTTCAATAAACAGCATCGTTTCTGTAAATTCTTCTATACTTTGCGGGCTTATTTTTTCTTGAAGTTGTTCTTCAGTAGCTTGTTTGTCAATAATTCTAAAAAATTCCATGTTATGCTTTTCTATGTGAATGAATACTTTCGATTACAACGGTTGTAAGAATTAAAAATCCGCCGAATAATGTGCTATAAGCCGGAAATTCATTTAATAATAACATCCCAAATATGATGCCGTAAATTGGTTGAACACTGCTCATAATACTTGCGGTGCTTATGGAGAAATTTTTAAAGCTCATTACAAAAAGTGTATGTCCAATTGCCGTTGTCAACAATGCCAGAACAAGTAAAGCCTGCCAATCGTTAATTGTTGGATTTACTTCAAAAACAAAAAGTACTGGCCATAAAACAAGTGTAATAATCACCATTTGATAAAACATAAGCATAGATCCATGATAACTTGCTATTTTCTGCTTCATTAAGATATTTCTAATCGCATAAAAAACAGCTGATATAAGTCCGAAAACAACACCTTTTGTTTGGTTGTTTTCTAGATTAAATTCGGGTGCCAAAAAGTAAATTCCAATAAGAACTAATAAACCTAGAACGACATGTTTCTTGTTCAATTTTGTTTTAAAAAACAGCGGTTCCAACAATGCGGTTATAACCGGATAGGTAAATAAGGAAAGCATGCCAATTGCAACGTTTGAAAGGTGAAGTGCGTAAAAATAAGTTACCCAATGCGCGCCAAAAAGCAAACCGCTTAAAATAATGGTTGTAAAGTCTCTTTTGTTTGCAATTTTTAAATCTATTTTTTTATGCCAGCAAAAAGCACCTAAAATTACGGCTGCAAAAACACAGCGCCACCAAATAGTAACTGGTGGCGGCATTGAAATATACCTGCCCAAAACACCAGATGTGCTCACAAGCAGTACAGCAATGTTTAGTTCTGTAATATGTTTTAGGTGTTGTTTTTTCAATGTTTAAATTTTTTGAAGCGTTGCCAAGGCTTTGTTTACCGAAGTAATTTTATCAAATGTCAACAACAATCGCAATCCGTTTTTTG
>JAAFHC010000245.1 GCA_010906935.1 Gelidibacter sp.
AGGAAGCAACAATTATGAAACCAAGATCGACAGTTTAATTGCAGTAATAAACAAATCTGCTTCCACCTATATTCCAACTTCAGATCTTTCAAAAATAAATAAAGGAGATACCACGGTTTTAGCTGATGACAATTTACAAGAGGTTTTCATAAAATCAGAAAAAATTTATAAAGAAACTGGAGGCGCTTTTGACCCAACTGTTGGTATTTTAGTGAATGCTTGGGGATTTGGACCAGAAAAACCTATTGAAGATTTGGATTCTCTAAAGGTTACAGCACTTTTAAAATTTGTGGGTTATGATAAAGTAAAACTCGAAAACGGAAAAATAAAAAAATTATATCCAGAAATTTATTTGGATTTCAATGCTATTGCCAAAGGCTATTTGGTTGATATGATTAGCAGAATGTTCGAAAAAAATGGCGTTGCAAATTATATGGTTGAAATTGGCGGAGAAATTAGGGCAAGAGGCCAAAATGAAAAAGGTTTGCCTTGGAAAATAGCCATCGAAAATCCGAATACCGACGGAACCCGTTCTTTTGCAACTGTGATTGAACTTAAAGATGAATCCATTGCCACTTCAGGGAATTACAGAAAATTTAAGGTTAAGGAAGACGGTACAAAATATGTGCACACCATAAATCCGAAAACAGGCTTTGCCAAAGAAAGCAATTTACTGAGCGCATCGGTAATTTCAAAATCGGATTGTGCGGATGTTGACGGTTATGCCACCGCTTTTATGGAAATGGGATTTGAGAAATCGACAGCTTTTTTAAAAAACCATCCCGAATTAGAAGCCTTTTTAATTTATGTTGATGAAAAAGGAGAAATGCAAACTTATAAATCCGATAATTTCGACAATTGAATTATTTAAAACAGACAGGTAAAATTTCATCTTTCGTTAAACAGTATTTTTCAATAAGTTCAGCAGAAATTTTTTCTGAATAATTTACTTCTTCAACTATAAATCCAACAGCTCTTAAACGGTTAAAATAATCTTTTCCGTAAACACGAACGTGGTCATATTGGCCAAAATGTTTGGTGCGCTCATCTGGATTGGTTATTGAAAAGTCTTCATAGGTTTTTTCTCTGTCTAGATCTTGCGGAATTTGAAAAATGCCCATTCCGCCAGGTTTTAAAACCCGGTATAATTCACTCATTGCTTTTTTGTCATCTTCAATATGCTCTAAAACATGATTGCAAAAAACAATGTCGAAAGCATTTTCTTCAAAAGGTAAATTTGTAATATCCGCTTTAACATCAGCGATTGGTGAATATAAATCGGCGGTTAAATAATCCAAATTTTTCAGATTTTTAAACCGTTTTAAAAAACATTGTTCAGGCGCAATGTGCAATACCTTTTTTGAAGCCGTAAAAAAATCAGTTTCATTTTTTAAATACAACCATAGCAATCGGTGACGTTCCAACGAAAGTGTGCCGGGTGCCAAAGCATTTTTTCGCTGCTTGCCATAGCCATAAGGCAGAAAACTACTGAAACTTTTGCCGTCAATTGGGTCAGTAAAACGAGAGCCTCTTAAGTGGATTGCCATGAACGGACTTACCCAATAACTCGCTTTTATAAGTATTGGGCGCGGTATTTTATTGAGTATGAATCTGAATAATTTTTCCACTTATTTATAGTCTTCCCTTGTTGGAGAAAACACGTCTGTTACTTTACAATTTGTCAATGCCTCTCCGCTATGAATAACATTTGAAGGAATACTGGCAATCATTCCGGGCTCCAAAATTGTGGAAACACCGTCAACAACCAATTCCAACTTTCCTTCAATCACTTGGGTAGATTGTTCATGAATATGTGCGTGTTCAGGCAAAATGGCACCTTCTTCAATCTCCCAAAAAGCAATGGTAAAACTATTGGCATGAACAAACCTTCCTTTAAAACCTTTTATGATTTCTTTTTGTTCAATGTTGGAAATTTCCTGAATCATCTATTTTATTATTTTATTGTCTGAACTCCATCTCTTCATCACTTTCAATGCCCAAAGCTTCATAAATGTAGCTAAATGTTGAAAGCAATTCTGGTTTTCCGTTAATAATGGCAACATCGTGCTCAAAATGCGCACTTGGTTTACCGTCTTTGGTTAAAATTGTCCAACCATCTTGTAATTGGTTAATTTGGTGTGTTCCCAAATTCACCATGGGTTCAATGGCAACCACCATTCCTTCCACAAATTTTTTTCCTTTTCCTCTGTAACCATAATTTGGCATTTCAGGATCTTCATGCATTGCTTTCCCCAAACCATGGCCAACCAATTCCCTTACAATTCCATACCCGTGTTTTTCACAATAATGTTGAATTGCATAACCAACATCTCCAACCCTATTTCCTG
>JAAFHC010000246.1 GCA_010906935.1 Gelidibacter sp.
TACTAATTGCAATATTCTTTGCAGTGCAAATTCAGTTAAAAGCTCAGGAAAATATAGTTACCCTTCACCCGTTGGTGGGAGAAACCATTGATATAGAAGAGATGGATAAATATATGCTCTTTTCAGAATATAGGACAGACAGTATAACATATTTTATGCTGGACACAAATAACGAAATAAGCAATTTAATTGGCTTTAACGGACAACAAATCGTTTTTAAAAAAGCAATTGGGAGTGATTATATTGCTGTGCAAAGAGAAAACATAGAAAAATTGAACAAGTATTATTTATCACTTTCCAATACTGATTCAACTTCATTCAGCTTGAGCAAAAGTGAATATCTTAATAATGAAACTGTTGTTAAGGTAAATCAAAAAATGATAACTCCTGAAATGCGAAAAAGCATTAAACAAAGCTTAAGGCAAGAAAAACTATTAAATGACGCGGCTAAAAATGAAAAAGTAATGCAAGAGGAGCAAAGAAGAAATAAGAATAATAAAAACTAATCTGATATAATGTAAGTAAAACAACTTTGTTGGTTTTTTAGGTAATTACTTTCCGATACAATATGTAATTTTCCTTTTATATAAAGGCTTTTATTATAATAGGCAACAAATAGACAACAATCATTCAAGAATAAGTGCTGATAGGGAACAAATAAGAGGAATTAGAATAAGGCTTTCCAAATAAGAAATACTTAAAATTTTTTGCATAAAAAAACCGCCCAAAAGTGAGCGGTTTGTAAATTAATTAATTAAACTCTAATTGGCAACTCCAGAACCTAAATAAACACTGTTTGACACCTTGTAGCCATCCTCTGAAATGAAAGCCATAAAAAGCTCTACAGTATCTCCAGCATAAGTTGCCGGAATAGAAATTACTTCGGTTCCAACATTTCTTGCAGCTCCGCTCAAAACTGAGATAGATTCCTTTTGTGAAGGATTGTAAATCAATAACATTGATTTATCAGTTAGGTTTGCATTTCCTTGATCAGAATTGTCATCCCAATTAAAAGTTACCTCATTTGGTGATGTAAGATCAACTGTTGGATTTAAAGCTCCGGAAAGTGTTCCTTTACTAACCAATGCATTTGGATAATCAACTACGAAATCAGGTTCAATACCTGTAATGGCATTGTTCAAAACATAAGACATTGCAGCATTAAACGCTGTTTGTTTTATTGCAAGATTTTTATATCCAACTTTAATAAATGGTTGAATTGGTTGCAAAAATTCTAAGGTTGCAGTAAACTTTGTTCTTTGGTTTACCTGACCTTTAGTTCGTGGATTGGCTACACTTGTAGGTTTAATCCTGATGTAATCAATTCCTTTCCAGCTTCCACCGATAACGTTACCAACCTTACCTGAAAAACCGCCTAAAATTCCCTGAGATATTTTTCCCATTGTGAATATGTATTAAATTAAACAAAAATTATTTGGACTTGGTACGGCTTTGGCCTGAAGCTTTTCCAATCCTGCGTAATATAAGGCAACTATTATGCAAATCTATTGTAATGGGTTTTGTTTCAGAGTTTTGCATCATTTTGCATTGCTAATAATTTAATGCTTTTTATAGAATCTTTTTTTACTGTTAATTTGTCAGTAAAGCGACTTTTAAATCATTGATAAGCCTTAATTGCATTTTAAGGTTTTGCTCAAAAACATCTATTTTCTTTAATTTTTCAATTTTAAGTTTCCAATGAAGCTGCTCATTATTTTGCAGAGCTGTTTTAATAACAGTTTTTGTATCCGTTATGCAAATAAATGGAATGACACTTCCTTTTAAATAGTATGTGAAATACCTGCCAATTTTCAGGGATAAACACAAGTAAAACAACGATTCCCGGAGTTCATCGGAATTTACTGTGATCACAAAGCAATTCGGGCAGGGTTCCGGCATCGGTTTGCCACTGTTCAGGCCTTTGTTTAAAATAAAAAAGTGTGGTTCGGAATAGGTCCTTCCGGTTCGGTGTGTTTTGATTTCAAAAGTTGACATAGCGACGCAATTAAAATTATGCTTCGCTGCGCTCACAAATCATTTTTAAAAGAAAAAAGAAAAAAAGAAAGTAGTTTAGGTGTTGGCGGGGGCTGGCTGTCAAGTTTTTTTGAAAAAATACGACCCGGCTAATATGTTTTTTAAATCGAGATTTTAATAGGGTGGAGATTTTTTTAAAAACCCGTAGGGCTTGAACTTTATAGCCAAAAGTGTTGGCTGATGGAAGCCAAATAATTTTACTTACTTTTTTTATTTTTGACACCTATATAAAAAATTAGAATTATGGAAAATCCTTTAGAAGTTATCTTGGATAAATTAACAAATATTGAAAACAGATTAAGTGCTATCGAAGCTAAATTACTTATGAGAAAAAAGGATATTGCTAAGAAAAAGATGCCATTAATTACAGATGATGAGGCACGTAAATATTTATTAAAAACTGTGTTTAAGGTTAAAATTATCGATTAAATGCGCAGCTATAAATGCGGTAGCATTTAAGCGAGCCGCCAGCGAAGTTGAGCGAGGGTGTTGTGGCAATAGCACGTTGCCATCGGCATAAGTGCGTGCAACAACTACGTGGTACACGCAAGGGTGGCGGTGTTTTTGATGCGTCGGGGAGAGGCAAGGGCAATTTATGCAGTGAAGCGTGACGAGTGGTGTGTGCTCCGCTTTGGTTATTGGAAAGTTGATATTTGTTGTTGGTTGTGTGTGAGAAAATTATGATTTGAAATGACATTTGCGGAGCGCCAAAACGAGGAACAATGAACGGAATACTTTGCTCTTGCGTGCGTTTGCAATATGTGATAATCCGTTGTATATTTTGAAGTTAATC
>JAAFHC010000247.1 GCA_010906935.1 Gelidibacter sp.
CTTTTCTTTAGCTATTCGCTTGTTGCCTAATGCCTATTGCCTTTTTTCTTTTGCCTAATTGTTATAAAATAAATATCAGCTATTATTACCATTCAATTTAATTACATTTAGATTTATTATGGAAAGATTTTAGAAAAAATGTTCACTTAAATGAAAATTTAAGCGCTAAGAATGGGCTGAATTATTTCTGCTTATTATATTAAAACAATATCAGTAGCTATTGATTGTTATTTTTATTTTTCCAAATCAAAATAAATTTAACTTAACTCTCATAACAATCCCATTTGCATTGACTTTGAATTAATCAATTGATGGTATTCTATTTTGACTTCATCTGGCAAAAAACTCAATTCGATAAAATCATGCCATTTTGGTAATAACTTTGCTATTTTTTTAAATATATTAGCTATTGCCTTTTCTTCTATTTTTGCACTCCTCATAGCCTCTTCAAAATCCTTTCGCTTTAATTTTTTCTTTTTTCCATTTAAATTTAAAGCCAATTCCTCATCATCTCCTTCTACAATCAATTCTGAAGCAACCAAATCATATACAGGACATAAATTATAATTTCCATCCTTCTTTAATAAAGAAAAATTTTTTAAATGCATATCATTGTTTCCAGTCAAAAAACTAAATAGCACCAACTCGTAAAAATTATTAACATCCAAACCAGGATTTTCTGAATGCTTCAAAATTACTTTTGCAATTTGCTCATAAGAGCCTTTATACTTATGCTCGGTTAATCTTTCAGTCAATTGACACATATCTTCCATGTGAAATTTCCCCCCATTAGACCTGTCAATCCTTTTTGTTATATATGCCAATTGACCTGATTGTAATCGGATTAATGAATGTTTAACAGTGCTTATTTTGGCTATCTCTGCAAGATGCATTGTCAAACTTTCAATTTCTGGTAGATTATTGTATACTTCTGATTGTGGTTTTAAGATATATTCACCGAAAACTCCAACAATTGTGAATCGTTCAGTGATATTCTTGTCTTTGAATTTTTGAATCCCCAGAGATAACTTTGGTTGAACACCAGTAATTGTCCTTTGACTCTTTATAACTTGTTCCGCCAATTTCACCATGTCCTTTTCAGCATAAGGAAACTCAGGTGGAATTGCTTTTCCAAACATTTTCTTACTACAAGAAACGTGATACCCAACTTTACCAGATGGAAAATTTTCATCCTCCTTGGTTAGCTCTTTATAGCAAAATAAACATTTATTTTTTTTCATCACTCTTTTCAATTGGTTGAATAGAAACAGCACCAATACAATCTCTACAAGTCACTAACAATAAACTCATTCTATCTCGAACATCAATTTTCCAATTTCTCTCTGCTATGTCTAATAACCAACCTTCTGGTATTAATCCATCAAAAAATGGAAATAACACATTGCTGTCATAGGTATTTTCAGTTAATGGAAGTGTCAAACTAATAGCTTCAGGACTCTCCCTTTTTAAATACTCATCATCATATTTAAAATGGTATCCTTCATCATCTTCAACAAGTGTCCCTGCCAAAAAATCGTACATATATACGCTAGCTATTTTCATCTAATAAATTATTTCTATTTAATTGAACTGGTCCTAATTCATATCCAAAAAGCTTTAACACTTGATTGACCTTGTCCAATTTTAAAGTTGGCTTCCCTCTTTCTAATTCTCTAACAAATCTGAGACCAACCCCAGCTTTATTGGAAAGTTCTTCCTGAGTTAATCTCAAAGTTTTCCTTTTGGCTCTAACAAATTCATTTAAGCTTTTCATACTATTTATATACCTTATAGGGTACGAATATAGTAAATATATTTTGAATTATACCTTATAGGGTACATATTTATAAAAATATCACCATATTATACCCGAATGGGTACATATTACATATTGTTCATGAATATTATACCTTTACGGGTACGTTAAGAAATTTAAAAATTTATTTGAATTAAGATTAACAAGTCACACTTAATTAATACCGTAAAAAGGCAATATTTTAAATTGGCAAAAAGATGCAGGGGCAAATTGGTCTTGTAGTCTTGCCTATTTCCTAATTGTTTATTTGTTTATTTGTTTATTTGTTTAACTGTTTAATTGATTATTGCCATAAAAATGTAGTTCAATCAGGATTATCTACGATGTTCCTGAAAAAGTCCGCTTTGAAAATCAACAAAAGAAAACGTAGTTTACAAAAAAAATAAAGCAAGCTTTGTTTTTTTTGCTTGCTTTATTTTCAACTTATAATAGTGATTCAATCAGGATTATCTACGATGTTCCTGAGAAAAGTCCGCTTTGAAAATCAACAAAAGAAAACAAAAAAAATAAAGCGAGCTTTGTTTTTTGGCTTGCTTTATTTTCAACTTATAATAGTGATTCAATCAGGATTATCTCCGATGTTCCTGAGAAAAGTCCGCTTTGAAAATCAACAAAAGAAAACGCAGCTTGCAAAAAAAAATAAAGCGAGCTTTGTTTTTTTTGCTTGCTTCAACTTGAGCCTTAAAAATGCGACTCTGTCAGGATTATCTCCGATGTTCCTGAGAAAAGTCCGCTTTGAAAATCAACAAAAGAAAACTCAGTTTACAAAAAAAAATAAAGCAAGCTTTGTTTTTTTTGCTCACTTCAACTTGAGCCTTAAAAATGCGACTCTGTCAGGATTATCTCCGATGTTCCTGAGAAAAGTCCGCTTTGAAAATCAACAAAAGAAAACGCAGTTTACAAAAAAAAATAAAGCAAGCTTTATTTTTTTTGCTCACTTCATTTTCAACTTTTTGTTGATTTATTCGTGACTCCACCAGGATTCGAACCTGGATCTAAAGTTTAGGAAACTTTTATTCTATCCCTTGAACTATGGAGCCGTAATAATTTTTATGCTTGTTTTCCAAAAAGGACCGCCAATTGTTCCCTGCTTAAAGAAGTACTCGTTCCCGCTGTTTTACTGTTTATATTGCTATGATTTATATTTAACAGCATCTCTCCTTTTATCTTTTTATATTCAAATTTCACTATGGTATCCTGGTCGGTTTGGACAATGATTTGGTGATTATTCATGTTTTCAAAACCTTCAATAATGATGTTATAAATGGTTTCTTTATTGGGGAAATTAAATGATTTCTCCATGTGTTTTGTTCTTGAATTTACATCAGAATACACCCAGGAAAATAAATTTTCCGATTTTAAGAGTTTTACCGAATGTTTTCCATTTTTAACATGCCCAATTTCCTGTCCGAAAGTTGAAGCAGTCATAAAAACTAAAAACAGCGTCATTTTTATTTGCATCGCAGCGTTTATTATAAAAAGCCCAAATATATAGAAAATTGACTCAATTCTGATACTGAATTTGAAATTTTAGGCAACTATCATAAAAACTATCCATAAAGTTTTAAAATAGTATATTTACGGCACAAAAATTTTGAGATTTATGCCAAACCAAACATTGTGGGGCCACCCAAAAGGACTTTATATTTTATTTTTTACTGAAATGTGGGAGCGTTTTTCTTACTACGGAATGCGCGCCATCTTTATTCTTTACTTAACCGCAAAAACCACTGAAGCCAATGCCGGATTGGGTTGGGACAAAGTTTCGGCTTTGGAATTGTATGGATGGTACACCATGATGGTTTATGTGATGTCGGTTCCCGGAGGTTTATTGGCAGACAGATGGTTGGGGCAGAAAAAAGCGGTCATGGTAGGCGGTGTCTTGCTGTGCATTGGTCATTTTATATTGGCTTTTGATGAAATATGGGCATTTTACACCGGAATTGTTTTTATTATTTTAGGCGTTGGCGCTTTAAAACCAAACATTTCTTCTATGGTTGGCGGCTTATACCAAACTGGCGATTTAAAAAGAGATTCTGCTTTTACCATATTTTATATCGGTATCAATATTGGTGCATTTGCTGCGCCTTTACTGGTTGGTTATGTAGGTGAAGTTATTAATTGGCATTATGGTTTTGGTTTGGCCGGAATTGGTATGGCATTGGGACAAATAGTGTATGTATGGGGACAAAAATATTTGACCACTGTGGGGAATTTTGTGCCTGTTCAAAGAGAAAGTGGCACAAATAAAAAAGTACCGCTTACTTCCATAGAAAAAGACAGAATGATTGTATTGATTTTATCCTTTGTTATAGTGATTGTTTTTTGGGGCGCTTATGAACAAGCGGGCGGATTGATGAATTTGTACGCTCGAGACAAGATTGACAGGGTGATGTTTGGTTTTGAAGTGCCTACCAGTTTTTTACATTACAGGCTTTGCATGCTTTTTACGTGATTTTATTGGGAGTTCCTGTGGCCTATTTTTGGACCAAGTGGCGGAAAATAGGAAGGGAAAGCTCTTCGTTGTTTAAAATGGGAATCGGAACCATCATCACAGGTTTTGGGTTTTTATTATTGGCGGGAGCTGCGATTGAAACCGCTTCTTCTTTAGATGGAAAAGCTTCAATTTACTGGATGTTTGGTGCTTATTTGTTGCATGTTGTTGGTGAATTGAGCATTTCACCGGTGGCCTTGTCGTTTATTACCAAATTGGCGCCGTTAAAATATGCCTCGCTAATGATGGGCGCTTATTTTATGGTTTCGGGTGTGGGAAATAAAGTGGCTGGTTATGTAGGTGAAGCAGCGCAAAGTGCCGGTGAATTAACCATTTTTATGGGTGTATTGATCTTTTGTGTTTCCTTCGGACTGTTATTGGTGCTGTTCGTTAAAAAATTGAAAAAACTAACCCACGGTGCCGATGATATTGATCCAAAAGTGATCATTGTTGAAGCTGAATAAATTTTTTTGAACCATAAAAAAGAGACACGGCGTGTCTCTTTTTTATAGTTTTATATAAGTTTCCTGACTTTATTTTACTTGCGCTTGTGCATACAAACGGCTTACTTCATCCCAATTAATCACACTCCAAATGGATTGCAAATAATCCCCGCGTTTGTTTTGGTATTTCAAATAATAGGCGTGCTCCCAAACATCGATAGCAAAAATAGGCGTTCCTTTTACAGGCGCATCATCCATAAGCGGATTGTCCTGATTTGGTGTTGACGTAATAACCAATTTATGATCTGACGTTACCACCAACCAAGCCCATCCCGATCCAAAACGTGTGGCAGCTGCTTGCGTTAATTGGGTTTTAAAAGCTTCCATGCTGCCAAAAGTTATTTCAATAGCTGCAGCCAACTCAACAGATGATTTTGTGTTTTTATTTGGCGTTAGCACATTCCAAAACAAGGTATGATTGTAATGGCCTCCTGCGTTGTTTCTGATGACCGTTGAATACTTGGACATATTTCCTAAAATGGCATTCATATCGGTGTTTTTTTCCAATCCCGCATCTTTTAAAGCTTTGTTTAGGTTATTTACATATCCTGCATGGTGCTTAGAATAATGAATTTCCATAGTTTGGGCATCCACAAAAGGTTCCAATGCATCATAAGCGTAAGGCAATGGTGCTTGTGTAAATTGCGCAAATGCATTGCTTGAAATTAAGGCAAAAACCATCAATTTAAGTACTGTCTTCATTTTTGTATTTTTTTAGTATTTGAGCAAATCTACTGCGCTAATATTGCAGACACAAATTAGCAATCTTAAAATAATGCCAAAAAAACA
>JAAFHC010000029.1 GCA_010906935.1 Gelidibacter sp.
GCCGGGTTCCATAGTAATGCGCCACTAATATCCAGCGGTTGTGCAGTTGCAGCGCCACCCATAGACATGTTAACAGAACCTACACCTTGCATAATATGTCCTGCTTGCGCAAAAAGGGAAGTTGATAAAAGTAATACTGCTAATTTAAAAATGTTTTTCATAATTGATTATTTATCTTGTTTTATTTAATGAATTTTTAGCTTTGTAACAATTGTTACACATTGAATAACAAATACTTACAGTTATTATTCAACAAAAATATAGGGTTAGGAACATATTAATAGTGACAATTATCAGTTAAAGCTATGAAATTAATTTTACTTAAGATAAATTTGAACAATATTTACAAAAATTATGGAAAATACTAATATTATAGAATTGTTGAGCTATACAATTCCTTCTTTTGTTACAGGCGCTGTCGCTTATTATTTTTTTCTTGCGCATACCAAAAACGAAGAAAGAAAATTAAGATTGTCACTTTTAAGAGAGAATCAAAAACAGTCTTTGCCTATTAGACTGCAAGCCTATGAAAGAATGGCTTTATTTTTAGAGCGTATAAATCCTTCAAAATTGGTTTTGAGAATTACTTCTGTCAATAACGACATCAATGCCTATTCCCAAAGTTTAATCAATACCATTGAGCAGGAGTTTGAGCACAATCTTGCACAGCAAATCTATATTTCTGACAAATGTTGGAGCGTTATTATGTCCGCCAAAAATGCCACAATTCTCATCATCCAAAAAACAGCGGAAGAAGAGACTGTAAACACAGCCCAAGAATTGCGCGAAGCCATTATTAAAAGAATCTTAAATAGTTCGGCACCATCAACAACTGCCTTGGCTTTTATTAAAGATGAAGTGCGGAATTTTATCTAAAACATTCATATCTTATACAAGATAAAAACAACCATTGATGGAACCAAAAACAACTTTTTACAAATCCGTTTTAAATACTTTATTCATCATATCTCTATTAAATTTCAATACTTTATTTGGGCAAAACAGTACACCAAAAGGTGATGTGTTTGTCGACAAAAATGGTGTGATGAGATGGGAATTATCCAACAAAGAAGTTCAAGGTTTTGGCGTAAATTATACGGTTCCGTTTGCACACGCTTATCGTTCTGCAAAAAAAATGGGTATTGATCCTAAAAAAGCCATTGAAAATGATGTGTACCATTTTTCCCGGTTGGGATTCGATTTGTATCGCACTCATGTTTGGGACACCGAAATAAGCGACACCTTGGGAAACTTGATTGCAAATGAACATTTAGACACTTTCGATTTTTTGATGAAAAAATTAGCAGACAAAGGAATTCGTGCAGTCATAACTCCTATTGCTTTTTGGGGAAACGGTTGGCCAGAACCTGATGAAAATACACTTGGTTTTTCGCATAAATACGGCAAAGACAATAGCCTTACCAACCCGGCAGCCATTAATGCACAACAAAATTATTTGTTTCAATTTTTAAACCATGTGAATCCGTATACAGGTTTGGCCTACAAAAATGATCCAAATATTATTGCTTTTGAAATAAGCAATGAACCGCATCACAGAGGAAGTGAAAAAAAAGTGACCAATTTTATAAAAGGAATGGTTAAATCCATGCGAAAAAGCGGCACTAAAAAACCTATTTTATACAATATCAGCCATTCCGTTCATTTGGCAGAAGCCTATTTTAAAGCTGGAATTCAAGGAGGAACATTTCAATGGTACGCCACAGGCTTGGGCTATCAGCGTGAAATTCCAGGAAATTTACTCCCGAATACCGACGATTACAATATTCCTTTTGATGAAACCATAAAAAAATACCACGGCGCAAAATACGTATATGAATTTGACGCCGCCGATGTGGGAAAATCTTACATTTATCCGTCAATGGCCAGAAGTTTTAGGGAAGCCGGCATTCAATTGGCCACCCATTTTGCTTATGACCCAACCTATTTGGCTTCAACAAATACCGAATATAACACGCATTATATGAACTTGGCTTACACGCCTCAAAAGGCTTTGAGCTTAATGATCTCTTCCGAAGTTTTTCATCAAATCCCCATGAATAAAGACTACGGAAAATATCCTCAAAATTTAACTTTTGACAATTTTAAAGTGAATTACCATGATGATTTGGCGGAATACAATGCAGAAACTAAGTTTATTTACACAAATAATACCAATGCAAAACCTGTGAATGAAGCTAAATTAAGCAAGATTGCCGGATTTGGAAATTCTAATTTGATAAAATACGACGGTTTAGGCGTTTATTTTTTAGATAAAATTGAGGATGGAGTTTGGCGATTGGAAGTAATGCCCGATGCCGTTTGGGTAGACAATCCTTTCGGAAGAAACAGTCCAGAAAAAACAATAGGCGTTATCAACTGGAAAAGCCATATAATGGAAATTAATCTTCAAAACTTGGGTTCACAATTCAGCTTGGAATCTGTTAATGAAGGGAATTCAGTTTCCAAAATAGTTGAAAACGCCTATTTTTCAATCACGCCCGGAACTTATATCCTAAGCAAAAAAGGAGTTTCAAAAAATTGGACGGCCAATGATCATTTTGGTTTTGGCAAGCTAAGCGATTTTTATGCGCCTGAAACAACTGTAACCAAACCGTGGTTTAAACACACCCCGGAGAATGAAGTTTCTGAAAAAATGCCTTTAACAATTAAAGTAAATTATATTGCGCCAAATGAACCTCAAGTTCTGCAATTGGCAGTTTATTCTGGCAATAAAAGTGAATTTTATGAAATGGAAAATACTAGCGCTTACGCTTATTCTGCAACCATTCCAGCTGAAATAATAAAGTCCGGTTTTTTATCATATCATATTATAGTAAAACACAATGAAGATAGTTACACCACCTATCCTGCCGGTAAAATAGGTCGTCCTTTCGATTGGGATTTTTATGACAGAAATACTTTTCATGTGCGTGTGGTTCCAAATTCAAACCCAATACATCTTTTCAACGCAGCAAATGATTCCGATTTACTGGTAAGAGAATGGCGAAAATCATTTCAATTGGTTCCCACAAAAAATGCTGGCGAGGCAGAATATCAAATGAATCTTGAAAAATTGTTTGAAGTTGATGTTGAAAATCTGAATGCAAAACCAATTTACGATTATAGCTTTAAACATTTCATTTTGGATAAAATTGAAGGCAGAAAAAATGATCTGTCTTCAATGAAAAACTTCATTTTTAAAGGAAGGTCATTGAATGATAAACCTTGTAAATTGCAAATTGCTTTTGTGATGAATGATGGTTCATCATTCGGGAAAATTATAGAAATTGGAACAGAAACAAGTGATTATAAAATGTCATTGTCAAATCTAAATCCTTTAAGAACGGTTACTTTACCAAGACCATACCCAAGCTTTTTACCTTATTATTTGGAACATCAGCTATCTTCAGAATTTGATATCAATAAAATTGAAAGTATTCAATTCTCAATCGGACCAGGAATTTCAGAAAATGAGTTGGCAGACAAACATGGAATTGCCATCATAAGCCTACGACTTGATAATTTCTAATTGCCTATTACCTAAAATATTAATTTGAACTTTGTACTTTTAACTTTTAAATAAAAAACCTCATTTATTTCTAAACGAGGTTTTTTTTAAAGAATTAATCTCTTTTTGCTTTCTTATCTCTTTTTGCTTCTTTTTTTTCTTTTGCTGATTTAAGCGGTTCTTTTTTGACGTTTTTTTTCGCGTCCTGACTTTTTGCCATAATGATATGATTTAATTGTTTATTTTAAATTTTTAATAAAGTAAATGTAAAAAATATTTTTGATTTGTGTTGATAAAATCAAAGCGAAAACTCAAGTCCATAAAAAAACCGCAAATGCGGTTTCTTTAGGTATTTGCAACAGTAAATTTATTTGGCAATGTTTACCGATCTGGTTTCCCTGATTACAGTTACACGAACCTGACCTGGATACGTCATGTCATTTTGTATTTTTTGTGAAATACTGAAAGAAAGTTCTGCAGCTTTGGCGTCAGTTACTTTTTCACTTTCAACAATTACGCGCAATTCTCTTCCTGCCTGAATAGCATAAGCTTTTTGAACACCTGTAAATCCGAATGCGATGTCTTCCAAATCTTTTAAACGTTGAATATAAGAATCCAAAATTTGACGACGAGCACCTGGTCTGGCGCCAGAAATAGCATCACAAACTTGCACAATTGGCGCAATCAAAGTTTTCATTTCAATTTCATCGTGGTGAGCTCCAATCGCATTGCAAATTTCAGCACTTTCATTGTATTTTTCAGCCCATTGCATTCCCAATAAAGCGTGAGGCAATTCACTTTCTGTTTCCGGTACTTTTCCAATATCATGCAATAAACCGGCTCTTTTGGCCAATTTGGCGTTTAAGCCTAATTCTGCGGCCATCAATCCACACAAATTGGCAACTTCACGTGAATGTTGTAATAAGTTTTGGCCATAAGAAGAACGATATTTCATTCGTCCGATGGTTTTTATAAGTTCCGGATGTAAACCGTGAATCCCTAAATCAATTACGGTACGTTTCCCAATTTCAATAATTTCCTGTTGAATTTGTTTTTCAGTCTTTTTTACAACTTCTTCAATACGAGCAGGATGAATTCGTCCGTCGGTCACTAAATTGTGCAATGCCAAACGGGCTATTTCTCTTCTAACTGGGTCAAAACAAGATAAAATAATGGCTTCCGGCGTATCGTCTACAATAATTTCAACGCCTGTAGCTGCTTCCAATGCACGAATATTTCGACCTTCTCTACCTATAATTCGTCCCTTTACATCGTCAGATTCTATGTTAAATACGGAGACACAGTTTTCAACAGTTTGTTCAACGCCAACGCGTTGAATGGTATTTAAGATGACTTTACGCGCCTCTTGTTGCGCTGTTAATTTGGCTTCTTCAATAGTTTCCTGAATGCTCGCCATCGCATCAGATTTCGCCTGTTCTTTTAGAGAAGCGATCAATTCTTTTTTGGCATCTACAGCAGATAATCCTGAGATAACTTCAAGTTGGTCAACCTGCTTGCGATGAAGCTTGTCAACTTCTTCCGTTTTTCGATCGTAATATTCCACTTTTTTATCGTACTCACTCATTTTTGTGGTAATATCAAGATTCAATTTTTTGTTTTTATCGAGTTCCTGAGAAATTTGGGATTCTTTATCACGTGCGCGTTTTTCAGCTTCAGCTATTTTACGGTCTCTGGCAATAATCACTTTTTCGTGTTCAGATTTTAGCTCAATAAACTTTTCTTTGGCTTGTAAAATCTTGTCTTTTCTGGTCGCTTCGGCTTCAATTTGAGCCTCTTTAATAATTGTTGCGGCTTCCTTTCTTGTATTTCTTAAAATTTTAGTTGCTTTCGTTTTTTCCAGCATTTTGGCTATTACGTAGCCTATTGCTAACCCTATTGCTATACCAACAATAATTGGCATTATATAATCTATCATATTTCAGTTTTATGTATAAAAAAACCTACATTAGAGAGGTCTTGTAAACTCCTTTAAACAAGTTTAGGATTAACTAATTGGTCAAGGATCCGTTTAAAACGGCTTGCTTTCGCAATTAAGACTCATCCTTTATAAAGGTATAATGTTGAGTTTAACAAACAATAACTAATGTAGGCAGTATTATTATTATTTAATTTATTTAAAGAACTTATTTTTCTAAATGCGTATCAATTAACGCACCCAATTTACTAATTTTTTCTGTCACTTCTATCATATCCTGATCTTTATTAATGGCGCTAATTTCAATAAGTGAAGCAAATTGTAAAGCACACATGGCCAAAACATCTTGTTTATCACTTACCGCATAATTCTTTTCAAACTTGGTAACTAAATCATTTATGTGCTTTGCCGCTTTTCGCATACCCTCTTCTTCATTCTCGTTTTTCACGTTAATCGGATATACCCTGCCTGCAATAGTTACTTTTATTTTTAAAGGTTCTGCCATTTTAAAGATCTTATTCACTTAATTGAACAATACAAGTGTCAATTTCACGAATTAATGCATTTATTTTAAGTTTTGTTTCCCTTCTGTCTTCTTTACTGCCTTCTATAGTTTTCGCAATTTTTAATGTTTGGTACTTCTTTTCAACCTCATTAAAAATTTGCTTTCCTTCTGCCAACTCATTCTCCAATAACGCTATTTTATTGAATAAAAACTCATTTTCTTCCTTCAAAAAATGATAATTTTCTAAAAGTTTTTTGAGTTTATCTTCGACTAAATTAACTACTTGTATTATAGAACTCATATTTGCTTTAGGAATCTAAACTATAAATACAAAGTTAGTGTTAGTAATGCAATATTACAACTGTTTTTTTTGTATTTTATAAAAAACTTAAAACCTTTTGTGCTAAATGATTAATAATTTAAACTTTATAAAAAATATAATTTAGTATTTTAGCACAAATTAAATAACAATATTCGTGAAAAAACTAATAGCACTATTTATTCTCTGTTCCAACATACTTGCTTACGGACAAGCGACTGTTACCATTCAAAATACCTATCCAACAAACTATTTTGGCAGTCCGCTTGATATTCCTTTGATATTATCGGGAACTTTTGGTGAATTGCGACCTAATCATTTTCACGCAGGACTGGATATTAAAACGCAACAAAGAGAAGGGTTAAATGTATTGGCCTCGGCTGATGGCTATATTTCTCGAATAAGAATTGCACATTGGGGTTATGGAAAAGCAATTTATATAACGCATTCCAATGGTTACACAACCGTTTACGGCCATCTACAAAAATTTAGCGACCGCATTGAAGCTTATATCAAAAAACAACAATATAAAAATGAAAGTTTTGAGGTTCAGGCTTATCCTTCTGCTTCGGAATTGCCCATTAAAAAAGGTGAAATAATTGCATTAAGCGGAAGAACGGGCGGTTTTATGGGTCCTCATTTGCATTTTGAAATTAGAGATTCCTCAACAGAAAAGACAATCAACCCGTTTCTTTTTGGTATTCAAATAAGTGATTCTAAACGCCCAACAATCAATACTTTGGTAGGCTATTCCTTAAGTGATGATTCTCAAATTAACCAGATTAATATTCCGTTACAGCTTTCATTCAAAAGATTAAATAATGGGGATTTGCTTGCCGACAAAATAACTGCTTTTGGAAAAATTGGTTTTGGTGTAAATTCTTATGATCAACTGGATAACGCTAGCAATCAAAATGGATTGTACAGTTTGGAACTTTCTGTAAATGGAGAAAAATTTCATGAATTTAAGGCAAGCGTATTGGCTTTTTCAGAAGACAAATACATTAATTTATTGGTTGATTATGAACGGCTTGAGAAAACGGGACAACGAATTCAGAAGTGTTTTATAGAACCTTCAAATAAATTAAATATGTATGCAGCTTCCGTTAACAATGGGTATTTAACCATTGAAGATAAAAAATCTTATAATGTAGACATTATCGCAAAAGATTTTAGCGGCAATACACAAAAAATTTCTATTCCTATTGTTGGAAAAAACGACCCTATTTTAGTTCGAAAAACAGAAACTGAAACGCCTTATAAAATTAGTTTTGCACAATTTAGCCAGTTTAGCAAAAATGGCGTCACGGTCGCATTTCCGAAAAATACTTTTTATTCAGATTTATGGCTGGATTTTGATGTTGTAGATTCTGTTGCCAAGGTTCACTACCCAAATGTGCCAATTCATTATAATTATACCATTACTTTTGATGTGTCAAAATATTCTGAAACCGAAAAAAAACAAATGTATATCGCTTCCATAAATAAAAAAGGAAATAAAAGTTATGAATCAACGGTAAAAAAAGATTCAATATTTTATGCTTCAACAAAAAAATTGGGAAAATTTACATTGCTTTCAGACAAGGATGCGCCAAATATTCAGTTGCATAATTTCAAAAATGACCAATGGATAACGAACCATGAAACACTGAAAGTTAAGATTTTCGATTATAAATCGGGCATTAATACGTACAGAGCCGAAATAGACGGACAATGGATTTTAATGGAATATGATGTAACCACAGGTGTGTTAACCTATGATTTTAAAGATAAAGTTTTTACTGATTCAAAACATGAGCTAAAAGTAACGGTAACCGACAATGTTGGAAATACAAATACTTTAAACGCAACTTTCTTCAGAAAAATATAAAATTAAATGCTAAAAACTGCAACGCTAACCTTGTGTTTTTTATTGGCATCAACGCTCATAACGGCCCAAACGGCAATTGTTAAAGGTGTTATTAAAACAAGCAGTAAAGCACCTGTTGAAGGCGTTGCGATTACCTTTTTAAATATAGGAACCACTTCTGATGAAAATGGGGAATATTTATTGAAAATACCTGCAAATACAGAAATTACGATTAAATTTAGCCATATTTCCTTTACCACTATGGTTAAAACCGTAAATCTGCAAAAAAACAAAACATTACAATTCTCACCAATTTTGGAGTCTAAAACTGAAGTCATAAATGAAGTCATTGTAAAAGATATCAAAAAAGATGCACAAGGTTTTATTAAAGTAAATCCGAACGATATTGCAAAAATTCCAGGGGCAAATCAAGGCATAGAAAACATATTGATGACGTTGCCAGGCGTTTATAACAACAATGAATTGAGCACACAATACAATGTTCGCGGTGGAAATTTCGACGAAAATTTGGTATACGTAAATGGTATAGAAGTGTACCGACCGTTTTTGGTGCGGTCCGGACAACAAGAAGGATTGAGTTTTGTGAACAGCGCCATGGTGCAAAATGTCAATTTTTCTGCAGGCGGATTTCAGGCAAAATATGGTGACAAGCTTTCCTCGGTTTTAGACATTACCTACAGAACGCCCACAGAATTGTCAACTTCCATAAATGCAAGTTTGTTGGGCGGAAGCGTTACTGTGGAAGGTGTCATGCTTCAAAATAAATTAAGTGCTTTAGTGGGTGTCAGATACCGAGATAACAGTTTATTTATCAACAGTAAAGACATCGAGACAACTTCAAATCCAAATTTTACGGACGCCCAAACATTTTTGTCTTATTCCGTTAATCCCAAATTAAAAATAGATTTTCTAGGAAATTTCTCCCTCAACAATTACAATTTTACGCCAAAATCAAGACGGACAAAATTTGGAACAATTACAAATCCACAGGAATTAATTGTTTATTATGAAGGCCAAGAGAAAGACAAGTTCAAAACTTTATTTGGTGCTTTAAAAGGAAGTTATCTGGTAAATGAAAATTTAAATGTCAGTTTAACCACCTCAAGCTATCATACCCTTGAAGAAGAATATTATGATATTTTGGCCAGTTATAATTTAGGCGAAGTAAACAGCGATTTTGGTTCCGACAATTTTGGGGAAGTCAGTTTTTATGAAGGAATTGGCTCACAATTAAGTCACGCTCGAAACGATTTAGATGCTTTAATCAACAATGTTGAAATAAATGGCACTTTTAAAAAGAACAGTCATCAAATAGATTTCGGCATTAAATATCAAAATGAAGACACCAAAGACCGGGTAAATGAATGGGAAGTAATCGATTCCTTGGGATTTAGCGTTCGGCCTCCAAATTTCGTCTCAAATAATCAGCCGTACGAACCATTTACCGGTGAACTGCTACCTTTTCAAAGTATTAAAGCAAGCAATCACATTACTATTAATCGGTTGGTTTGGTTTGCGCAATACAGTAAAAATGCATTTTGGAACAATCATAAAATCTGGTACAATGTTGGACTTCGTTCCCATAACTGGAGCGTAAATGACCAAATTTCTAACAAAGGAAACAAAACGAGCTACAGTCTGCGCGGCCAGTTTTCCATAAAACCCGACTGGGAAAAAGATATGCTTTTCAGAATTTCGGGCGGCATGTACAACCAGCCCCCGTTTTACAAAGAACTTAGAAATTATTCCGGAATGGTAATTCCAACCGTTGATGCGCAAAAATCTATTCAAGTAATCATAGGAAATGATTACAGTTTTAAATTATGGGAACGCCCTTTTAAACTGGTTTCTGAAGTTTATTACAAGCATTTAACGGATGTAAATACCTATACGGTTGACAATGTAAAGGTTCGGTATAGCGCAGATAACGATGCGAATGCTTATGCTACCGGTATTGATTTGAGATTGAACGGCGAATTTGTTCCCGGCACAGAAAGTTGGGTAAGCATCGGGTTTTTAAAAACGGAAGAAAATAAGAACAACCAAGGTTTTATTTCCCGTCCAACCGACCAGCGTTTTAAATTCGGCATGTTGTTTCAAGATTATGTACCCAACATCCCAAACATTAAAATGTACTTAAATTTGGTTTTTAACACAGGTGTTCCTGGTGGTTCTCCCTCCTATTCTGATCCTTATAAATATCAAAACCGGTTAAATGCCTACAAAAGAGCCGACATAGGAATTTCCTATGTTTTTACTGATGCAAAAAACCAATACAATAGCGGCTGGCTTCGTGATTTTAAAGAGTTATCCGTTGGTTTTGAGATATTCAATATGTTCGATGTGCAAAATGCCATCACCAATACTTGGGTTCGCGATGTGTATTCCAAACAATTTTATGGCATCCCAAATTATATGACCCAACGCGTGCTGAATATTAAAATGGATGTGAAGTTTTAGTGATGTTTATTTGTTGAATCGTTTAACTGTTTAACTGTTAAAAGTTTCAAGTTTCACAATTCATCTAAAATACAAATAATCCAAAAATCTAATAATCTAAACTAAAATCTGACTTGCGTGTTCTTTTGTTTTCACTTTTGTAATTACGTCTTCAATAATTCCATTTTCATCTATTACAAAAGTTGTTCTGTGAATTCCGTCAAATTCTTTTCCCATAAATTTCTTTGGTCCCCAAACGCCAAAAGCATTAATTACTTTTTTGTCCTCATCTGCCAATAAGGGAAAAGGCAATTGGTATTTTTCAATAAAATTTTGCTGACGTTTTGCCGAATCTGCACTTACACCCAATACATCATAGCCTTTTGTCAAAAAAGAATGGTAATTGTCTCTTAAATTGCAAGCTTCCATGGTACAACCTGACGTGCTAGCCTTCGGATAAAAGAACAAAACCAATTTTTTTCCTTTATAATTAGAAAGTTTTATAATATTCCCTTGTTGGTCAAGCGCTTCGAAATTTGGTGCGGTATCGCCTATTTTTAATGTTGTCATTTTATGAGTTTTAAAGTTGGAAAGTTAATCGTTTAAAAGTTAGAAGTTGAATATTAGAAGTTAAATATTAAAAGTTGAAAGTTGAATTCATAAATCGTAAATCGTAAATCAATAAATCTTTCTAACTTTACCACTTTCTAAATAAACGATGATGACCAAAGCCGAAAAAGTCCAATTTGTGATTGACACCTTGGAAAAAATATATCCAGATCCGCAAATTCCGCTGCATCATAAAGATCCTTATACTTTATTAATCGCTGTTTTAATGTCAGCACAAAGTACCGATGTTGGCGTCAATAAAATTACGCCAAAATTATTTGCCAAAGCCGACAATCCATATGATATGATAAAACTTTCGGTGGAAGAAATTCGGGAAATAATAAAACCTGTTGGCTTATCTCCTATGAAAGCGAAAGGAATTTACGGATTGTCGAAAATATTGATTGAAAAACATGGCGGAAAAGTCCCTCAAAATTTTAAAGATTTGGAGGAATTACCGGCGGTTGGACATAAAACGGCGAGCGTGGTGATGTGCCAGGCTTTTGGCATTCCTACTTTTCCCGTGGATACTCATATTCATAGGTTGATGTATCGTTGGAATTTAACCAATGGAAAAAATGTGGTGCAAACGGAAAAAGATGCTAAAAGATTATTTCAAGAGAAATTTTGGAACAAACTGCATCTACAAATTATATATTATGGTCGGGAATATTCACCCGCAAGAAGCTGGAATTTAGAAAAGGATGTAATCACAAAAACAATTGGGAGAAAAGCATTTTTAACTAAAAACCCACTTTAGGTTATAAAGTGGGTTCTAAAGAACATTAATTCAAATGTAATTCAATATGATTGTTTTTGTTGGTTTTAACTATCCTCAATTGCAGGGAATAGTTGAGCAAATATTGAATTATTTCGGGTCGTGGTTGCTCCATCATTGGAGACTTTTGCGAGTAAAGTTTCATCATAAATAGTTGGTTTATACTACTTAAACGATGAATTTTTACCTTTATTGTGTTATTGTAAAATTAATTAATTTACCAAAATAATATTGTGCTTCTCTATTAATTTT
Source organism: Gelidibacter sp. (assembly GCA_010906935.1). Taxonomy (GTDB): domain Bacteria; phylum Bacteroidota; class Bacteroidia; order Flavobacteriales; family Flavobacteriaceae; genus Lutibacter. Next base: position 12,217 of record JAAFHC010000029.1, read on the forward strand.
CTCAAATTTATTAAAGCGTAACGCATTCTGCCCAAAGCTGTATTAATACTTACATCAGTATTTTCGGCGATTTCCTTAAAACTCATATCCTTATACATCCGCATTAGCAAAACTTCTTTTTGATCTTCAGGCAATTCTTCAACCAATTTCCGAACATCTTCCAGAATTTGACTTTTAATAATCTGATTTTCAACAGACAGCATTTCGTCGCTCAGCACATCAAAAATATCAAAATCGTCTGTGTTGTTGAATTTAGGCAATCTTTTATTGCGTCTGAAATGATCAATAATCAGGTTATGCGAAATGCGCATTACCCAAGGTAAAAACTTACCTTCCTCATTATAAGCGCCTCTTTTTAAGGTATTTATAACTTTAATAAATGTGTCTTGAAAAATGTCTTCGGCGGCTTCTCTATCTAAAACTTTAGACAGTATAAAACTAAAAATTCGTTGCTTATGACGAATTATTAAAATCTCTAACGATTTTTCATGTCCATTGATGTAATTGTTGACTAAAACGCTGTCAAGAATAGTTGTACTTTCCATAATTTAAATACATTATAGGGGTTGGTTAAATGTGTATTTATCTAATTTTATAAAAAGTAATGTTGTGGAATAAGCGTTTTTTTATGGATTTATTTAACAAATATCAGTATTTATTTTTAAAAACACAATGTTTTTTTGAATAAAATTTAAAATAATGGCTTCTGCCTAAAATGTTGCATAAAATTTACCCATATTTTATAGAATACAAAATCCCATTGCAGTCATTTTGAAATTTTGTAAGTACCTTTGCAATTATTCAGTTTTTAAGGAAAAATGACTCACAATATCGCTGCACTAAATCCGAAAGAAAATATACTCATTAAAGGAGCAAAACTTCATAATTTAAAAAATATTGATGTTGCCATTCCAAGAAATAAATTGGTAGTTATCACGGGACTTTCGGGTTCCGGTAAATCGAGTTTGGCATTTGACACCTTGTTTGCCGAGGGACAGCGCCGGTATGTAGAAAGTTTATCGTCTTACGCGCGCCAGTTTTTGGGAAGGCTGAACAAACCAAATGTTGATTATATCAAAGGCATTTCACCTGCCATTGCCATTGAACAAAAAGTAAATTCCACCAATCCGCGCTCAACGGTTGGCACTTCTACAGAAATTTACGACTATTTAAAATTGATTTTTGCCAGAATCGGAAAAACCTATTCGCCTATTTCAGGAAATGAAGTAAAAAAGCAAACGGTAACCGATGTCATCAATTATATCAAAAGTTTAGCAATAAATACGAAAGTATTGTTGCTGGCTCCCGTTCATATTCCCGAAGAAAGGAGTTTGTTGCAAACCTTGAAAATATTGGCTCAGCAAGGCTATTCCAGAATAAAATACAAAGGCGAAATTATTAGAATAGAAGAAGTTGACACTGAGATTGAACACGATTTTCATTTGGTGATTGACCGGATTGTGGTTCAGGATAATGAAGATTTTTATAACCGTTTAGGAGATGCGGTACAAACCGCTTTTTTTGAAGGAAAAGGCGAATGCATTATTGAAGATATACAAGCTAAAAATCAAACATATTTTAACAACAAGTTTGAATTGGATGGCATGCAGTTTTTGGAACCAAACACGCATTTATTCAGTTTTAACAATCCGTACGGCGCTTGTCCGGCCTGCGATGGTTTTGGGAATGTAATTGGCATTGACGAAGATTTGGTAATTCCAAATACAGCATTGTCCATTTACGAAAATGCCATTTTGCCTTGGAAATCCGATTCGTTTGCGCAATATAAAAACGATCTGATTGACAATGCTTATAAATTAGATATTCCCATTCACAAACCTTGGTTTCAGCTTTCTTCAGCACAAAAACAACTCATTTGGGACGGAAATAAATCATTCCAAGGCATTCACAATTTTTTCAAATATTTAGAGGAAAAAAGTTATAAAATTCAATATCGCGTAATGCTTTCACGTTATCGCGGAAAAACAAAGTGTTCAGTTTGTAACGGAAAAAGGCTAAGGCCTGAAACCAATAACATTCAAATAGACCACAAAAATATTAGTGAATTGGTTGATTTGCCGTTGAATGAATTGGCCGATTTCTTTAAAAACATACAACTTAATGTTTACGACCAGCAAATCGCCAAACGATTGCTCGTTGAAATCAACAACCGATTGCAATTTTTAAATGATGTAGGCTTAAGTTATTTAACCCTAAACAGAACTTCCACAACCTTGTCTGGTGGTGAAAGTCAGCGCATTAATCTCGCCACTTCTTTAGGTAGCAGTTTGGTGGGTTCTATGTATATTTTAGACGAGCCAAGTATTGGATTGCATCCAAAAGATACCGAACGATTGATCAAAGTATTGAAAGATTTGCGCAATTTGGGAAATACCGTTATTGTAGTTGAACACGACGAAGATATTATGAAAGCGGCCGATTATATTATTGATATTGGACCCGAAGCAGGAACTTTTGGCGGTGAGATTGTAGCCGAAGGAAATTATGGGGAAATATTAAAATCAGAGTCGCTAACTGCAAAATATTTAAATCATCAGTTAAAAATTGAAGTTCCCAAAATTCGCAGAAAAACTAATCAAAGTATTGAAGTGATTGGCGCACGAGAACACAATCTAAAAAACATCAATGTCACTTTTCCTTTAAACTGTTTAACGGTGGTCACCGGTGTTTCAGGAAGTGGAAAAAGTACGTTGGTCAGTAAAATATTGTATCCGGCAATTCAAAAACAATTGGGCGGTTACGGAGAAAAAGTGGGTCAGTTTACCGAATTAAAAGGTGCTGTGAAAACCATAGAAAATATTGAATTCATCAACCAAAATCCTATCGGACGTTCAAGTCGCTCAAATCCGGTAACTTACGTAAAAGCTTTCGATGATATCCGAACCTTATTTGCTTCAGAAAAATTGTCAAAAATAAGAAACTATCAGCCAAAACACTTTTCTTTCAATGTGGAAGGCGGCAGATGTGAAGTGTGTAAAGGTGACGGTGAAGTAACCATTGAAATGCAATTTATGGCCGATGTGCATTTGGAATGTGAAGCCTGTAAAGGAAAACGATTCAAAAAAGAAGTGCTGCAGGTAACTTTTCAGGGAAAATCCATCAATGATGTTTTAAACAGCACCATTGACGATGCCGTAACCTTTTTTACCAAACACAAAGAAACAAAAATCGCCAAAAAATTACGGCCATTGCAAGATGTCGGTTTGGGCTATGTAACTTTGGGGCAATCGTCCTCAACCCTTTCCGGCGGTGAAGCACAACGCATTAAACTGGCTTCCTTTTTAGTGAAAGGAACCCGACAAGACAAATCGCTTTTTATTTTTGATGAACCTACAACAGGCTTGCATTTTCACGACATTAAAAAGCTGTTAAAATCCTTTAATGCCTTAATTGAAAACGGCCATTCCATTATTGTGATTGAACACAATATCGATTTGATAAAATGCGCCGATTACATTATTGATTTGGGTAAAGATGGCGGAAAACAAGGCGGTTCCCTAATTTTTCAGGGAACGCCAGAAGATCTTATTAAATGTAAGGAATCTTATACCGCACCTTATTTGGCCGAAAAGTTAAAAGGTTAAAGTCGGAAGACGGAAGACGGAAGACGGAAGACGGAAGACGGAAGACCGAAGTCGGAAGTCGGAAGCACAAAGTTTAGAGGTTAAAGTCTGAAGACCGAAGAGATTCAATTTGCTCCAGAGGAGCAATATATTTTTAGCCCGGTGTTTTAACGCCGGGTAGCAATAGAAAAAAGAGATTAGTTTTGGCGGCATTTTTGCTTTTTTCGCAAAAATGATGAAAAAACTGGGCGTTGAAATTTAGCATGCCTGCCGGAGGCGGGTTAAAACCGGTCATCACTAATCAGGGAAGTTCAAAAACTCAAAATGAACCAATACACAAAGCAACTCTAGGCACTTTAGGCACTCCAAACTTTATGAACTTATAGGTTAAAAATCACTCCTTTTTCTCAGCATTCAAAGCATCCAACTTGGTTTTTGCCAACACAAATTCAGGGAACAATTTTATGGCACGCTCAAAACTCAATTTTGCCTCCGCTTTTTTGTTCAAATTTTCTCCAATAATGCCTTCCAAATAGGCAATGGCCGCTTTTAAACCAACATTTTGGTTGTAATTTTTATTTACCTGAAAAGTTATTTTTACAGAACCATCGTCAGGTAGTTTGTCCGCTTTTTTTATTGTTGCATAAGCTTCCTCGAATTTACTCATTCCAAATTGCAATCCGGCCAATTTATATGCGTGATAATTGTTATTTGTTTTTGTAAATAAATTTTGGTAAGCTTCAACAGCTTTTTCGGTTGCGCCCATAGATTCTAAGGAAATTGCATTCATTTCCATTAAATCCAAATTTCCTGGATTATTTTTCAAAATATCATTGGTCACCAAAAAACATGAAATAAAATTCCGATCGTTAAAATACAAATAGGCCAAACTGTCTTTATAAACACTTTTTGGTCCCTCCAGCATAATAATGGAATACATGGTATTTGCAGCGACCATTTTATCTCCGTAAGTCAAAGCCTGCTTCAACTTTTGTTGTTCAAGTTCAACACTGTTTACGTTTTGTGCAACTGCAGAAACAGTCGCTAAAAAAGAAATTATAACAAAAATACGTTTCATCAATTTTAGTTTAAAAATTAAAAAGCGAAATTATTAAAATTATGCTAAAAACTAAGATTTTACCAAAATAAATTTATTTTTGGTGTTCCCCTGCGGGTCGGGCTTTCACTACTCGCTTTTTAAATTTTCGAAAAGCAAATTTAAAAGAGCTCAAACAAACCGTTCAATCCCTAACACAAATTGGATTTATGATTTTGAATTTCATTTGTTAAATTGCTGTAGTTGTTTATCACTTCAATACTAAAAATCACACAAGTAAGTTAATTTGTTGTGTATTTGTTAAGGAATTTATATTAATGTGTGAATTATGTAAATTATTACGATAATTGTGTAATACTTTTTATTTTCATTAAAGTCAATTTTGTTATTTACAATTAAATAATAGTTTTAATACTTACGATTATGAATTTAAAAGATTTTTACAAAAAAGTTGACTATATTGAAAAAACCAACCCGGCTCCGAAAGAATTACGTTTTCCGGAAACCAATTTTTTTTACAGAAAAATAATAAAAATCTGGATGTTGGAACTGTCTAAAAAGGATATAACTATTGTAAATGAAATTGATAAAAGTTTTGTGTAAAATAGTTACTGATCTAGACTCGACACCCAATTTTAAAAGTGTTTTTCCCTTTTGCGGATGCCACATATAATATTATTTTTAATTCCTACACTCCTGTTTTGTAATTTTTTTAAAAAATATTACTAAAAATCAACCACTAAAGTTAGTTTATTCCGCTATTCTTCAGAAAATTCTATTAAAGTGTGAATCATGTAAAATATTATTATAATTGTGTAAGGCTTCGAATTTTTATAATAGTCACCTTTGTAAATAACGATAGAAAAATTGGTCACAATTCAAAAACAAATTTAAAATATAAATAAAATGAAAAATACTAAAATGAAAAATATCATCGGTTTCTTTATAATGGCTGTTGTATTAATGATTACGGGATGTAAAGAAACACCAGTCGAAAAAGAAGTCATTATCGTTCCTTCCAAAACTGTTATAGTCGAAAAAGCCCCTGCCGAAAAATCTACTTCCATCACTTTAGATAAAAAAGGAGTTGAGTTGAAATCAGAGGAATTGGATGTGAAAATAGAAAATGATTAATCTGGTCTCTTTAAATTCTAAGTTTATACGGCTTGAAGAAGATATTAAATAAAATCAGAAAAAGAGTCGCAATTATTTAGTTTAAAATATAAGCACAAAAAAAGGTCTGAATAACAGACCTTTAATTTTGGGTGGAAGACCGGGTTCGAACCGGCGACCCTCGGTACCACAAACCGATGCTCTAACCAGCTGAGCTACAACCACCATATAACTTGCGGATGCAAATGTAAAACATTTCTGTTTTTCTGCAAACATTTTTACACTAAATTATCAAAAGATTTTACGGCCACATAACGCTCTGTATTGAAGCCTTCTGCATACTCCACACCTACAAGTCTTCCCAAGTCCTGCGCTCTATACAACACACTGTCTAAAAAGTTTTTGCTTGAAATTGGCGAACTGGGCTCAGTGCTGTTCGGATCATAGAACTGGGAACCGTATGCTTTTACGGCTTCCATTTTTTTATCTATAAATCCTGAAACGTCCACCACAAAATTGGGTTCCAGATTTTTCCATTGAATATAATGATATACAAACTTTGGCCGCCAGGCTTCTTGTTTTACGCCATCCAGTTCGGTTTCAACTTTCACCAAACCCGATAAAAAACAAGCATCAGAAACCAATTTACTTCCTTTGGAATGATCTATATGCCGATCGTCAATGGCGTTGCACAGCACGATTTCAGGTTTGTATTTCCGAATTATTTTAATCACTTCAAGTTGGTGTTTTTCATCATTTACAAAAAACCCATCTGCAAAATCTAAATTCTCCCTTATTGCAACCCCTAAAATTTTTGCGCCATTTTTTGCCTCTTCTTCCCTAATTTCCGCAGAACCTCTAGTTCCTAATTCTCCTTTGGTTAAATCTAAAATACCAACCTTTTTCCCCAATGAAATTTCTTTTGCGATTGTTGCACCACATCCCAATTCAACATCATCAGGGTGTGCGCCAATGGCTAAAATTGCTAACTTCATAAATAAATTTTATTTAATTTTTATGCAAAGATATAACATTTTTTTGGGGCTGAAAGTTTTGTGAACGCGTTCTCTTTTTAGAACAACTTAATAAGTAAATTGAATAAAAGGTGTCTTTATGTACACAAATGGTATGAAATTATTAATAAATGGTAAAATAAATTTGGTCAATTCAAAATGTTTAATTACCTTAGCCATAGGAATTTAAAAAAATAACCCCTAAATCCCAAAGACGATGAAAAAATTAGCACTTACATTTGCATTTCTACTGGCTCTATCGCCTATCGCCTACTCACAAATTTCAGATTTAGAGAAAAGTGCCTTGTTAGATTTATACAAATCAACCAAAGGAACAACTTGGAATATCAATTGGGATTTAACCAAAGATGTTGCTTCTTGGAATGGCATTACTGTTGAAAATAATACAGTGACCGAAATTAATTTAAGCATGAATAATTTAACCGGCCCAATTCCTGCCACCATTGGCAATCTAACATCGTTGCGCCACTTAAATTTAGGCTTCAATAAAATAAGCGGTATAATTCCTGCCGAACTTGCAACGATTGAATCTTTGGTGACTATTCAGTTATTTATGAATCAGCTTGGAGGCGAAATTCCTTCAGCAATTGGAAATTTAACAAACCTAAAAGAATTGGTTTTATTCAATAATTTTCTTGAAGGTAATTTACCTCAATCTGTTTACGACATTACAAATCTTGAAATATTACAATTAAGCAGCAATAAATTAACTGGCGCAATATCACCATCAATTAAAAATTTAAGCCACTTAAAAACATTAAGTTTGTTTGACAATGCGATGAACGGAATACTTCCTCCTCAAATTGGATCCTTATCAAATTTAACAGAACTTTCTTTGGCTAACAATTCATTTGAAGGTACAATTCCCACTGAAATTAACCAACTTTTAAAATTAGAAACCTTATTACTGTTTAACAATAAATTTACCGGAAAGATAAGTCCTTCAATACAAAATTTACCTAAACTCTTAAACTTTGAATTTAATAATTTAAATGAGGTTGAAGTTTCTTCAACATTCACAAATCCCTTAACACAAGTAAGTTTAATGCCTCAATAAAAATTATTTGATTAGTTATTTACATAAAAAAAAGAGACTGCAAAACAGTCTCTTTTTTTGTACTTCCCCATATATAATTTTGGTTCTATTTTTAATGCAATGGTCGTTTTTTTATCATTCCGCCTTTAGTGTCTTTTATTGGGTACTGAATAACGAATGCTGATCGATCAATTTTATCGACTTCTAAGAGCACTCTGGAAACTTCGAGTCGCGTAACCACACAAAACAGTATTTTTCGGTCTGGCATTGAGTTTCCTTTAGTCCCATATCCACCATCAGATCTAAAAACGGTTACTCCGCGTTCCAATTTTGTCGCAATCATTGCCTTTATTAATTCAGCGTCATCAGAAACAATCATCACACCTATGTATTCTTCTATCCCGTTTATGATAAAATCTACAGTTTTAGAGGCAGAAAAATAGGTGAGCATGGAATACATGGCAGTCTCTACACTAACTATGGTAGCCGCAAGCACAAAAAGTAGCACATTAAACACCGCAATAAAATCACCAACTGTTAAACTAGACTTTCGGCTTACGGAAATGGCAAGAACTTCTGTTCCGTCAATTACAGCACCGCCACGAATGGAGAATCCTATTCCAGCTCCCAGAAAAAACCCTCCAAAAACAGCAATTAAAAGTTTATCATCCGTAATTATTGGCAATTGAATAAAATGCACCAATATAGCCAATACAAAAATTGCCAAACTGCTTTTAACGGCAAATGAAATGGAAATTTGTCTTGCCCCCAATAGGATAAATGGCAAATTGACTAAAATAATTAAAACCGAAAGATTAAATCCCGTTAAAATTCGCAGTAACAAAGAAACACCCATTGCACCTCCATCCAAAAAATTATTTGGAAACAGAAATCCTTTCAAACCAATACTTGCAAGTATTACACCAACGCAAATGAAAGCAAAATCCCTTAAGTTTCTTTTAAGGATAAGTTGTCCAACCAATTCATTATCATGTCTTCTGAAAAATTTTCTCATGCTTTTTTTATAATATTTAATATATGCTTAAATTTCAAATGATTACTTGATCCCGCTAACTATTTTTGAAACAATTCCTTTTTGATTGGTAAACTCCGACCATAACACGCCACCTATATGAAGAATGATGAATGCCCCCAAATAATATATTGAAAGCACGTGTATATCTTCCATCACAATTTTAATTGTTGATGGTCCAAATTTTAACTAAACCTGTGGAAAGTGATATCACCACACAACCATAAAAAACCAGATAAATAAAATTCTGAAACTTTTCTTTTAAAAGTAATTCTTTTTTAAAAGAACGCTGGAATTTCATTTCACCAAATAGTGGAAGTAAAAATCGTAAGCTAAACATTACTGCTAACCCATAGCCTAAGTAAATGTGCCAATCCCACATAGGCTGCCTAATTTTTTTAGCAAGTACAATAAGTTGATCTTGGGTTAAAGATTGATCTGTTGTATTTAGATAGTTTTGGATAATTTCTGCTACATTATTTTTGTTCATCCAGGTTAATCTTAAAAAGATGGTAATTAACAATAGCATCATACAAATGGCAATCGACCAATGCATCATCCTATAAACTGCGGAATAGTTCTTAATTTTCATTTTAATTATTTTAAACTAAGGAGATTCTATCAAATATTACTGACAAGTAGTGATCACAATGCAAATTACGAACAAATTATCTTCCATCAAAAGTAAGAAAAAAACCTAAGAAAATTGAATGATTTTAAGAAGTTCATTCATAAAAATCAGCCCTTTCAAAATAATATAATATGATTTTTACAAAAGTACAAAGTCTCTTAAAAAATAACCTCTCCTAAATCATGTTAAGAGAGGCTGTTTAATATATGGTAACTTATTTTTATTTAAAAGATGTTCTAGCAATTTCAATTCCTACAGGATAAGAATAATCACCTTGATCTTCGGCAGTAATAAATATTTCCTTAACATCATAAGGTGTAGATGTTTTTAATGAGGCTGTCTTTGCATTTTTATTGACCAACATGCCAGCATTTTTAGTGCCGTTATTTTCAGTTACAATCCAAACATTATAATTTTTTTTAGATGGATCAATTCTGTCGGCACTTGCCAAATTTTTAGCTGTCACTTCAATAACATAATTTTTATTTTTGTCTTGCTTCTTTTGGGCTGTTATTTCTGCAGCTGGCGTAACACTTGATACCGGAAATTTTACTGTTGTTGCGCAAGATGTTAATAAAACCAAAACTGCTACAAACAATACATTTATTAATGATTTCATTTTATTTTATTTTTAAATTTGTTCCTACTCTTACGGTTTTTCGGAAGCCACCCCTTTAAAATGTTTGGTCATTTTTTAATTTTATTTATGAATGATTATATTTAAGCACTTTCATCAAATTCAATTTTGTCTGCGCTGTCAATTTTACCTAAGGGTTCGTTTATTGGCAAAGTAAAATAAAATGATGATCCCACTCCTTCCGCGCTTTCAACCCAAATTTCTCCGTCATTTTTTTCTAAAAAACCTTTCACCAACAACAACCCAATTCCAGCGCCTTTATCTTTTTCTCTGGCACTTGCCAAAACATTCATTTGCGGCGTAAATAGTTTTTCCTGAATTTCTTTTGACATGCCTATTCCATTATCTTTAATCTCAACAATTATTTTATCTTCTTTTATTTTTGCGGAAACTGTAATTTTTCCATCTGGTTTTGAATGTTTTATCGCATTAGAAACAATATTTTGAAGTATAGAAAGCAACATTTTTCCATCTGCAAAAACACTTTCATTTTCAGCAATTTCGCTGTGAAGGTTTATCGTTTTCAATTGTGCATTGTCATTTAAAACGTCAAAAACCTTTTGTACATAGCTTAAAAGTTTAATTTTTTTAGGAGAAAATACTTCTGTGGCATATTTAATTCTCGCCCATTCCACTAAGTAATCAAGCATCTTTAACTCATCTTTTGATGATTTATAAAGAAGATCAAGCATTTCCTTTATCTCATTATTCGGCATCTTTTCAAAATTCGAACTCAAATATTTTGCGGCACCAATGATGCCTGATAACGGACTTCTTAAATCATGGGAAACTATGGCCAAAATATTTTCTTTATGATTGTTTAGTTCTTCCAGCTCTTTTACATATTTTTTTATGGCGTCTTCCTGTTTTCTTCGTGCTGTTAAATCGCGAAGTATTTTAACATAACCCAACATTTCTCCCTTTAAACCTTTAAGTGGAAAAACCAAACCGTATGCGTAAAATTTGCTTCCGTCTTTACAAATATGCCATCTGTTGTCTACTGCTCTTCCCTCTTTTAAAGACGTGTCTATTTCAACTTTAGGAACACCACTTTTTTTATCTTCATCCGTAAAAATAATATCAAAATGCTCACCTATAATTTCTTCTGTTTCATAGCCAAATATTTTTTCTGAACCCGAACTCCAACTATTAATTATAAACTCATTATCCAATGTTAAAATTGAATAATCCTGCAAACTATCTATAATTTGGCTGTAAAATTCTGCTGTAGGCACATACTTGCTTTTCAAAATTTTGGATTTTGCTTCGTTTTCTTTCATGTGGTTTGTTAAATAAATTGCTTTAGAATATAAGGGATTAATATACTGAATTTTTGGGTATAAAGATGGATAAATTATTGCAATAAAACATTACATAATTATTAAACATATTTATAGCATTATCTTCTTAAATTTATAGAATTGTGGTGTATATTTTTGTTTTATTCAAAAAAATATAAAAAAAATTGATATTTTACTAAAAAACTGACTTAAGGTTTAAATCATTGGTTTTATTTTCAATGATATTATTGAATTTTAAAAAGCCCTGTTACGTCTGCAGCAGGGCTTTTTTCATATTATATTTTTTTACGATTTCAATCTATCATTAACAATTTTAGCCCACTTTTCAATAATTTGAATTTCACCATCCATTCCAAAAGTTTCTTCTGAATCGTAAAATGCAAATGAAATATCCGGATTTTTCCTGTCTAAAAATGAAAAATGCAAATCAAGTTTGTCTATTGATTTATAGTTATCTTCCTTATTTCCTGTGGTATTGCCTGTTTTAATCACCTTGCAAGATTTAATTTCGGCTAAATTTACGTGTTGCGCGATTTCTTCATTGGCTGTTTTTTTAAAAAAGAAAAGCTGGTTCAATGTTTCATCAAGCCCAATGGCAAATTCTTCACTTATTTCTTGTTGTGAAATTTTACAATTATGATTGCTTGCAATGGTTAAAATCGATTGTCTTAATTGTTTTTCTTTCTTTTTTCTGCCACCAAGCATAAATATAAATGGCAGCATAAAAATGGCTATAAAAATAGCCCC
>JAAFHC010000248.1 GCA_010906935.1 Gelidibacter sp.
AAAGTGGGCTGTAAAACTAAATATGTTCATAAATTTTATTTTCCTCAAAGATAAGCATTTATATTAAATTATTGGTGATTACGGACATACAAAATAATTTAAATGTTTTTGTATGAGTAATAATAAATCATCTTTTAAAATAGGTTTTGAAATATAATCATTACAACCGGCGTCTATCGCTTTTTGTCTGTCGTGAGAAAGTGCATAAGCAGATTGTGCAATAATTACCACCTCTTTGTTAAATTGCCTAATTTGACTTGTTGCTTCATATCCGTTCATTTCAGGCATTTGAATATCCATTAGAATTAAATCCAGATCGTGGCTATTTCGGCAAATATTAACAGCTTCAATACCGGTTCTTGCTGTTATAATTTCGCTGCTTAACGCTTCAACCGTTAGTGAAATTAACATGCTCGATGGTTCATCGTCTTCAGCAATTAATATTTTTAAATTTTCCGCTGTTTTACCTTTTTCAAGAGATCCCTTATCATTTTTAATTTCAAATGCTGCTTCCAATTCAATATTGCAGGGAATGGTAAAATAAAACGTTGAGCCAACACTTTCTTTACTTTCCACCCAAATTTTACCGCCCAAAATTTCAACATAGGCTTTGGTAATAGCCAAACCCAATCCTGTACCTTGAAGTACCATTAAATTTGAAATATCGGCCTGAATAAATCGTTCAAAGATAACTTCCTGTCTGTTTGCCGGAATTCCAATTCCGGTGTCTTTAACGTAAAACTCCAGGTTGGCAGTTCCATAGTCTTTTATTAAATGATAGCCAAATTCAATGGAACCTTCGTTGGTGAATTTTATGGCATTTTTTATAAGGTTGGTGAGGATTGCATAGAGTTTTTCACGATCTGTTTTTACAATGGCCTCTTTTGTCAATAAAGATTTTTTAATGACAAACTGTATTCCTTTGGTTTCAACTTCAGGTTTAAAAAAGGTATAAATAAACTCCATTTGTTCATTGATGTTAGAATCCTTCGTATCAACTTGCATCAATCCCGCTTCTATTTTTGAAATATCTACAATATCGTTGATAATGTTGAGCATTCTGACACCGCTTTTCTGAATAATACCAATATATTTTTGTTGCTTTTCCTCAGAAAGATTGGGTTCTTTCAATAAATCTGCAAAGCCAAGAATACCGTTCATTGGTGTTCGAATTTCGTGGCTCATATTGGCCAAAAATGCCGACTTTAAACGGTCACTTTGTTCTGCATGTTCTTTGGCGGTAATTAATTCTCTTTCAATTTCTTTTTTGGCAGTGATGTCTTCTGAAATCCCAAGCAAATATTTAACATTCCCGTTTTTGTCCTTAATCGCAATTTTCTTGGTGTATAAAGTTTTTATGCCGTTTTCGGTAGATATAACTTCTTCAACTATCATTAAAGGTTTATCCGAATTAAGCACTTCTCTATCCTTCATGTTGAAAAAATCAGCTTCTTCTTTCGGAAAAAAATCATAATCATTCTTGCCAATTAATTCTGCTCTTGAATAACCCATAAATTGTTCGCAGGCTTTGTTAAAACTAATAAAGCGCAAATCATCGGCATGTTTTACAAAAATTAGATTTGGAATGTGGTCAAAAATAGAATTTAAAAAAATTTCACTTTCTTCTACTTTTGCCTTAGCCAATAGTAATTCTTCGTTTTGAGCTTCTATCTCATCACTTCTTTGCCTTAATAAAAGTTCCGCCTTATGTAATTTAGCTATATGCGATTTAACCAAATAATACAGAAGAATTGAGGTGACAATAACATAAAAAGAACCTTTAAGGATATTAAGTTTTGCTAAGGTTTCTTTATCCTTAATTAGTGTGTCAAAAAAAGTGTCGGAAAAATAAATCCATAAAAAACCTATCGTAAAATAGATAATTGCAATGCTATATTCAAACTTAAACTTTCTGGCCAATGGGGTGTTTTTATGTATCATTCAAAAAGTTTTATGATGATGAAATACTTTATTGGCCTCAAAAACAGCGACTTAAAAAACGCAAAGCAAATTGCCTAATAACCAATCCTTAAGGAACAAAAATAATCAAAAGTTATTTTAAACGAGTTTAATTTGTAAAATTATTGTCTAATCTTAAAAAATATGATGCGATTTATTGCCTTAAATTCAATTTTAACCGTCAATTATTTATGGTAACATTTGGGAGAAAATCATTCGTTTTTCACCCAATTTCCCGTTATTAATTACTCATTATATGATAAATATCATAATAATATTGATACCAAAAAGCCATATTGTTTGATAATACCATAATATAATGTGCTTTTATA
>JAAFHC010000249.1 GCA_010906935.1 Gelidibacter sp.
AGGTATTTTGCAGGGAAAAGAATTGAGGGTAAAAGCATTGGAAGTCATTTAAAACTTAGTTAATTATGTGTGGAACTTGTGGCTGTGGCTCCGGTAATAACGGACCAATAATTTCAAAACCTGGAGAACATTCCCATTCTCATGAGGATCATCATCATGACGGTCATTCTCACTCACACGATCACGGCGCGCATTCTCATGAGCATGAAACGCACAATCATCAACACAAAGTATTGCAAATTGAGCAGGACATACTTCAAATTAATCAGCTTTTAGCCGCAAGAAACAGGGGTTATTTTGAAGCAAAAAACATATTCGCATTAAACTTGGTTAGTTCTCCCGGCTCCGGAAAAACAGCACTTTTGGAACGCACTTTGGCCGATTTAAAAGATCAAATTTCGTTTTATGTGATTGAAGGTGACCAGCAAACCTTAAATGACGCCAACAGAATTGCCGCACACGATGTTCCCGTAGTTCAAATAAACACAGGCAAAGGCTGCCATTTGGAAAGTGATATGGTTTTTGATGCCGTAAAAAAGTTAAATATTAAGGACAATTCGGTTTTAATGATTGAAAATGTGGGCAATTTGGTTTGTCCGTCTATGTTCGATTTGGGTGAAAACAAACGCGTTGTCATCATAAGCACCACAGAAGGTGAAGACAAACCCATAAAATATCCGGATATGTTTTTTACTTCAGACATTTGCATCATTAATAAAATAGATTTGCTGCCTTATGTAAATATAAATGTAGAAGTTATAAAAAAATATGCGCTAAAGGTAAATCCGAAGTTGTTGTTTTTTGAAGTTTCTGCAACTACTGGACAAGGAATGGAAGCTTGGTACAAGTGGCTAAAAGAAAATTTATGCTGAAAAAGTCCACTAACCCCCAAAGGGGAATAACCAAATCGTAAATCTTAAATCAAAAATCGTAAATAACCATGTGTTTATCAATTCCCGGAAAATTAATAGAAATTACTTCTCAGTTGGATGAAACTTTCAGGATGGGGAAAGTGTCTTTTGACGGAATTATAAAAGAAGTAAGCCTAACTCTGGTGCCCGAAGCCAATGTTGGAAATTATGTTTTGGTTCATGTGGGAGCCGCTATAGCAACCATTGATGAAGAAGAGGCAAAAAAAACTTTTGACATCTTAAAACAACTTGGAGAACTTCAGGATTTGGAATAAATCCCCTGAAGGTGGTGAAAGTTGAAAGTTTGTTTGGGTTGCGACCTGCCCGTTTAAAAAGTTAAATGAAAAAACGCAATTTTCAACATTCAAAAAACGTAAATTACAAATCATAAATTATTTTATCGATATCGATAGCTAGATTTATATTCCATTTTAACTTTAAAATAAAAAATGCTATATTTTCCGTACGCAATCCAAAAGGAGCTTGCATTAGCTGATAAATTTTTAATGCCACAAATTTCAATTTACAAATTATAAACTATTTTCACCAAAAAATGCTTGAAACAAATGAGCGGAAAAATTGCTATTCCAGACGAAATAATAACGAGTAAAATTTATTTAATTAGAAATCAGAAAGTAATGTTAGATAAAGATTTAGCAGAACTTTATAATGTTGAAACTAAAAGGTTAAAAGAGCAGGTTAGAAGAAATATAGACCGTTTTCCAGCATCTTTCATGTTTGAACTGACAACTGAAGAATATTCCTCTTTAAGGTCGCAATTTGCGACCTTAAAGAGAGGACGACATTCAAAGTACCCTCCTTTTGTATTTACAGAGCACGGAATATTGATGCTCTCAAGTGTTTTGAATAGTGAATTGGCTATAAAAATGAGTGTGCAAATCATAGAAACCTTTATCCAACTCCGAAAATTGGCTAATAGCTATGAAGAAATTATGAAGAAAATAAATCAAATGGAATCACAAAATAACGAGCAATTTAGTGAGATTTACCAAATACTTCAGCAATTATTGGAAAAACCGAAAGAAGAACCAAGAATTAAAATTGGTTATAAGAAAGAATAAGGAGCACTTCAATGTATTCTGGTTGAATCAATAAATTTTGAGAACACGAGTCAACTCTCGCGAAAATGAAAAAAGAAAAACATTAGAACTTTAAACCTCCAAATTTTCAACTTTTTAAAAAATCATTTACTCTTCGTATGAATGCTTATAAGGCAAACCGCTAACAATTTTTAATAAATCGGCTTCAACAGATTCTCTTGGATATTCAACAAATCGTCCAATTTCTTTATCATCTTTATAAATAATAAAGGTAG
>JAAFHC010000250.1 GCA_010906935.1 Gelidibacter sp.
AAAAGTTGTTTTTAATATTCCTATAATTGGAAACTTAGGATTGATTTATTTTTATACGGCGTTTTATCTTCTGGTAGTTTTGGGAATGGGATTGTTCATTTCAAATTTTACCGATACGCAACAACAAGCGATGTTTATTTCCTGGTTTTTTGTGGTTATTTTTATTTTGATGAGCGGACTTTTTACACCTATTGAAAGTATGCCGATGTGGGCACAATACGTAACAGAATTTAATCCGGTGAAATATTTTGTGCAAGTGACGCGGATGGTCATGTTAAAAGGCGCCCATTTTAACGATATTTTACCGCAACTTACAAAAACCATTATTTATGCCGTTATTATGAATGGATTGGCGGTTTGGAGTTATCATAAAACGATTTAATATTCTTATTTTTGAGCGAATGGCAGAAATATTAAGATTTTAAATAGAACCGACTTAAAAAAATAAACCTAAATTTGATTCGATAAAAATTGAAAAATATGGACGATAAAACAGTAATTGTTAAAAAAATTTCGGGTGATTTAGAACCGTTTTCAATACAAAAACTTTCAAGATCTCTTCAAAATAGCGGTGCTACAAGTCAAGATATTGCAACAATTGTGGAAGCGATACAACCCGAACTCTTTGATGGGATTTCTTCAAATTTAATTTATAGAAAAGCCTTTCAATTATTGAAGAAATACAATCGGGTTTCTGCTTCAAAATACAGTTTAAAAAGAGCCATTTTCGACTTAGGCCCAACAGGTTTTCCATTTGAAAGATTGGTGAGCGCCTTACTGAAACAAAAAGGATATAAAACCAAAATTGGCCAAATATTAAAAGGAGAATGCATCACCCATGAAATAGATGTTTTGGCTGAAAAAGATGGAAACATATATACCGTTGAATGTAAATTTCATACGGATCCCAAAGCAGTAAGCAATGTGAGAATCCCTTTGTATATCAATTCGAGATTTCTTGATGTTCAAAAAGCATGGAACAATTCAGGGAACAAAACCCATTTAAAACAAGGTTGGTTGGCTACCAATACACGATTTACAAAAGACGCCATAGATTATGCAAAATGTGTTGATTTAACGCTGCTAAGTTGGGATTATCCTCCAAATAACGGATTAAAAAGCAATGTGGATAAATATGGTTTATACCCAATAACCACGCTGACTACTTTAACAAAAAAGGAAAAAACACAACTCATGGAAAAAGACATTATTTTGGTAAAAGAACTTTCTAAAACACCTGAATCACTAAATTACCTAAATTTTTCAGAGAAGCAAAAAGCATTGGTCTTGGCTGAAGTACACAAGTTGTGCAATTTATAATATCCTTTAAATGAAATAGATTTTAAATTTAAAGCAACGCCCAAATCCTTTAAAAACTGTTTTAACCATCCTATAAGTCAACTTTATTTTAAAATTGATGTTAAGATTATGAGATTTTAAATTTTACAACCTTCAGAATAAAAGCTATTTTGTAATTTTGTATTTAGAATCATTCTAAAAAAAGAAAATGTTAGATATAAAAAAAATCAGAGCTGATTTTCCCATTTTAAATCAACAAGTAAACGGCAAACCATTGGTTTATTTAGACAATGCCGCCACCAGTCAAAAACCTCAAGTTGTCATAGACAGTCTAGTAAATTACTATTCAACCATCAATGCAAATATACATAGAGGCGTTCATACTTTAAGCCAATTGGCGACAGATGCTTTTGAACAGGCACGAGAAAAGTTGCAACAGCATTTCAATGCCAAAAAAAACTATGAAATTATTTTTACCGCAGGCACCACACACAGTATAAACATTGTTGCTACTGGTTTTACATCATTATTGCAAAAAGGTGATGAATTGATTGTTTCCTCCATGGAACACCATTCAAATATTGTGCCTTGGCAAATGTTATGTGAACGCACAGAAGCTGTTTTAAAAGTGATTCCTATGAACCTAGAAGGGGAATTGTTGATGGATGAATACGACAAACTACTTTCGAATAAAACAAAATTGGTTTTTGTAAACCACGTTTCCAATGCTTTAGGAACTGTAAACCCTATTAAAGAAATTATTGATAAAGCGCACAAATTTGGTGCAGCAGTATTGATTGACGGCGCACAGTCTTGCCCACATATTAAGCCCGATGTACAAGCATTGGATGTCGATTTTTATGTTGCTTCCGCCCATAAATTATGCGGCCCTACCGGTGTTGGCATTTTATACGGAAAAGAGG
>JAAFHC010000251.1 GCA_010906935.1 Gelidibacter sp.
CAGATTAAAAATCAATACGCTGGCTATTATTGTTGCGATAGTTGCCGGTGGCATTTTATGGGGAGCTGCTGGCATGATTTTATTCATACCGTTTTTAAGTATTTTGAAATTAATTGCAGACCGTACGGAAAGTTTAAAAATATTGTCTTTATTATTAGGCAATGACAACCCTCCCAAGAAAAAAAGCAGATGATTTTTAAGAAAAAAAATTTGTGATTTAAATGTATCTGGTATTTTAGATTCCTATATTAAATTTCACACGAGGTTACCAAGCTCGGTAACAATTTTTTCTGAAAACACAAATTTAATTGTACTACCAACTTATTGGCCGATAATCTTTTAGGAATTTTCCGCTCCAATGTTTACCGGTGTTTATACCGTCAAATAACGGATCCAAAACGCGTGCTGCTCCATCAACAATATCCAACGGAGGTTGAAAATCGTGCAGTTCTTGTTTCATTTTTGCCAATTCCATCGGATCTTCATCGGTAACCCAGCCGGTATCAACGGCATTCATAAATATCCCGTCTTTTGCCAAAGTGCCTGCGGAAGTGTGCGTAAGCATATTCAATGCCGCCTTGGACATGTTGGTATGTGGGTGACGATCTTCTTTGAAAGATGGATAAAATTTTCCTTCCATGGCCGAAACATTGATGATGTGTTTTTGTCCGGTTTGGTCTTTTTTCATCACTTCAGAAAGGCGGTTACACAATACAAACGGCGCCACAGAATTCACTAACTGAACCTCTATCATTTCGGTGGTTTCAATCTCGCCAAGCTTTAAACGCCAGCTATTCGTTTTTCTTAAATCTACCTGTTGCAAATCGGCATCCAATTTTCCTTCAGGAAAAATTTCAGCAGTCACCAACTCTTTATCAAAACTATACGGAATTTGAGATAACCTTGCAGAAGCCCTTAACCCAATTCCTGGTTCGGGTCCGTGCCAAGTCACCGGCATATTTTGATTGGAAGAAGCTCCGGCAGTTAATGTATTTAATTCCTGCAAACAGCTCCAATGGTCAAACAATAAATCTCTAGTGTTTTTTGGTAAGGATGCTATTGGGCTTTCTTCGTTCTTCATCATATGTTGATAAAATCCGGAAGGACGCCTCACGGTTTGCGCAGCATTGTTGATTAAAATATCCAATCGGCCATATTTTTGCTCAATAAAATTGCAAAAAATCTCCACGCTCGGAATGTGTCTTAAATCGAGTCCGTGAATTTTTAATCGGTGCCCCCATTCCTCAAAATCGACTTCTTGTGAAAATCGCATTGCCGAATCTACTGGAAAACGGGTAGTTGCAACAACGGTGGCGCCTCCACGTAAAAGCATTAAGGTAATATGATAACCTATTTTTAAACGAGAACCTGTGATAACAGCAATTTGATCTTTTACATTTGCCGTTTGAAAACGTTTGGCATAATTAAAATCACCACAGTCCGGACACATACTGTCATAAAAATGATGCATTTAATAAATGGCGTTTTACATACATAGCAGTTTTTGTGTGACTGAAATTCCTGAGGTTCTTTGCAATTCAAATGAGCTATTGGAAGTGACTTTGGCGCAACAAATACTAAAGCTTCACGGGCATTTCTGATGCCGGTTTCTTTCCGGGCATTTTTTTCTTTGGCGGCCAGTTTGCGTTTCGCCACTTTTTTTCCGTCCTTCTTTCTGCGTGAAAATTCATCGCGATCAGGTCTGGAAAACATTCCTGCAACTTTTATCAGTGCCGTTCTTTGTTCTTTTTCAATATCAAAAATTTGTGATGTATCATCAACCAATTTTGACAAAATAGCAATACATTTTTCAATTTCTTCAGAAGTGATTGACTTAATATTTTCTTTTTCTATCTTTTGCATCATAAAAAACCTTTGCCGAATAATTCTAAGCATTAAGGCTGCAAATATAGTTTTAAAATATGGGCGATGATTTGTTTTTTGCTGAAACAATAAAACAGCATAAAGAATTTTCCTAACTAGTTAATGTGCTTAAAACACGTTCTTTAACAATATTTAAAATTCTTTTATTGCTTTCTTTAAGGAAGTTTTTATACATAGAAAATTCTTCCAAAGTAAAATGACCGATGATCATTCCTTTTACTTCACTTCTGAATTGGATGTCTTTTGAAAAAGCGCGCTCAATAAATGCAATTTTTTTTAATTCAGATAATTCATTAAAATCAAATTTTTGAATGGCTAAATAATGTTCAAAATAAGCAATAAGTAACTCATGTTTCATTTTAATAATTGGCCGTAATGTCGCATTCTGAAATTTTTCGTCCGAAGTCATTATTTCTGAAACCAATGCTTTATTAATGATAGGTCTGCTTTTTATATCTTTTTTAATTGTCATAAAAACAAAATTATTCAATATTTTTTATGATAACTTCTCCTTGCTTGTATTTTATTCGCTTGGTAAATCGGGAAAAAATAATCAAACTTTTTTTCGTATTGATAAAATAAACGCCTGTTAACAGTACCAAAGCGGCCATAACAGATTGAAAAGTAATTTGTTCTTCTAAAAAATACCAGCCAACAACCATGGCAATAATCGGGTTCACATAGGAAGAAGTAGCCACTTTTTCGGGAGAAACGACCCTTAATAAATAATTGAATGATGTAAAAGCGACAATACTGCCAAATAATATTAAGAGAACCATCGACAATTGCACCGGCTGGCTCCATTGCGTTGGGTAGCTCCATTGTTCTCTAAACAATAAACTAGCAATTAAAAGTGTGATACCTCCTGTAACCATTTGATAACCAGTGTTTACAAAAAAGTTTGACGGAAGATCGGCTTTGGCAACAAATAAACTTCCATATCCCCAACTTATGATGCATACAAAAATCATACTCATGCCCAATATTGTCCCTTCCTGATTGATAACCTGTTTTTGACTCACCAAAAGAAACATGCCTATCATTCCTAAAACAATGCCAATAACCGACATGGCTTTTATCTTTTTGCCTTCAAAAATTCGCATTAACAACAAAACAACTAAAGGCTGTGCGGCTGTTTCAAGTGCTGCAAACCCGCTGTCAACATATTTAAGCGCCCATACAACAACCCCGTTTCCGAAGGATAAAAATAAAAAACCCGCTATGGTGCTATTTATAAATTGTTTTCGAGTGACGCTTAATTTAATTTTCATAAACTTTGCAATGATGAAAATTAAGATACCTGCAGTAATAAATCTGACAGAAGCCAACATAAAAGGCGGCAGTTCAGTAACCGCAATCTTATTTAAGAGATAGGTTGAGCCCCAAATTACATAAATGGCAAAAAACGCCAAAATGATGAGGAAAGCCGGACTTCTTAATTTGCCCATAACTAAATTTTGTTGATTTTAAAGGTGATTTTTAAGACCCCAATATTAGTAAAAACAAATTGATAAATTATACATATATTCGCTTTAATTTTAAATGACAGTACAAGGTTCATATACCTAGTTTTAAGCACAAGTAACTCCTATTTAATTTAAGCAGGTTTTTAAGTGAATTTATATGTTAATCGACTTATTTTATAAATATTAGGTTTTTAAATGTGAGGTTAATTTTGCTTTTTTCATAACTTTATGTAACTATAAATGAAATCATGAAAATTATCATAATCGCTTTATTAGGATTTTTTGTACAATTGGCCAGTGCGCAAAATTA
>JAAFHC010000252.1 GCA_010906935.1 Gelidibacter sp.
TATTACTTTTAATTTTCCGTCTTTTAAATCCTTAAAAACTGGCGTAATTACAGGAACTCTCAACAATGCTGGTTTTACCGCTTTAAAATACTCTGCGCTCGCCAAATTGATAAACAATTCATTATCATTGAGTTCCGAATTCAATTTTAGCGTAATTGTATTTCCCCAAAACTGGTATAAGTTCTCTTTATTGTTAACTTTTAACTTAGTTCCCATTTCCAAACGATAAGGCTGCATCAAATCCAATGGTTTCAATAAACCATATTGTCCGGACAAGATTCTCAATTTATTTTGAAGTTGATTCAGTTTTTCAAGCGGCAAAGAATAAGCATCCAAGCCAACATAAACCTCGCCTTTAAAAGCAAAAATGGCCTGGCGGGAATTCTCTAAAGTAAAAGGCAATGCCCATTCTTGGTTTCGCTGCCAATTTAATTCGCCTAAATTTGGAGAAATACTCATTAATGCTGAAAGCTGTTTCGGAGATTTCTTTTTTAAAACGGTATTTATTTTTGAGGCTTCCTCCAAAAAAATTCCTTGGGTGAATTGCTTTGTTGGAATTGGCGTCTCATAATCCAATGATTTGGCAGGAGATATTACTATTTTCATCTGTTTAAATTTTATTTTTTTAGCGGTAACAGCTGCAGCCTGCCGGCAGGCAGGCAGGTTCGCCAATAATCATTCCTTTGTGTATCAAAATTTGTTATGCTCGTTTCATTTCTTATTTTTAGTCATTTTTTTAGCTGAAATGTCATTTAACCAAGCAATTTTGTGTTTAAAGATTTTTAAATGATTTCTTAAAATTAAAAATTAATAAATAAATATTGGCGTTTTTAGCAATTATTATTGAAATAATTCTTCATTAAACAAGTTCGTTTATAAATTTTTGCATTTTTTCATAGAGCAATCCAACGTGATAACCATCCATCAATGCGTGGTGAACTTCCACCGAAAAAGGAATTTTTTTGATGTCATTTTCTGTAAATATTTTACCAAATACCAATTTGGGAATTCCCTGCAAAGCTTCCTCACCCTTTCTTGCATGTTTAAATCCGGTAAATGAAATCCAAGGAATTGTGGAGCAATGTATGATTCCCAATTCATTTTCCTGCGCATCAAACACAATTCCTTTTTTATAATTTTCGAGGACTTTTTTGCCTTTCAAATCAAATTCAGAAATTGATTTCTGAAACTTAAAATCGCAAAACGAAAAAGTGAGGTCATCATTTAAAACCGTGGAACCAATATTTACAGCATCGTACAAGTAAACTTTGTCGTCTTTAAAACGCAGTTTAAATTCGGTTATTTCATTGGCACATTTTAAAGCAACATACATACAGGCCAAAGAAAACGACAAATCATTTCGTTTACAGTATTTGTAAAGATTGTTGACTTCTACATTGGCGGTAATATTAAAAAAAGGATCTTCATACGTTTTAAAAAATTGGTATTGCGCATTTCTTTTTCCAGTTTTCAACGTCAAATTCTTTCATTTCAATAATTTTAAACACAAATAAGGACGAATTCAAACACAAAAATACAACCAAAAAAGCTAAAAATAAGCGATCGCATAATTTAGTTTGGTTCTTAATTTTAAAAAAATGAATTTCGCAATCTCATATTAATAATCCTTTTATAAAATGAATAATTTAGAACAGAATACACATTTATTAGCATCTAAAAGCTTAATAGGATCTGTTGTCTCTATAGAAAATAATAGTGCAAAAGTATCATTGAAAATCACGAAAGAAATGGTTGTTGATGAATACAATCTTGCCCATGGTAGTTTTGTTTTTGGATTGGCAGATTATGCTGCTATGGTTGCTATAAATGAACCAACTGTAGTTTTAGGAAAAGCCGAAACAACATTTTTAAAACCAGTAGTTTTAAATGATGAATTAACAGCTATCGCCACAATTACAGATAAAAGTCATCCAAAAAAAACTGTAGTTTCAGTAACGGTTTCAAATGGTGAAAAAGAAATTGTTTTTGAAGGTAATTTCGTTTGTTTTGTTCTAAAAAATCACATTCTTAAAAAATAATTTCTTTCAAACTAATCCTTCTGATTTATGGTGTAGGAACGCCATTTTTCTAAACACAATTGCATGTCTTCTGGCATTTCAGAATTAAACTGTAAAAATTCTTTGGTAATTGGATGGTAATTGGATGCTGAAAACCCAATGTTTTTGCGTGAAGGCCTTGCCTTGGCAATGTTTTAAAACAATTTTCGACAAATTGTTTGTATTTGGTGAATGTAGTACCTTTCAAGATAATATCTCCGCCATAGCGTTCGTCATTAAAAAGTGTGTGACCAATGTGTTTCAAATGCGCTCTAATTTGGTGCGTTCTGCCTGTTTCCAATTGACATTGAATCAGCGTCACATAACTAAAACGCTCCAGCACTTTATAATGCGTAATTGCGGGTTTTCCAAATTCGCCGGATGGAAAAACATCCATTTGTAAGCGATTTTTTAAACTTCGACCTATATTTCCTTCAATAATTCCTTCTTCCTCATCCATATTTCCCCAAACCAAAGCATAATACAAACGCTCTGTGGTTCTGTCGAAAAACTGTTTAGACAAATGCGCCATCGCATATTCGGTTTTTGCAACCACCAGCAATCCGCTGGTATCTTTGTCTATTCTATGCACCAAACCCGGACGTTCATTGGAGTTTGTCGGTAAATTTTCAATATGATAAATCAATCCGTTCACCAAAGTACCACTATAATTTCCATGGCCGGGATGCACTACCATTCCTGCAGGTTTATTTACCACAATCACCTCATCATCTTCAAATAAAATATTTAACGGAATGTTTTCGGCAACCAATAAATTTTCGTGTGGTGGATGCGCCAAAACAACGCGAACAACATCTTTGGCTTTTACCTTGTAATTTGATTTTACCGGAATGTCATTCACCAATATATTTCCTGCTTTTGCCGCCTGCTGAATTTTATTTCGGGTGGAATATTCTATGAAATTCATTAAATACTTGTCCACTCGCAATGGCTCCTGGCCTTCGCTTGCAACAAACCTGTAATGTTCGTAAAATTCTTCTTTCTCTAATTCGTCTATGTCTTCTATTTTCATTCTATAATTTCTACTTCAAGAGAATCTAATTGCTGTCCGCCTTCATATCCATCACCCAATTTTAAAATAAGTTCTGAATCTTGCGGAATTTTATCACCGTTTTTTAAATCTCTTCCATTAAATATTAAGCCCCTCACCACATCTTTTGCAATGTCATTCACATAAATTTCCTGTGCGCTTATTCTAAAACCAATGGCTGTTAATTGTGAAACGGCTTGTCTTTTTGTTTTGCCGTAAAAATCGGGTATTTCAACATCTTTGTATCCAGACGGATTTAATGTTAAATAAATTTTTCTGTTTTCTTTCACAAAATCACCAGCTTCCGGATTCTGCTCAATGACCGATTTGTTTGGATAAGCTGCATCAAAACTTGCAGAATCTATCACCTCCCAATTCAAATCCAGGTTGTCCAAAGTTTCTTCAACTTCCTCCAAACTCATTTTTGACAAGTTAGGCACTTCAATTTTTTGATTGTGATTGGTTGTGAAATTTAACCAAAACACACTAAGAATAATGAATACCAATAAGCCTACAAAAGCCATCAGCAATTGCCTTAAAAACACTTTAGATTTGATAAATTGAAATAAACTCATATTCCCGTTTTTTTATTTTGTGCAAAGATACTTTTTTATTGTTTATTTGTTTAACTGTTTAATTGTTTAATCGTTTCATTGACCAACAGGACAATTGCATAATTTTTTTTCAAATTTTTTGTAACGGACAAGTCACGACTTGTCCCTACCATCAAATTTTTGAGTAAGTTTGTATTTCATTCTATTAAACACAAAATGAAACGAGCCTATCAAATTTTGATACAAAGGAATGATTATTGGCGAAAAGTAGCTGTTACCGCTAAAAAATAAAAATTTAAACAGATGAAAAAAAATATTGCCATAATTATGGGTGGATACTCTTCGGAAGTTGAAATCTCTTTAAAAAGCGGCGAGGTTGTCTATCAGAACATTTCAAAGGAAAAATACAATACCTGTAAAGTTCATATTCTTAAAGAAAAATGGGTTGTTGTTGATGATGATGAGAATGAATATTCCATTAACAAACACGATTTTTCAACAGAAATTAATGGAAAAAAAATAAATTTCGACTGCGTTTTTAATGCCATTCACGGACATCCGGGCGAAGACGGAA
>JAAFHC010000030.1:0-3796 GCA_010906935.1 Gelidibacter sp.
TTTCATAAAATAAATTTTAAACTAAACGATAAATATAGGTATTCAAATGAATATATTTAATAAAAAATCAACTGTAAATTGTCTCAAAAAGTGGATTGATTTTTACAATTATTTGGAGCGAGTTTTTAAAAAGTATTTAAAATTTCAAATTTTTTATAAATCATTATGATTTTTGTAAATATTATAAACTAAAATAGCGACAGTTTCTATTTTACTTTTTGTTAAAAAACTAAAATAGTAAGGATTTTAATTTTATTTATAGACTTAAGTTGGTAAATAAAGTAAAATGAAATAAGTGTCATGAATACAGTGATTAGGAATAAAAAAGCGGCTACATTTCTGTAAAGGCTTTATACGCTTGGGCTCCTCCTTCGGGCAAGATTAGTGCATCTTAATCAAAGTTTCCTTGATCGCTTCCCTCAGTTCTGGAGACACTTTCGTGATTTCGGCATACACTTCCCAAGTCGCCACCTTTTTACTAATCTCTTCAATGATTGCATCTGACCTTTTTATATTCATTGACTTTGCAACCATCACCAGATCCTCTTTTGTAATGCCTGTTCTTTTACCATTAATACTTAAGGCATGTTCACTAACCCATCTATGCTCAGGTTTATATGCATGACATACGTCATATGCCGGAGTAATTTCCCATCGCTGGTCCTTTTTAAGTCGGAATGCAAAGTTTTTGGTATGATCGTCACAATTTTTCGCCAACACATTAAATACCATTCTACGATACATCTGTTCAGCTTGTGGATAAGGCAACCTTAATATTCGCATCGTTTGAAACAATTGCTCGTAGCTATAGCTTGTTACTTCATTAAAATCGAAATGCTGCATGGCGCATAACGTTTGTATATGATGCTTTGTCTCATTCCCCTCCCGATCAAAACGCTTTGTCATAAAATGGGCACGTCCGTTTTCTTCTAAAAGCTGACATTCCATCATGTCGACACCACAAGCTGTCGCCATTAGATAATAGGCCATTTCTACCCTACCATAACCTTTACTTTCTCCGAATTGAGCATCACTTACACCATCTAACTTTATCAGCCAATGTTCAAAACCTTTTGGGGCTTTAGCCTGTCCGGATTTCACCTCTTTAGTTTTTTCATTATAGGCAATTACCGCCTTTGGTCTTGCGCCACCGGCAGATGTTCCTATTTTAAGGATTTCCATCATGGCTTTTTGCTCATCTTCCTGAAGGTTTTCTCCAAATTGCGCTCTCTGTGATAACATTCTTTGAGCAATGTCTACCAAACTTTTTATTTCAACAGTAAATGCCTGCTTACTTGATTTTAGCTGAGTAGGTTCAAACTCTAGGGCTCCCATTCCTCTGGCTCCCATAAAGCATAATTGCTCTACCGGATTCATACTATTTATGGGGCGTCCATTCTGTGCCAACCACACGTTTATAAGCTGATTACCATATTTATCAGGCAATACATCGGCTAATAAACCAGGCAATCCTTTAAAAGTATCTAAGTCGCTATTTCTTGGAGCGCGTAATTCGGGAAAAGAAAAGATTCTGCCTCCTTGAGTAATGGGCATTTTGATAGGTGCCAGATCCCAATCCAATTGTGTAAACTTCGGTTCATACTCAAAACTGGCAATGCCTGTAGCTTCATCCCAAGCAACTGCTCCCACAGTTTCTCCCCATATTTTAACAAATGCAGTTGTTATCATTACCAATTTGTATCTGAGTGTTCACTATCTGCTTTACTACTTGCTCGTTGTCTTTTTTGCTGCGCTAATTTAGCCAATTCAATAGGACTTATCTGTTGTTCTATTTTGAAAGCATCTAGAACATGCAGCTGGTCAAGTGCTCGTAGTATCTGAATTAGAGAAAGCAATGTAATAGCTTCCCCATTTTCAATCTGACTTATGGTCCATCTATTGACCCCTGCTTCTGTTGCTAAATTTAATTGAGTCTTGTTTTGAAGTAACCGTTGCTCTTTTATGTATTTACCAATGGCGACCACAATTGCACTATCGCTCATTGCAACCCAATTTGTGTTGGTATTTCCCATCATTAATAGCGTTTTAGTATCTTAATGTTAGTATATACCAACAAATGTACAAAATAATAAGTAACTAATACAAGCTAATTTACAAAAATGTTGGTATTTACCGTCACTAATACACAAAAAGACATTTAACGTTGGTAAATACCAACAAATATATTTAATACTTACCCCGACATTGGCCAATCACTATCCTAGCCTTAGGCTTGCTCAATGACTTCTTTCAGCAGTTTATCCAAAGCTGAGAAAGCAACTTTGCCCTTCAACTCCTTTTTAACTGCCAAACGAATGGCTGCCTTTGCGTTTTCCTTTTTTGTCCAGTCGAGCTGCAGGTTTTTCTTTACGAAAGCAACTACTTTGTGGTTACCACCTAAAATAAGAAAATGCACTGGAAAGGATAAAACCAACCAAGTAATTTGACTTTCTTATCCTAAAAAAGGTTGTCAAACTTGTAATTGAAGTAAAATGAAATGAATGCACACCATATAACAAGAAGTCCTAAAAAACAAAAAAGCGTTACAATTGCTTGTAACGCTGCTTTTTGCTCCTCCTCTTGGGCTTACCTCGGCTGCGCTCGGCACAGGCTTCTCGCCCATATATTTGGAACAAAAAAAGCCTCTACATTTCTGTAAAGGCTTTATACGCTTGGGCTCCTCCTGTTATTCGAAGTTCCCACATACTTTTTATAAATTTACGGTTTAAAGAGGTTAACAAATAGCCTTAAACCTAACTATACTGTTGAAATGAATCCATTTTTGCTGACGATTTCATCCAATTTGGATTTTGTCAAAGTATGTATTTGTTGGTATAATTTAAAATGTAACTTCTGTTTATTTTAAAGAAAATTACAAGTTTTAAGAATCCTATTTACAACACGGTCTTTGCATCTATTTTTTCACTACTTCAGGCTAATGTTTTTTCCCATTGCCATTACCATTTGACTTTTGGTTTCCGTTACCGTTGCCTTTTGGCTTATAGTTTCCATTGCCTTTAGACTTATAGTTTCCATTTCCTCCTTTGTTGCCAATTGATTTTTGATATTTTCCTTTATATCCCTTTGCGTATTTAACCTTGTGTTGTTTAAAATAAGAATGAGGCCAATTACCGCGATAAGTTGTCAATACCACTTTATAGCCATTATATAAATCATAATTTCTATAGTGTTTTGGAAGATAAGAATGACGAACCCAAGAGTTTCCTGAAATATAAATAAAATTGGAATTTTGAACATCATAATAAGCTTCTACATCAGGCAAGTAATAATATCGAACGTTTGAATAACCTGATGGGCCCCATTGCGGAGGCGTACCAACATTTAAATTTACAGATATTTGAGCCTGCGCTTCGCTTGCAAAAATTAATCCTATTCCGAGTATTATAAATTTTATTGCTTTCATATTATTGTGTTTTATGTTAATTATTTAAAGCTAAAAAAATCACTATTATTTATAAAAAACTAAAATTAACAAGTATGAAATTTTTTAAACCTTTATATTTACACTGGTTTTTTACTCCTTTTATTCACAAATAACTACCATACATGTTATATAAAGTGTCTAAACCAAAAACCCTGCCATAAAATAATGATGTGATTTTTACTTTTCTGAAATTTATTTTGATTTATTGAAAGAAGCAGTAAACTGGAAATGCCAAGACGGTTTTTCGAAAAAAGAACTTTTGTCCAGTCGAGCTGCAGGTTTTTCTTTACGAAAGCAACTACTTTGTGGTTACCACCTAAAATAAGAAAATGCACTGGAAAGGATAAAACC
>JAAFHC010000030.1:3808-24130 GCA_010906935.1 Gelidibacter sp.
TTCTTATCCTAAAAAAGGTTGTCAAACTTGTAATTGAAGTAAAATGAAATAAATGCACACCATATAACAAGAAGTCCTGAAAAAACAAAAAAGCCTCTACATTTCTGTAAAGGCTTTATACGCTTGGGCTCCTCCTCTTGGGCTCGAACCAAGGACCCTCTGATTAACAGTCAGATGCTCTAACCAACTGAGCTAAGGAGGAATTTATCCGCTTTTGCGAGTGCAAATATACAAGGTTTTCTTCTTTTTGCAAGAAATTATCAAAAAAATTTCTTCTTTTTAAATTCTTTGCTTTTATTTAAAAGCAACTTGTTGTAAATCAACTTACAGAAAGGTACTATAATCTATATTTATTTTAATGGTTTCCTATAATATTCCACAAAAAAGCCTGTAAAAAACCATATTTTTAACAGGTTTGGCCAAATATTATTAAAAATATAATAATTGTAAAATAACCATAATTAAAATGGTGGTTTTGGTAAAAGTTGTATTTTTACCCAATCAATTAAAACATTGACTACTAACAACACTATGGATAAATTTTCATTTTTAAATGCGGTCCACACAGATTTTATAGCCGATTTGTACGACCAGTATTTGATAAATCCTGATGCTATAGAACCAAGCTGGAGAAGTTTTTTTCAAGGATATGACTTTGCCAACGAAAATTATTCAATTAAAGACGCAGAAGAAAATGGAGTCTTCGAAGTTCCAGAAAATGTACTGAAGGAATTTAAAGTACTGGATTTAATTAACGGTTACAGAACTCGCGGACATTTGTTTACAAAAACAAATCCCGTTCGCGAACGCCGAAAATATATGCCTACGCTGGCGCTCGAAAATTTTGGGCTGTCTGAAAAAGATTTAGATACTGTTTTTGATGCCGGACAAATTATTGGCACCGGAAAAGCAACTTTGCGTGAAATAGTAAAACATTTAGAAACCATTTATTGCGAATCTATTGGGGTTGAATACATGTACATTAGAAATCCGGAAGAAATTAAGTGGATTCAAAAACAACTAAACAAAAATTCAAACCACCCAAATTATACGCCCGAAACTAAAAAATATGTTCTGCAAAAGTTAAATCAGGCGGTGACTTTTGAAAACTTTTTACAAACCAAATATGTTGGCCAAAAACGTTTTTCATTGGAAGGCGGGGAAACGTTAATTCCAGCTTTAGGGGCTGTAATAAGGCTTGCCGCAGAAAATTTTGGCGTTAAGGAATTTGTTTTGGGAATGGCGCACAGAGGCCGTTTAAATACCCTTATAAATATATTTAGAAAACCGATTCGAGATTTATTTAGTGAATTTGAAGGCAAAGATTTTGAAGATGAAGATATTGATGGCGATGTTAAATACCATTTGGGATTAACAACGCGAAAAACATTAAAAACTGGTACGGAACTTATTATGAATTTGGTTCCAAATCCTTCACATTTGGAAACTGTCGGGCCCGTAGTGCAAGGGATTTCCCGAGCAAAAATAGATAATGATTACGATGGAGACAATTCAAAACTACTTCCGATTATTGTTCACGGTGATGCCGCAATTGCAGCACAAGGCGTTGTTTATGAGGTGATTCAAATGAGTCAGCTGGCCGGTTATTCTACTGGCGGAACCATTCATATTGTGGTGAACAACCAAATAGGTTTTACCACAAATTATTTGGATGCTCGCTCAAGTACCTATTGCACCGATGTCGCAAAAATAACCTTGTCGCCAGTGTTGCACGTAAATGCCGATGATGTGGAAGCCGTGACTCATGCAATAGAAATTGCCATGAATTTTAGAATGCAGTTTAAAAGAGATATTTTTATTGACCTGCTTGGTTACCGGAAATACGGACATAATGAAGGCGATGAACCTCGTTTTACGCAGCCAAAATTATACAAAGCCATTGCAAAACACCCAAATCCAAGAGATATTTACGCTCAAAAACTGATAGAAGAAGGGGTAATTGACAATGCTTTTTTAAATAAATCAATTGCTGAATTTAAAGA
The DNA here is from genome assembly GCA_010906935.1 of Gelidibacter sp. GTDB lineage: Bacteria > Bacteroidota > Bacteroidia > Flavobacteriales > Flavobacteriaceae > Lutibacter. Next base: position 5,812 of record JAAFHC010000030.1, read on the forward strand.
CTTATTGGAAGAGGAATATTTGCATTCAAAAGATGTTGAAACTTCAAAAGTAAGGGAATTTATGCAAGAAACCTGGGTAGATTTTACCCGAAGAGGTTTGGAAGCCATGTTAATTTCTGAAAAAACTGCTTACCCAAAATCGAAACTGAAAGACATCGCCAAAATTGTATCAACCGTTCCAAAAGGCATTAAATTTTTGAGAAAGGCTGAAAAGATTTTGCTGGACAGACATCAGATGGTTTTTGAAAGTGACCGGATGGATTGGGGAATGGGCGAAACATTGGCCTATGGAACTTTGCTTCAGGAAGGATTCGACATTCGTATTTCCGGACAGGATGTGGAACGTGGAACTTTTAGCCACCGCCACGCCATTTTACGTGATGAAATTTCTGAAGAACGCATCAATTTGCTGAACATGGTTGGCGACAAACAAGGAAAAATGAACATTTACAATTCCCTGTTGTCTGAATACGGCGTGCTTGGTTTTGATTATGGTTACGCCATGGCAAATCCGAATACTTTAACTATTTGGGAAGCGCAGTTTGGTGATTTCAGCAACGGTGCACAAATTATTTTCGACCAATATATGTCGGCCGCAGAAGATAAATGGAAATTACAAAACGGAATTGTAATTTTACTTCCGCACGGTTATGAAGGACAAGGTTCTGAGCATTCATCTGCACGTATGGAACGCTTTCTGCAATTGTGCGCCATAGACAATATGATTTTGGCCGATTGCACAACACCCGCAAATTTTTTCCATCTGTTGCGCCGTCAAATGAAACGCGATTACCGAAAACCGCTTATTGTGTTTACGCCAAAAAGTTTGCTCCGCCATCCGGCAGCAACCTCCTCATTGGATGAATTTTCCACAGGAAGTTTTCAAGAAGTAATCGACGATATTATCGACAAAAAAAATGTGACTAAATTGGTGTTTTGTACTGGTAAATTTTATTACGATTTATTGGCCGAACGCAATTCATTAGAAAGAAATGACGTTGCTTTGGTAAGAATTGAACAACTTTTTCCGCTACATTTAGAAAAATTACAACAGGTAATCGACAGCTATCCAAATGTTAAAAAATATGTTTGGGCACAGGAGGAACCTGAAAATATGGGCGCTTGGAGTTTTATGCTGCAACGCTTCAGGTTGGTAAATCTTGAAGTGGCATCACAAGCTTTTCACGCAGTTCCTGCCGCAGGTTCTTCAGCAAGGTTTAAACGAAGACACCAACGCGTAATTGATAAAGTATTTGAAAAATAAAAAATAAAATAACTTTTGAAATCTCTTCTTCGGAAGAAATTTATGTCAGTAAAAAGATAAAAAAAAATTAAAGAGATGATTTTAGAAATGAAAGTTCCCTCGCCGGGAGAATCTATCACAGAAGTAGAAATTGCAGCTTGGCTTGTAAAAGATGGTGATTATGTTGAAAAAGACCAACCAATTGCCGAAGTGGATTCTGACAAAGCAACCCTTGAATTGCCTGCGGAAGAAAGCGGGATTATTACACTTAAAGCCGAAGAAGGCGATGCCGTAAAAGTTGGTTCGGTTGTTTGCTTGATCGATTTGGAAGGCAAAAAACCAGAAGGCAATGAAAAAACAGTTGGCAGTGAAAAAGCCTCTGAAAAGAAAGAAGAAAAGAAAGAAGAAAAACCCGTTACGTCAAGCGTTGTTGAAAAAACTTACGCAAGTGGTGCTGCATCACCTGCAGCAAAAAAAATATTGACCGAAAAAGGAATTTCTTCTTCTGAAGTTATTGGAACCGGCAAAGATGGCAGAATCACAAAAGAAGATGCCGTAAACGCAGTGCCAAGTATGGGAACGCCAGCCGGCGGTTCTAGAAGCAGCGAACGTACAAAACTTTCAATGCTTCGCAGAAAAGTGGCAGAGCGTTTGGTTGTCGTAAAAAATGAAACCGCCATGCTTACCACTTTTAATGAAGTGGATATGAAACCTATTTTTGACTTAAGAAACGAATACAAAGATGCATTTAAGGAGAAACACAATGTTGGCTTAGGATTTATGAGTTTCTTCACTTTAGCTGTTGTAAGAGCTTTAAAATTGTTTCCTGACGTAAATTCTATGTTGGATGGCGATTATAAAATTTTACACGATTTTGTGGATATTTCTATTGCAGTTTCGGGTCCAAAAGGATTGATGGTTCCGGTCATCAGAAATGCTGAAAATCTTTCTTTTAGAGGGGTTGAAAACGAAGTAAAACGTTTGGCTTTAAGAGCAAGAGACGGACAAATAACTGTTGATGAAATGACCGGCGGTACCTTTACCATTACAAACGGTGGTGTTTTTGGTTCTATGTTGTCTACCCCAATCTTAAACCCACCACAAAGCGGAATTTTAGGAATGCACAACATTGTTGAAAGACCAGTTGCTGTTAAAGGCGAAGTGGTGATCAGACCCATTATGTTTGTTGCTTTATCTTACGACCATAGGGTTATTGACGGACGAGAATCTGTTGGTTTTTTGGTTGCCGTTAAAGAAGCATTGGAAAATCCGGTGGAGATTTTGATGGATAACAATCCTAAAAAAGCATTGGAATTATAAAGATTAACTATTTATACAGTCTTCAAAACCCAAACAAAATTGTTTGGGTTTTTTTATTGGAAAGTGACAAAAATCATCTTTATTTAGACTAAATAAAAATAACTTTGCGTCTATATTACATCAAATATGAAGAAAGTTCCTGCAACATTAATTGCTTTATTAATTTTTAAGTGCACCCTGTTTTCCCAAACAGCAGAACCCGCAAGAGGTGTCGAAAAAAAAACTCTCCAAATAGAATTAGAATCAATTTACTCAGTTCAAAAAGAAAATTCATCAACTATTAAATCTTGGAGTATCCCAAATCTATTGCTTAGATATGGATTATTAAAAAATCTGGAAATGCAATTTAATGTACCTTTAATTAGGGAAAAGCTAATTGAACATGACGCGTTAATTTACACAATTAATAAATTTCATGATATTCAAATCGGTTTTTCTTTAAATTTGTGGGCGCAACATAAATGGATACCAGAAACGGCATTTTTATACAGATCGGTATTACATTCAAAACCAAATCTTCAATTTTTAAATGTTGGTAATGTTTATTCAATAAATTTTTCGAATAATCTAAATGAAAAATTAACGTTATCAAATAATATTGGCTATGCTACGGAAAAAACAAGTGGATATACTCGCTTCATTGTTTCAAATTTGGATTATTCCTATTCTTCCAAAACTAATTTTCTTATTGAATATTCCTGTAATGATACAAAAGAGAGCGGTGTATTTCAAAATATTACAATAGGTGTGGGTTATGCGCTTAACAAAAACATAACCTTAGAATATTCAGTGGCAAAAGGCATAAATCATAATTTATTTTATACGGGAGGACGATTAACTTATGTAATTGAATCTTTTATTAATTAAAACTTATACACCAGCTTTTTTAAATACAGACTTTTATTTTCATAGTTAATAATAGCCTTTCCTTTTTCTAAAATATCTGCGCCAATAATGCCGTCAACAGCTTCCGCATGATGTTCTGTTAACGCCGTGTTTACGTGTGTCAAATCTAACAACACCACCGTGAAATTTTGATATTTCCACTGGTTAATTTCAATAATATTTTTGGAAGAAATTTTTGTTTCCATACCAATGGCACCTGCTCCGGCAGCTTTTGTATCGGAATCTTTCACTTCCAACTTAAATTTTTCGGCGAAATTGATGTCGATACAAGAGTTTGAAGCGCCGGTATCCAAAATAAAACGACCTTTTACATTGTTTAATTTTGCTTTAAGTTCAAAATGATTGGTGTTAATCTTTTTGAGTTTTATTTTGGCGTATCCTTTTCTTAAAAGAATATTGTTAAATTCCATCTAATGCGTATTTAGGGCAAATTTACCGTTTATTTATAAGAAAATAGGCTTTTGAAATTGAAGCAAAAAAAATACTGCCTCAAACGAAGGCAGTATTTTTTAAATAATTTTAAAAATTAATTACTCAACTTTAAATGCAATTGGCAAGCTGTATTTCACCCCAACTGCACGACCTCTTTGCTTCCCAGGGATCATTTTAGGCAATGATTGCACAACTCTAATTGCTTCCGCTTCCAATCTTTTGTGAGGCGCTCTCGCTTGAATATCAGTAATATCTCCTGTTTTATCAATTTTAAACATCACAAATATTTTTTTAATACCTGGCGTTAATCCTAATTCGGATGCCAAATCGGCATTAAATTTAGAATTCACATGTTTAGAAATTTTATCTTGCAAACATTCTTTTAATTCTGCTTTTGAGCCTTTACATCCAGGATATACCGGAACGTCTTCAATAATTGCAAAAGGAACATCCTCCATGATATCTTCATCCATACTTACCTCAACAATTTTCTTAATTTCAACAGCCTCTTTTTCATTTGATTCGGTTGATTTAATTACCGTCTCTTCCACTTCCTTTTCATCCTCAACAATTTCAATTTTATCAGGTGTCGGAGGTGGTGGCGCTTGTTGTTCTGGCGGCTTAACCTGCTCAATTTCGATAGTTTGCTCTTCATCTTCGGCATTATAGCTTGCCGGACCAAGTTCTGCGATAACTCTATCATACGTCTTCTTTTCAATGGCTAAATACACTATTAAAAGTGCTAATACCAAACCTAACTGCATAAACAATTTGGTGTAGGTCTCTAAATTCGCTTTTGGGTTTTTTTTGACTTGCATTTGTAAAATTTTTATAGGTTGCTAATTTAATAATTAAAATATATTATACAAGTATATTTTTTAATTGATGTTAGTTTTTTTTCAAAACAAGGACAAAAAATATAATCGAAACTAAAATACCCGATAAATTTGCAAAAACATCGTATAAGTCTGCTTGCCGGTAATCGGTTAATAATCCTTGTAAAATCTCAATAATTATGCCATAAATAAAAACTGCGGAAGCAATAAGAATGGTTGATTTCATTGGACTGGATTTTACGCCATAAGCCAGTAACCAGCTTAATGTCAAAATAAAATAGCCAGAAGCGTGCAATATTTTATCTGAAACTAGCACGCCTATTCCCAATCCGTTTTTAAAAGAAATTAAACTTCCAACCGTAATTGCAATTGTTAAAAGTAAGGCAACGTAAAAAAAATAATTACGCCCCAATCAGTTCTCCGTATTCCTTTGCCGATAATAATTCTTCTATTTGAGAAGCATCTGAAATGGCAATTTTAATCATCCACCCTTCTCCATAAGGATCTGTATTTACTTTTTCAGGTTCATCGGCCAAGGCTTCATTAAATTCAATTATTTCCCCTGTGACAGGCATAAGTAAATCTGAAACCGTTTTTACGGCTTCTACCGATCCGAAAACTTCGTCCTTTTCAACAGTTTCATTTAAGGTATCAACATCTACGTAAACGATATCTCCCAATTCGCTTTGTGCAAAATGTGTAATGCCAATTGTTGCTTTATCGCCTTCAACTTTAATCCATTCGTGGTCTTTAGTGTATTTTAAATCTGCTGGAATTTTCATTATTTTTATTATTTAATTTACTGTTTATTTTATTGTTTAATTACCAAATATATATCTGACACTTAATCCCGAGCTTACTGACTGTCTTGGGAAAGTTGTTGAAATTGCGTATTGAGAAGAACTTTGGTCAAAGTAAAAAGAGGTTGTTAAGTTTTTACTTACCGCGTAATCTGCAAAGAATTTCAAGGACAATAAACGTTGTCCGCCCGTTACTTGATTGTTGTCTTTATCTATGGCTCTAATAATTGTTTCATTGTCTCTTAGTGACACATCTGCCCTTAAATCTAAATCTCCTTTTAGTTTTGTCACCTCGCCACCAAACTTAAAGCTCATCGCCAAATCTTTAAGTCTGTACCCCAATCCAACCACATATTCTGTTCCTTTTATCTGGGTAATTGTATTGTTGTTAAAGTTTAAAGTAAGCCCTCTGTCTTTATTAATTCGACCGCTGAAAGATACGGAATTTTTCATTTTCACATCAACTTTTATCAGTGGAGAAAATTCTTCCAGCAAATTAACATTTGAGAAGATGGTTTTATTGATGTAATTGCCTGCAATGTCGGTTTCTGCATAAGGATTGTTATTATTATATGCCAAATTATTGCTGAAACTTGTGATAGAATAAAGTGAATTATAGCTATGTGTAATCAAAAAACTCCTGAAATGTTCCTTAAACCAAGCCATTTGCATCAATCCTTTGTAGGTTAATTTCCAACTTGGAATAGGCACTTCCCTAAAAGCGCCTAAATTTACGGTAGCCGCATCTTTACCGGAATAGGCAGCTATAAATGCCGGAAGCATTACCTGTTCGCTTGTTTCCCCAAAACCGCTTATTGGTTGCCCTGTATTTGTAGCAAAACGTTGCGCAATAATTGCCCTGTTGTTTTTAAATTCTTCAAAAGTCACATCACTGTTGTTGAATGATGTTTTTATCATATTGTGGCTTATACTAAAGTTTCCGTATTGGGTAATTGGTGAATTTGTATTTAAGATGTTGTTCACCACATCCAATTGTTGAGAAGTATTTTTGGTGTAGGTTTTATTTCCCCTAAATTCAATGTCTAAATTCTTAGATGGCTCAACGGTAATGGTTGCATCCAGTTTATTAAAATGCGTTTGGCTGAAGGTTCTGTTGAAATAAGGATCGTTTACGTCTCTAGACAATAACCAGCCATTTTCAACCGCTCTTTGTCTGATGTCAATTTGGCTTCCAAACACAAAGCCAAATGTTGGTGCAAGACTGCCGCTGTAATTGTCGCGTCCCAAAAATCCGATTTGAGGAACGTAGCCCGGCAAGAAAGTTCCATTGTTTTCAGAATAATTAATCCGTGCTTTTTTGATGGCTGTTATCACATTGTAAAAAGTTTGTCCAATTTCAGATCCAACAGATTTATTCTTTTTGGTCGCATTGTTTTCAGCGGTTTCTGATGCTGTTGGATTTGTTTCGCTTACATTGGATTTATTGTTCAAAAGCTTGTCAATGCCAATGGTTTTGTAAAATTTATTAAAATCTAAATCAAAACCTAAGGTGTGCGTATTTGCATTTTGAATGACATTTCCCACTTTATCAACGTAAGATTGTGAGGATGCCTGCCAGTCAAAATCGGCTGTGTAGGCGTAATCTGCATTCACAAAATCTAAAAATGGCAGTTTATTCAAAGGAATTTTATAGGTTCCATTTAATGATTGGTGATAATGATCGGGTCTTCCGGTGGTAAAGAAATTGTCAAATAATTTGATGTCATCTGTGGCGTAAAAATCATCATAAATATTATTATTGGTCGCCCTAAAATTAAACTGTAATGATTTTGATAAATTGTATCCAATTGCATAATCCCAATCAAACATAAAATGGCGTTGTCTCAAAACCGGCAATTCTGGCAATCCTTCAATTAAACTTCTGGAAAGCTGTTCATTATATCTTCTAATAATATTTGAATTTACGGAGATTGTTGATGGCAATAAATTCACATTAAAATCTTTAATAAATTGCAAATATTTTCCTTTGAGGGCATCTGAATTTTTAAATGGTTCTATTGTCAGTTCCTTAAAACTATAATTATAGTTGGCCGATGTTCGAACATTTTGGTCACTATATTTTTGGACATTGTAATCTTTATGATAAGTGTCGTTGTAAGCGTAGGAAACCGACAAGTTTTCCACACTGTAAAAACGCTGCTTATTGTCTGAATTTGGATTAAATTCTTTTCTGACATTGATTAAGCTGATGCTTCTTCTTTTGGTATAATCTCTTGCACTGGCGCTGTTCGGGTTGATGTCTTTTGCGTCGTCAAACAACACATCCTGATATTGCGGATCATATTTTGGATCCCTAAACTCTTCTGAAACGCTGTAATTAAAAGGCAATCTTATGCCCCAATCTTTCGGTAACAGTTTCCCAAGATTCACATTGGTAACCACATCATATAATTTAGTGTCTTGCTGGCTGCGTTCATTTACGCGTTGTTCAATGGCTCCAAATCCCTGTGTTTCCATTCTTCCTGTTACGGCAACATCCGCAAAATCGGCAAAATTTGCATCGGCACTCACCACAGCAGCCCAACCGCCTTTATTGTCGAACTCTGATACCCGCATTTCATTGAACCAAATTTCAGCACTTTGATTGGTGGTTGTGGCATTTTTTACGCCAAGCATAATGGTTTTGATGTTCGCCAAATTCGGATTTCCTTTTACCCTAATTTCGTAACCTTCTATCCCTTCAATAGGTGAGGGCATATTTACTGCAGGGAATAACACATTTGGGGCAATTCCAGCTTCAAATCGCAACAATTTAAGTTTTCCCAAATATTCCAAAAAGGCATCTAAATTATTTTCTTCGGGCCAAATTTCATAAGGTGTTGATACGCCATAATCAGAAACAGTCAATAATTTTTCAAGCTGATAATAATTGTCGTTTAAATCACTTCCAATTCTGATAATTGCTTTTAATTCGTTGTCCTGAACTTGCGGTTTTGTTTGAACTCCTTCAGCATGTAAAAACAATTTCAAGTGTTTGTACATTCTTAAATCTACCCTAACATTTTTGAATATGGCTCTTGTTTCCTCAGGTTCTAAATCGGTTACTTTTAAAGATAATGATTGCTCATTTTGTTTTTGTAATGTGGTGGTTCCTCTTAAAATTTCACGTTGAATTCCTGGAGGCAACACATAAGGAATAGGGGTTCTACTTTCATTTTCCTGAATATTTACTACGCCAACCTGAAAGTTTTGCAATTGTGTATTTGTTAAATCTTGCGGTGGTACAATAGCTTCATCCAACGTTTTGGTGAAACGTCTCCAATCCCCGCGAACCAACTGCAACTCTCCAAAACGCAAAACCACCGGCATTTTAAATTTGGTTAAAAATATTCGCATAAAACGAATGGTATTAAAGCCCGTAATATTGTTGACAACCTCATCCGGACTGGTGACCTGAATCCTAAATTGCAGCCATCTAAATTCTTTTTTACTGCCATCTTCAAGCTCAACAGTAACCATTTTCTCATCAACAATATTGTTTTGGCCAATAACCAAATCGTTTTTATTTAAAGACACTTTGTATTGATAATAGCTTTCAACCGTGTTCATGGTTTGATCTCTATTGATGTCTTCCGCATCTGGAAATGTGGTGGCTGAAGTTGGATAACTTTCTGTTGATAAATTATTTGTTGGCGAATTTCCCTGAGTATTATTGAACTTTTTATAACGCGTTAAAACCGATGCGTTTTCGGCGTCATATTCTGAGCTTCGGAAATAAGAGTAATTGTCATTCGCAGGATCGGGACCAAAAGCGGTTCCAAACTTTTGGATTTCTTCATCATCATTCAATCCATTTAAACCAACATCTTGACTTAAACGCTCATTGTCTTTATCGCTAAAAGCGTATAGTAAAGACTGGTTGGTAGGTATTTTTCCCCAAATAGTAGGTTCTGTATTGTTGGTGCTCAAAGGGTTTTCAGGCAAACCATTTTCGTACATTTTTCTACCGTCTTTTAAAACGTCTTCTGAAACATTTCCGAGGTTAAAATACACTTCTCCCACCTGATTTGCAAGGTCGTTCGGATTTACGCCTGAAGGCAATCCTTCCGCATTTGTAATGGAATAATGGTCGTACGGATCCATCAACCAAAATTGGATATATTCAACGTTAGATTGCTCGAAGTTTGTGGTGGTTAAAGGTCTGGTAATCCCTGCCCATCGGTCTTCCGGATTAATAAATTTTCCGTCGGCACCCAAATTGGAAGTGTCAAAATTATAACTTCCCCTTTCATTTGGATAATACGCCAAATCTAAGGTTCTCACTACGGTTGACTGCGTTAAATCCAAATCTTGCTCTGGGAATAATTCTTCATACCTAATTCTCCTAACTTCAGCGCGGGCAAGCTCAGTATTGTCAATATTTGAAGGTTGTAATGAAGAACCTCCATAAAAAAGTGGATCAACAGTGTACCAAGCCAATCTGGCTCTTTTATATCCATAAGACAAATCTGAAGCGTTTCCTCCCAAATCAAATTGCGTTTGGTATTGCGGCGTGCTTGCCATATACCATTGCTGAATTGTTTTTATTTCAATAGGAATTTGCGAGCCTTCAAAATCATCCACATAAGAAGTGGCTTGGCCGTCTTGCTCAATTCTTTTTGGCGAACCCGGAATTAAATAGGCAAAATCTCCACGAACTGAAAAATTTGAAGGAACATCGGTATCGATATTTGGCAGTTTGTTCACCCATTTAGTGAATTTTGGCACTTCCGTTCCAAAGCTTGCGTTTAACCCAAAAATAGTATTGTTAATGGGTTCTTGTCCGAACAATGCTTTTTGTGTGATTGGCTTTTCATTTAAATTCAAAATGGTTGCCCCGGCAATAAAATTATCGGAAAACCGATGTTCTATATCAACGCCCAAAAAGCTTTTTGTCTGTAAATTAAAGGTGGCATTGTTTTCAACAGAAACTTCAATTGGTGCGTTTGAAGCTTCCAAGCTCGGGTTAATAATTTGCACCCGTCCCATTTGATAATCCACCACATAATCAACGCCTTCAACCAATTCCCTTCCACCGGAAGTTACCCTAACCGAACCTTGCGCCACATTAAAAGCTCCTAACGGAATGCCGTTTGCGCTTTCAGATTTATGATATCCTTTAATTAAATATTTGTCTTTTTGCTGAAAATTATTTTTTGCTTCAGATTGGGTGATTCGGTACAATTCATTAAAAATATAAATTTCATCGGCACTATTGGTTAATTTAGCCTGTAAATCTGCACCGAAAGGCTCAACATTTGGAAAAAGTATATATCCCTTTTCTGAATTTACCGTAGCGCCTTCCACATAATCAAAATAACCATCGCCTTCGGGTGTGTAAAACATACTTTGGTCCAGCCTATCCACATCCAATAAATTCATCAATGTTTTTTCTGAAACATTAGGAGTTTGCGCATTTTGCAATACGTTTATTGCTACACCAGTTGCATCATCTGCATACAACAATTCCAACCTAAAACCTTCGCGCTGCATTCTAAAAGTTTGCAAAGAATAGATGTTTTTCATCATTAAATCCCATAGTGGAATTTGAGTGCTTATGATTTCGCTTCGCAATAATTTTACCACAATATTTTCAGGCGCAATAATACCGTCGCTAGTGAATTCCCCAACTTTGTATACTTGGGAATCTCCGCTTATCGTATATTCAAAAGCTACTGCAAGCACATCAGAATCGGTCAACCTTCTATTTAATGAAATAAACCCCAATTGCGGATGAATTCTAAATTCATCGGGCCTTAATTTGATGGCATTTTCCAACACTGAATAATCACGGCCTTGCTGCATCCCAAAAGGAGACAATCCATTGCCAACTGTTGAAATATTACGAACCGGGTTTGTGGTTGTCAATATGGATGAAATATCGTTTGCATTGTTTGATGGCAAAAATACTCCAGGAACCGGCGTTACGTTAGCCGGACCAATATTTGTTGGATCGCCTTCCCCAATGTCGGCAAGCGCCACAATATTTCTGATGTCAATGGTTGTGGCGTTTCTGTTGGTTACCCAAACTTCCACTTTTGAGATATTTATTGCGCTGTTAATTAAAGGATAATCTTTTAAAGCGGTGTTATAATTGTCCCTAAAATATTGTGCTAAAAAGAAATGCCTGTTTTCATCGTAATCTGTCGCCTGCAACTCAAATTCCTGAATGGTTGAACCGCCTTGCGCAGCCACTGTTTTTGTTTGTGATTTTTGTTCGGCAAAAACACCTGTAACGGATGTTTTCCCGAATTGCAATTGTGTTTTAACCCCAAACAAGCTTTGGGCACCAACAATTAAGGAGTTTTTTAATGGCATGCTCACATTCCCGACTTCTATTTTTTGAAGAATGTCATCTTCCGTTGGTGTGTATTCCAACTTTATTTGATTCTGGAAATTAAAGGTCGATTGTGTGTCGTATTGTGCGGAAACTTTTAACTTGGTTCCTACTTTCGCCAAGATACTTGCACTAATTTCCTGATTAAAATCGAACGTAAAGCTTTTTCTGTTTCGTTCTGACAGTTGCGGATTGTCCACTTTTTGATACAACATTCCCAATTTTACCAATACTGATCCCTGCGGATTTACCTCAATGGTGTTTCCGCCAAAAACAGATTGAAAAAAATCTGATTTTACATAATACGTTGGTAATAAATTCTTTTGGGCATCGGCGCTTCCTGCTTTTTTTGAGTTGGTTGCACTAATTTTGCTTTTATAATAAGCAAGCATGTCTTTTTTCAACTGGTATTGCTTGTACTCTTCCTGAGTCATAAAAATTGGATACTGCACATAATAATCTCCAATTTTTTCAACAACCATATATTTCCCTAACGCAGTATCGTAAATAATTTCCGATTGCTTCGGGTCGGTTAAAAACAAACTTCCTTCCTGAAATCTTTTAAAAGGGTATTTTAACTTTATGGTATCTGTTGCTTTTTTAACAATTGTAGAGTCGTTTGGAGCTAAAATAGGCGGTGTTTGGGCTTTAACTGTTGACAGAAAAAACCAAAAGAAAAAAAATAAAATATATGTTTTAAGTATATATCGCTTGTTTTTCAATTTTTATAAATTTTTCAATGCGTTTTTTATTAAAACCTCAACACTTAGGTTTTTATCCTCAAGCAGTATTTTATCTACCACTTTTTCAACCTGTTTTTTATTAAATCCTAAAACCTCCAATGCTGATAACGCTTCATTTTTAACTGTATTGCTTTGGCTAACGTAAACTTCATCAATGGCATAAGTTTTGGAAATTTTATCCCTCAAATCGACCAAAACACGTTGTGCTGTTTTAACGCCGATTCCTTTTACGGACTGAATAACGGAAACATTGTTTGAAGCGATTGCTTGTTGAATTTCATCAGTAGTCATGGATGATAACATGGTTCGGGCAATACTTGGTCCGACTCCAGAAACAGAAATAAGCAATCTAAAAATTTCGCGTTCAGTTTTGTTGATAAATCCGTATAAAGTATGCGCATCTTCCTTTATAGAAAGATGCGTATACAAAATAACAAATTCGTCATCAGGGAGTTGAGAATAGGTATTAAGAGAGATGTTTAGCCAATAACCGACGCCATTTGTTTCAATTACTGCAAATGTGGGATTTTTTTCAACTAATTTCCCTCTTATGTGCGTTATCATATTTCATATTTACTATTGTCTCCCAAATGTAGTAAAATATTATTTACTATTCATTTTTTCCTGGGCATGTACAATCGCCACGCAAGCCATATTTACAATCTCGTCAACTCCTGCACCAAGTTGAAGAATATGAACAGGTTTTTGAAGTCCCATAATAATTGGTCCGATAGATACTATTTGGTCAAATTCTTTCATTAATTTATAGCCAATATTTGCAGCCTCTAAACTTGGGAATATTAAACCATTCACTTTTTTGTCGTTTAACTTGGAAAAAGGAAACTTTTCTTTTAATAATTTAGGATTTAATGCAAAATCGGCTTGCAATTCACCATCCACATTAATTTCTGGATATCTCCTGTGCATAATTTGAACAGCCTGAGAAACTTTCTCAGCCAATGGGGAATTTGATGATCCAAAGTTTGAAAATGACAACATAGCTATATTTGGTTCAAATCCGAACATTTTCATTGAAATAGCGGTCATATAGCAAATATTTGCCAATTCTTCAGCTGTTGGCTCAATATTTATTGCAGTGTCTGAAAAGAATATTGGACCTCTTTTGGTTAACATTATATTTGTGGCGGCAATACGCTTCACACCTTTTTCTTTCCCTATTAGCTCAATCATTGGCTTTACCACAGTTGGATATGCTCTTGAATAGCCAGTTATTAAAGAATCTGCTTCCCCTTCATTTAGCATCATAGCCGCAAAATAATTGCGTTCTCGCATTAAACTTTGTGCAGTTAATAGGGTTACACCATTACGTTTTCTTTTTTCCCAATATACTTGTGCAAATCTGTTTCTGCGTTCTTCTTCATCATCAGATTTAGGATCTAAAATTTGCACATCAGCTTCAAAATTGATTTCCTTCATCAATTCCTGAATAATTTTTTTGTCGCCCAACAAAATAGGTTTTCCAATGCCGTCATCATGAATAATTTGCGCTGCTTTTAACACATCTAAATGATCGGCTTCAGCTAAAATTATGGTTTTTGGATCGGCTTTTGCGCGATTCATCAGCATACGCATTAACTTGCTTCCAGTTCCCAATCTTTCGGCCAAAGTTTCTTTGTAAGCTTCCCAATCGGTAATAGGTTCTCTTGCCACACCCGATTCCATGGCTGCTTTTGCAACTGCAGGAGGTACTTCGGTAATTAATCTGTGGTCAAATGGTTTAGGGATGATATACTCTTTACCAAATTGAATATTGGTTTCTCCAAACATTATATTTAAGTATTCCGGTACGGTTTCTTTCGCCAAATTTGCCAAGGCATGAACCGCTGCCAGTTTCATTTCTTCATTAATTTTAGTAGCTCTAACGTCTAAAGCGCCTCTAAAAATATATGGAAATCCGAGTACATTATTCACCTGATTAGGATAATCAGATCGGCCTGTAGCCATAATAATGTCCTTTCTTGTTGCAACTGCCAAATTGTATTCAATTTCAGGAGTTGGGTTTGCCATCGCAAAAACAATTGGATCTTTCGCCATCGTCAACAACATTGCCGGTGTTACAAGATCTCCTTTAGAAAGTCCGATAAAAACATCGCTGTCAACCATCGCTTCTTCCAAAGAATGTAAATCCCTGTCGGTAGCAAATTCAGATTTTTGTGCATTCAAATTAGGAGCGTCTTTTCTGATAACGCCTTTACTATCGCACATGACCAAATTTTCTCTTGTTGCGCCAATAGCCAAATACAATCTTGAGCAGGAAATGGCTGCAGCACCTGCGCCACTCACCACAATTTTAACTTTTGAAATGTCTTTTCCCACTATTTCAACTGCGTTTTTTAAAGCTGCTGCGGAAATGATTGCTGTACCATGTTGGTCATCATGCATTACTGGAATGTCCAATTCTTCTTTCAGCCTGCGTTCAATTTCGAAAGCTTCTGGTGCTTTTATGTCTTCCAGATTAATGCCCCCAAAAGTTACTGAGATATTTTTTACTGTTTCAATAAATTTCTCCACATCATGTGTATCTACTTCAATATCAAAAACATCGATATCCGCGAATATTTTAAACAACAATCCTTTTCCTTCCATCACCGGTTTTCCTGCCATGGCTCCAATGTCTCCCAAACCTAAAACCGCCGTACCATTAGAAATAACGGCAACTAAATTTCCTTTTGCGGTATATTTATAAACGTCATCTGGATTTTTTTCTATGGCCAAACACGGCTCCGCGACACCTGGTGAATATGCCAACGACAAATCGCGTTGCGTTGCATGTTTTTTTGTTGGAACTACTTGAATTTTGCCCGGACTCGGGTATTGGTGATATAACAAAGCTTCGCTCTGTTTTTTAGAATCGCTCATAATAATATATATTTTAATGTAAACTTAAGCTACAAAGTTAACCATAATAAGCATCAAGGAAAGCTAACATTTATCATAGTTTAAAAATAAATGAGAATCGAAATCGATATAGTAGGGTTTTTCGAACTATTCTGTTTTTTAAATCCATCACTCAAAAACTGCATTTTATATAAGTATAATACTAGCAGCATAACCTTTATTTTTAAAAATAAATTTAATGCGCAGAAAAATTAATCGCTTATAAAAAAAACATGAATATTAGATTGTACGCAACTTTTATTAATAAAAAAGCTCCCAAAAGGAGCTTTTTACATTCATTATATTTAATTAACCAAATTATTATAAATGAACTTCTACTAATTCTTTCATTGATCCATTATTTTTTAAATTGAGATGCCAGCTGAATGCTTTTTCCATAACGTGTGGCGTTTGTCCTCCAAGTTTTAGGGCTTCTTCAACATAATCTTGCATTTGCTCTTTGTAATCGGGGTGCATACAATTGTCGATAATAACTTGTGCGCGTTCTTTTGGCGCCAATCCTCTTAAATCGGCCAATCCTTGTTCAGTAACCAAAATGTCCACATCATGTTCTGTATGGTCATGGTGTGAAACCATTGGAACCACGTGAGAAATAGTGTTGTTTTTAGATGCCGACGGACAAACAAAAATGCTTAAGTACGCACTTCTGGCAAAATCTCCCGATCCGCCAATTCCGTTCATCATGTGCGTTCCTCCCAAATGTGTGGAATTCACATTTCCGTAAATATCGAATTCAATGGCGGTGTTTATAGCAATAATCCCCAGTCTTCTAATTACTTCAGCAGCATTGCTGATGTTTTGTGGTCTTAACACAATTTTGTTTTTATAATCTTTAAAATTTCCTATGAACTTTTTGTAACATTCTTCAGAAACTGTGATGGATGAAGCCGAAGCAAATACCATTTTGCCTGCATCAAATAATTCAAAAGTACTGTCCTGCAATACTTCAGAATACATGGTTAAGTTTTCAAAAGGACTGTTTACAAAACCAGACAATACCGAATTTGCTATTTTTCCGATACCCACCTGAATGGGCAATAAAGAATTGGTCAACCTTCCATCAACCACTTCATTTTCAAGAAATTTAAGAATATACTGGGCAATGGCAGTTGTATTTTCATCGGGCGCAGAAATTTTTGCAGGACTGTCCGGACGATCGGTAAATACTACGGCGATTACTTTTTTAGGATCAATTTTTATGTACTCTGTTCCAATTCGTGTTTCGGGATCGGTAATGGCAATAATGTTTCTGTGCGGATAAGGTTTCGGAATAAGTACATCATGAATTCCTTTAAATGATAAAGGGATGGAAACGTTTACTTCAATAATGATTTCATCGGCCAAATCGGCAAAAGTTGCTGAATTTCCTACTGATGTGGTGGGAATAATAAATCCATTCGCATCAATATACGTCGCTTCAATAATGGCCATGTTTACTTTTGGCAAATGTTGGTTATGCAACATTTCCGCAGTTTCGCTTAAATGCTGGTCTACATATAACACCTCACCAGTATTTATTGATTTTCTTAAAGTAGGATCGGCCTGAAAAGGCATTCTTTTATAAATGGCATGGTTTTTTGCCAAATCTGCATCCGTATCATAACCAAGAGAAGCTCCACTTAATAGGGTGATTTTTACGTCTTCAGTTTCAGCGCGTTTTGCAAAAGCAGGCAATACAGATTTGCTGTCTCCGGCTTTTGTAAATCCACTCACACCAACAATTGAATTATTTTTAATAAATTTCGCGGCCTCTTCAGGCGTAAAAATTATATTCTTATAATTCTCGAAAAGAATTCGCTCCATCCTTACTTCTTTGTTGTATTTCATACTAAATATTTAAAAAATTAACACTAATTTGCTCAAATAAAAATGTTCCCCTATTCATTTAGGGATGCAATGTAGCTATTCTTTACACTAATCATATATTTAAAATGGTCAATGATTTATTCAATTCTGCCAAATGAAAAAAAACGGACATAAAGAGAAGTATTATTTAACTGAAGTCGATAAAATTTCGCACAGCATTTATTGCCATCACGATTTGATGGGTGAGGTTTTTATTGATACACATTCTCATAAAAAAGGACAATTTATTTATACGGAAGGCGGAATTGTTTACATAAAAACGGGCACAAAAACACACTTTTTGCCCGCCAGGCATTATATGTGGATTCCACCCGATGTTGAACACGCCATTTATCCAAGCAAGCCTGAGGTGATTATGCGCAACTTATATTTTCCTGTAGATAAAACCGATGCCGCGTTTTATCAGAACGTAGGAATTTACCTAGTGAATGAGTTGTTGTGGCAATTGTTGTGCTATACGCGAAAATGGGAAGGGGATATTTTTGAAAATGACGAAAAAAGATTTCCTGTGGTAACAGCTTTTAAAGTGTTGCTGTCGCAAATTTCAACAGATCCTTTGATGCTGACGCTTCCACGACCGAAAGATCCCAGACTGGAAAAAACCCGTGTTTACTTGAAAGACAATTTAGATAAAAATATTCCGCTGACAGAAATTGCTTCTCTTTTGGGAATGAGTGAACGATCGCTTCACAGGTTGTTTAAAAGTGATGTAAAAATGACTTTTATTCATTATTATACTTTGCTTAGAATGTTTAAAGCGTTGGAATATGTGCTTGAAAAAAAACACACCATCGGCGAAATTGCACTTATGGTTGGTTATAGCAGTTTGCCCACCTTCAGCAATACATTTTTAAAGATTTTAGGAAAAAGACCTTCTGAATATTTGCATGGGAACCGGATTTATGTGAAATAGATAT
>JAAFHC010000030.1:24168-26017 GCA_010906935.1 Gelidibacter sp.
CAAATGTATAGCGTAAAATCAACAATTATTTTGGTTTTAAAACAGGCTATAAAAAATCCCGCGATTGCGGGATTTAAAAATTAGTCTTCTTTTTCCTGACTTCCGCACTTTTTTAAATCCACTATTTTAATTAGGCTTAATTCACAGTATTACAATGAATTAGGATTTTTCGTTTTGTTATTTTGGGTGTTAACTTTATTGTTTACCTTCGTTTTATGTTTATTCGTAGGTTAAAACATAATAAAGGATACACATATATTCAGGTTGTGGATAAATCCTCGGGTAAGTACAAGGTTTTAAAAAGTTTTGGTTCTTTCAAAACAGTTAAACAGGAAAAAGAGTTGATAAAACTTGCGGAAAACTGGATGAACAAACACACAGGAAAGCAGGAACTGGACTTTAATAACTCTACCCAAGCCATTGAAGGAATACTCAACAATATCACCTCACACAAATTGATTGGTATCGACTTAGTGTTGGGGAAAATATTTGATGAGATTGGTTTTAGTCAAATCGAGGATAAATTATTTAAAGATTTGATTTTATACCGATTGGTTTATCCAAGAAGCAAGCTGAAAACGGCCCAATATCTTTCTCGCTTTGGAGGAAATAAATACACAGAAGATGCCATCTATCGCTATATGGATAAGCTTCACAGTACGCAAAAGGAATTGGTTGAACAAATCAGTTATACTCATTCAAAACAAGTATTGGGCGATGATCTACAAGTTGTATTTTATGATGTAACTACTATTTATTTTGAAGTTGACAACGAAGATGAGCTTAGAAAAACGGGGTTTTCAAAAGAGGGCAAACATCAGAACCCACAAATCGTTTTAGGACTTCTAATAGGCAAACAAGGCTATCCATTGGCGTATGAAATCTTTCCTGGCAATCAATTTGAAGGACACACAATGTTGCCCGTTGTCGATGCCTTTAAAAAGAAATACAACCTTCAACAACTTATTATTGTAGCCGATTCCGGTTTGATGTCCAATAATAATATTGAAGAGCTTATCTCAAAGAATTACGAGTTTATTCTTGGTGCAAGAATCAAAAATGAAACTAAAAAGATAAAAGAAAAGATACTTTCTTTAAAACTCAACAACGGAGAAAGTAAGATTATTGAGAAAGCGGATTTGAGCCTGATTATTACATATTCTGATGACAGAGCGAAGAAAGATCGATACAATCGAGAAAAAGGATTTAAAAAGCTTGAAAAGCGAATAAAATCGGGAAAATTAAACAAAACCCACATCAGCAATAGAGGCTATAACAAATATTTATGTTTGGATGGCGATGTAAAAATAAGCATAGACAAAAAGAAATTTGAGCAAGATGCCTGCTGGGACGGTCTCAAAGGTTACATTACCAATGCTAATCTCTCAAAGGATGAGGTAATTGCTAATTATCAGCACTTGTGGCAGATAGAAAGAGCTTTTAGAATCAGCAAAACGGATTTGAAAGTTCGTCCTATTTATCATCGCTTACAGCGAAGAATAGAAGCCCATATCTGTCTAAACTTCGTCGCCTACAAAGTCTATAAAGAGTTAGAAAGGAGATTGAAAGATCAAAAGTGCGGCCTTTCAGCCGAAAAAGTAATCGATATTTTACAAAGTATTTTCCAGATAGAGGTTTACAATCCACAACAAAATGAGTACATCATAAGGACCTTGTTACTCACGGATGAACATAAATCCATTGCAGAGATATTCAATTTTTGATTTTGGGTGTTAAATTGCGGAAGTCAGGAGTAGTTTGCCCACCTTCAGCAATACATTTTTAAAGATTTTAGGAAAAAGACCTTCTGAATATTTGCATGGGAACCGGATTTATGTGAAATAGATAT
>JAAFHC010000030.1:26056-32859 GCA_010906935.1 Gelidibacter sp.
CAAATGTATAGCGTAAAATCAACAATTATTTTGGTTTTAAAACAGGCTATAAAAAATCCCGCGATTGCGGGATTTAAAAATTAGTCTTCTTTTTTCTTGTCAATATAAAACATTGATGGATCCGGCCTAAAAGCCCTTTCAAACCAAATTGGCCTGCGTTCTCCATTTGGTCCGGGAGCCGGTCGCGTCATTTTCATCCATTCCTTATATACTTCATGCGATTTATTGGTGTCTACAAAAATATCTCCATAATGTTCGTCTTTTCCGGGTTTTTCAATGCGAACCCTTTGGTGCCAGCAATGCATTCCGCTAATTGGATCGGGGTGAACTGCGTGGGTAATGTTTTGATGAACGCCACCGTCTTTCCAAAAAATCCGTTTGGAATCTTTATCAGAAGATTCAAAAGGTTCTATACCCGAAATGGTGTTCATTTTCCATCCACCGTTTCCATTATTTTCAATATTCACCGTATTGGTGGCCCATCGGTTTCCTGTTTTATCCTGAGGTCTTCTCCATCGTCCAATATGATGCGAACAAGCAACAACGCCAGGTTTCATACTTTGCGTTACCCAAACTTTATCGATAAAATAGCCAATATCGGTATTCATTTTTACCAAATCCCCCGTTTTAAATCCCCAATTTGCCGCATCATCTGGATGCATCCAAATCGGATTCCTGTTTGAAATTTCCACCAGCCATTTTGCATTTCCAGAGCGGGTATGAATCAATGCCGGCAACCTGAATGTTGGAACCAGCACATATTCTCCTTTCGATTTGTCTAAATTATCGAGGTGAATATGGCTTTTTATATAGGTTGGCGTGGCGTATTCCGGCCATTTCCAATCGACCATGGTTTGTGAATAAAATAAAACTCGTTTTTTCGAGATGGCGTTGGGAAACCAACCATGGCTTTTCCATTGATCATCACACCGATATTTTTTCCATCTTTGGAAATAACTTGGGTGTTTTCATTCACTGTTGCCCCAGTTAACTGCGCTTCAGTTAATAAGGTTTCATTCTTTTTGTAGGATTCTCCGCTTTCAATTTCAAAGGCACCATATTTTTGCATGAACTGCAATTCGGTGATTCCTTCTTTTTTGGCAGTTGCAGGCAAGCCCGGTACGCGTTCAAAAATATATTGGTAATATTCGTCGATGGTTATTTTTTCTCCCGGTCGGTAAGGCGATTCAAAATGTTTGCGAATTCCCATACTTCCATCGGGATCTATGCGCCAGCTTAATTCAATAAAAAATTCATCTTCTTCCCAAACTTCACCCGGATTTACCTCATAGGTTAATTTTACCGGTTTTCCGTTTCTTCGTGCAGCTTCCCGCAACACAGGCTGACGAAAAGCAACCCAAGTTCCTCCGTGAGTGGCGTATGAATTGATGTCATGACGTTCTGAAGCCAATCCCATCGGTAACACAAAATCGGCGTGAAAAGCGGTTTCATTCCAAGTTGGTGTTAATGCAGCATGCAATCCGAATTTACTTTCATCCATAAACATTTCCATCCAGGTAAATCCGTCGGGATAGGTCCAAACTGGATTAAAAACCCTTGAAAAATATACATCCAACTTTCCTCTTCCCTCTTTCAGAAAATGCGGAAGCAATTGGCTCATTTCAAAAAATGCCAACGGAAATTCTTTTGGAAAATGCAATTCATTCCATTGTTTTTGAGGCTTTGGCGGATTTGGCAATGTGGGTGCAAATTTGTTCCATTTATTTGGTGACGTTCCTCCTTTTGTGCCCACTGCGCCAACCAATACGGTTAAAAAATGCAATGTACGCGCAACGGCCCAACCTCCAAGGTTTGAAGCTCCGGCAGCACGCCAGTTATGTGACGCAAAACGTTCGCCAGCTTCACCTATTTTTTGTGCAATTTCAACAATCATTTCGGCTTTTACTCCCGATTCCTTTTCTGCAAACTCGGGTGTATATTCCTTATATTCCTCAATCATTTCGGCAATATAATTTTCAAAAGTGATTGCTTTATCTGCGTGTCTTGCTTTTAAGTATTCTTGCCAATTGGTCCAGTTTTCTAGATAATCGCGGTTATACAATTTATTTTGTAAAATGTACAAAGCCATTGCCAGCAAAACTGCAGCTTCAGTTCCCGGATAAGACGGCATCCAATAATCGGACATCGATGCTGTATTTGATAAACGTGGATCCATAGTTGCCAATTTGGCGCCTTTCATTTTCCCTTCAATAATGCGTTGTGCGTGTGGATTAAAATAATGACCCGATTCCAAATGTGCGGAAATCAACAATATAAATTTTGCTTCAGCGTGATCTGGCGACGGCCTGTCGTAACCATACCATAAATTGTAACCAAAACGCGCTCCTGAAGAACAAATATTGGTGTGTGAGTTATGACCGTCTATTCCCCAACCCTGCAAAATCCAGT
The DNA here is from genome assembly GCA_010906935.1 of Gelidibacter sp. Classification (GTDB taxonomy): domain Bacteria; phylum Bacteroidota; class Bacteroidia; order Flavobacteriales; family Flavobacteriaceae; genus Lutibacter. The sequence continues at coordinate 28,466 of JAAFHC010000030.1, forward strand.
TCATAAATTTTTCATGTCCCGGTCTTCCTACATGATAGGCAACTTCATTGTGGCGATTTTCTAAAATTGCATTTCTGATTCTTAAAGAAATAGTGTCAAGCACCTCATCCCAACTTACGCGCTCCCATTCTCCTTCGCCTCTTTTTCCTTTTCTTTTCAGCGGAAATAAAATTCGGTCGGGATCTGTTAATTGATTGATTGTGGCGGGACCTTTGGCGCAGTTTCTTCCTCTGCTGCCCGGATGGTAAGGATTGCCTTCAAACTTTTTGACTTCCTGTGTTTCTTTGTCAATGAATGCCGTTAATCCGCAGGCGCTTTCACAGTTAAAACACGTAGTTGGCACAATTTGATAAGTGACTTTTTCCTTTTTTGGCCAAACCTTTGGATTGTATTCTACCCAATTGTCCCATTTTTCCGGTGGCGGAAAATTCTCATAAAGCTGCGCAACTTGTTCATCTGTAAAATGACGCATATCCTGGTCGAATTCCTGATAGCCTTCTTTATGCAAATTAGGAATGATTCCCAATTTTTCTGCAATTCCTTCTATAAATGATGGTTTCTTGTAACCCATGATGATTTACGATTTATGATTTTTGCATTACGATTTTTTTCCTATCCCCAGCCCTTTCCTAAGGAAAGGAAGTTTGATTGAGCCACTAAAGGAAGATATTTCTTATCTTTAACAACTCATTTTTAACTTTTAACTTTTAACTTTTAACTTTTAACTTTTAACTTTTAACTTTTAACTTTTAACTTTTAACTTTTAACTTTAAACTTTTAACTTTAAACTTTAATTTACGCCAACGGAACTCTTTGTGGTGCTTCCACCCAAATTTTTTCTGTAATCAGAATTCCTGCCAATACACATATTCCTGATATCACCGCCCAAAATTCTCCGTTTCCAAAAAACAGCAATAACAACGGAATAATGTTTCCAACCAATACGGTTACGCCCCAAAACAGGTTTTTATATCTTCCTTTGGTAATCATTTTTACCACCATTTTTGCTGAAGTGGTTGGATGTGTAATTGTCAATTCGGTAATCAGTGTAAATAAGTTAACAACCAAGGCAATAATCATGGTATTTCTTAAAATTGTCATCCAGTCTTCATATCCGAAAACCAATGAAACAATCGCAAAAATTGCAGTTCCCGCCATTACGCTATGCACTAACATGTGCAAAGGTAAGGTTGGACTTTGCCAAAAATCGCGGCCTTTTGCCTGGGCAAACAGGAATGCCGTATAAATTGCCAACAATATTGCAAAAACAGCCGTAATCCATAATAAAGCCGTTTCACCTGTCTTTATTTCGAAAAAAGTCATTACTGCCCAAACAGTTACTAAAAGTCCGAAAACAGTAATGGTATAACCACCTTTCACCAACCAGGAATTCCACTGCGGACGTAATAAAACATTTAGAAATCGGTCTGGTCGGTCCAAATCCATCACCAAAAACAACCCTGTTAATCCAAGGAAAACCAACGAAATTCCTGCCGACCATAATTTGGCGGTTGGCGAAACTTCATAACCTAATAGTATTGCCAAAAACGGAATTAAAAATGCACCGGCAGCAATGGCTTTGGTAAATACATAGGTGGAAACTTCCCAACCCCACAATATTCCTTTATCTGGCGTATCGTAAACCCTTCGGGCTTTCCCATTCAGCACGTCAATATAATTTGGATTTTCACTGTCTTTTCGTAGATAAGCTGCTTCAATATCATTGTCTATGGTCATTTGTAATAAATCTACATCCTTACCACTATACATCATTTTTTCGGCAGCTTTCGCAAAATGTCCAACACCACGCGCTTGTGAACTCCACATACTTGAGCCCGAATTGTCGGTTGCCTCCGGAACTAATGAAGAATCATCTGCATCTATATAAAATAAATTTGGATTTGTTCCCTTTTCTGGCTTCCGAACTTTCACGGCTTGGCGTGCCAATAATTGAGAAATCTCCGTGTTTGGGTTGTGCATGTCTCCTGCGATAATGGCGTGTTCCGGACAAACAGATACACAAGCCGGTTCACGGCCAACATCAACTCTGTGTGCACAATAATTACATTTCGCGGCTGTTTGGGTATCTGGATCAATATATAAGGCATCGTATGGGCAAGCTTGCATACAAGATTTACAGCCGATACAACGGTTATTGTCAAAATCCACAATCCCGTCTTCTCTTGTGTATAGTGCTTCAACCGGACAAATTTCTACGCAAGGTGCATCTGTACAATGGTTGCAACGCATTACGGAAAAAATTCTTCGCGTATTTGGAAATTCTCCTTTTTCAACCTGCTTCACGTAGGTTCTGTTTACTCCAATAGCCACATCATGTTCTGATTTACAGGCTGTTGTACAAGCGTGACAACCAATGCATTTTCGATTGTCGATTATAAAACCATACTTCATATTTTTGAAAATATTTTGAACTTTAACAAAATTAACCAAACTAATTGTTAGTTTGGTGATATTGATCACGCAAAAGATTATTTAGACCTATTTTAAAATGAAGTGCCATTTTTAAGCAGAAATAATTTATTTTTGTGGAAATATTAGCAATGAAAATTCAACTGTTATTTTTTGGTATTGCAACCGATTTGGTTGGTGAAAATTCAATTTTTTATGAATTGAAATCGGCTGAAACTGTTTTGGATTTAAAAAAAGAATTGCTGTTGAAGTATTCAAAGTTAAAAAACATCGAAGAATTTGCCATTGCCGTAAATGAGGAATATGCTGAAGATGAATTGGTTTTAAAAGAAAACGATGTGGTGGCAATTATTCCGCCGGTGAGTGGAGGGTAAAAGCCCCCTAGCCCCCGAAGGGGGAATTAAAAAAATGAAAAATACAATTGGATAATTAGATAATTAACTTATGAAAAATGCTGATGTTTTAATTACTTCTGAAAAACTGATGGTTCAAGATTGTTACGATTTTGTGCAGGATGCTTCTTGTGGCGGAATCGCCGTGTTTGTAGGTACGGTAAGAAATTCAACTCAAAATAAAACGGTTACTTTATTGGATTTTAGCGCTTACGAACCGATGGCTTTAAAAGAAATGCAAAAAATTGCAGATTTGGCTTTGGTAAAATTTAAAATCCATAAGATTGCCATTCACCACGCCGTAGGAGAATTACAAATTGGCGCCGTTCCTGTAATTATTGCGGTTTCTTCCGCACACCGGAAAGCGGCTTTTGAAGCCTGCGAATTTGCCATTGACACTTTGAAAGAAACCGTTCCTATCTGGAAAAAAGAACATTTTGAAGATGGTGAAGTTTGGGTGAACTCACATCCTTAAATAATTTTCATTTTCTTCAATAAAAAAGAAGCGTTCATGTTTTTACAAATTCCGACTTTTAATTTATAATCAAAAAACAATTCGTCGTTGATAATTTCAGCATCAAAATAATAATTTTGAACTTCCTGCAATTCCTTTTCAATTTCGCACAAACTTAAATCGTGCGTGGCAATAATTCCCGTCGATTTTGAACTCACTAATTTTTCAACAAATTTTCTCGATCCAATCGCTTTATCGGTACTGTTTGTTCCCTTTAAAATTTCATCTAAAATGATAAAATAATCTTCATTTTTAATTTCATCAACAATAAATTTTAATCGCTTTAATTCAGAAAAGAAATAGGATTCATTATCGGTCAAAGAATCTGAAGTCCGCATACTGGTGATTAACTTAATGGGGAAATATTTGAATTCCCCGGCGCAAACCGGCAAACCCATATTTCCCATAACGATTGCTAATGAAACCGTTCTTAAAAAAGTGCTTTTTCCAGCCATATTTGCACCAGTAATAATAAAAAACTGCTGGTTTTCAATGTTGAAATCATTGTCAATACGTTGTGATTCTTTAAGTAAAGGATGACCTAAATTTTTAGAAGTAATTATGTTTCTGTTTCTATCAATTTCTGGAAAAACATAGTTTGGATGGTTAAAAGCAAAATTCGCCAATGAATTTTGTGCATCAAAAAACGCGACAACATAAAACCAATCCTCAACTTTATCCTTATAATTGTTTACCCATTTTTCTACATTATGAACCTGTTGCAAATCACGCAATAAAAAAGCATTTCCTAAAATAGCAATAATAAGGTTATTCCGCTGATCAAAGGCATCTAATACTCGAGAAAAATTGGCAAATATTATGGATGCTTTTTTAGATTCCGTTTGGACTACCTGTTGCTTTCTTTTCAAAATTTGTGAAACAAACACCTGCGTTTCAATTTCACTCAACAATTTGTGATATTGCTTAAATGTATCTTTTGCATTGCTTGCGTCAAGGTACAATTCATTCACTTTTTTAGAATAAAATCCGGATATTCCCGACCCAATAAAAAACCAAATCAACAAAATTTCACCAACGATAATTTGTGCAACTAAAAG
>JAAFHC010000253.1 GCA_010906935.1 Gelidibacter sp.
AAAATACTTTTTTGGCTTTTCGCCGAAAAAGATTGTAACGAAAAGCCCGACCGCTTTTTTAAGCGGGAATGCCCAAATAATTAAATGAAATAGGTTTTTTTGAATTGTTTTTAAAAAACAATTACCGATTTGTTTGGTTTTTTGACATCCAAAATAGCCCAGTTTTGAATAGCATTTTAAATATTTTCAATAATAATTCTATTGCGGCGAATGATTACTTTTCCTTGGTTTTCAAGAATTTTAAGCAAGCGCGAAACCACTACACGTGAGGTGTTTATGTCATCGGCAATTTCCTGGTGGGTAATAATTAAAGTATTGTCTTGCATTATTTTAACTTTATCCACCAAATACTTGTGTAACCTGTCGTCTAACTTCATAAATGCCAAACTGTCTATAGCTTCTACCATTTCAATTAAACGCATATGGTAACTGTCTATAATAAAATGACGCCAGGATTTGTACTTAATTAACCAATCATCAATTTTAGAAACAGGCACAAATATGCCTTCGGTTTCTTTTTCAGCAATTCCGCGGAACATACTTTTGCTGTTGTTAAGGCAGTTAACAAATGAAATGGCGCAGGTATCTCCTCTTTCCAGAAAGTATAAAGCTATTTCATCGCCTTTTTTATCTTCGCGAATAATTTTCACGGCTCCCTTTAATATCAATGGCACATGCGTCATTTTATCGCCAATATCAATTAAAGTTTCCCCACTGGCAAGAACTCGATAGATTCCTATTTCAATAATTTCATCAATTAATTCCTTTTCAAAAATTCCAGAAAAATAATCTTCTAATTTGGCCCTTAATAATGTTTTATCTATATCCATGGTCATAGTTATTGATGAAATTAAAAGGACAAATATATGCTATAATAAAAAATAACTCCTGATTTAAATCAGGAGTTATTAAAATACAAATACTTATATATTAAATTAGAACTTAACTTGCAATTGCACTAATAAAGCGTCATTGTCAACACTAAGTCCTGTTTCAATTTTGTTTTGGTAATTTACCTGCAATCTTGTATTGTCATTAAAGAAATAATTTACGCCTAATGTCATCATTTCTTGGTAGCCAATTTTTTTAAGATCTAAATCCTGGTCAAAATATTCATATTTAAAAACCGGTTGTAATTTTTTGGTTACATCATAGGAAGCCATTACATAAGCTCCTGCTCTTTTTGCTCCCAGTTCTAAAGGTGTTGATCCACAACCGCCTTCTGCAGCTCTGTTATAATCGCCTTCATCATAAATATATTCTCCCTGAACTTTAAAATTACTGTAATTAAAAGCTACTTCTGCACCATATGTTGTACGATCAAGATCATTATTATTTGGATAACCATATCTAAAGCTTCCGCCAACACTCATAAAATCAAATAATTTATAAGAAGCACGGCCGATAATGTCTTTTTTGGTGTTGTTATCTTTTACTCCTAATCCACGGCCATTCATTAAAGCCACAGAATAACGGAAATTGGTTTTGTCGCTTCCGCCCAACATCATTACCCCTAAATCTCTTTGTGGCGCCACTATTTGGTCAGATACAATAGCGCGATCAATGGTGGTTAGGTTATTACATGCAGTGCTAACTTCCAATCCGAAAGGTTGTTTAAATGACCCAACAGAGAATTTTGTCCATTCCAATTTGTCAAATGTTATAAATGCATCCATTAAATAAACATTGCCATCTGATGAAATAAAATCGCTGGTTTCAATCATTGCGTAGTATGAGAATGAACGATTTACCCTTCCGCGAACACCAAAACGTGCTCTTTTAAATTTAAATGTATTTTCACCTGGATCGGTAAAATAAGTGTCGTATTGAGGTTGGAAATACCCAAAGAACGTTGTGCTGCTTGTTTTTGGAACGCCATCTGCGCCTGCAGCAGGTAAATCACCTTCGCATCCTTGGGCAAAAGCAGTGTTGAATTGAAATAAGAACAATACGGTAAATAAGATAATTAATTTTGTTTTCATGTTTATTTTGGATTTAATTAAAAGCCCTAAAAAAATTCGTACTTATTGATATTTAAAAAATAGTATTGAGAATTTCAATAGCATTTTTATACTTTTTAGGGCTTCAGTCTTTATAGATTATTTATTATTATTGAACTACTGGTAAATTTTTTGA
>JAAFHC010000254.1:0-1795 GCA_010906935.1 Gelidibacter sp.
TTGTATCTATGTTTCTTGCAAATTTTTTCAGATTTTCGGCGGCTTCGTCGATATATCCTACACCGAGTTTTATTTCAAAAGCGGCATAATCGCCATTACGTTTCTGAACAATAGCGTCAACTTCCAAACCATACGAATCATTATAATGAAATACACTAGCGTCATTTGCTTTGGCATACACATTTAACTCGTAGCTTTGTAGAATTCTGGGAACTCCCGAACCAAGTTGTTCTACCAAATCCATATCCCTAAAAACACGCATGATTTCTTTGCTAACCCTTTATAAATTAAATCACTAGCCATTTGCCATTTTTGGTAGCACCTTCCCTTCTTATAATTCCTAGTTTTTTTAACTTATTCAGGTTATACTCAACACCTCGTATAGATATTTTCAATTGCTTTGCAATCGCTTCACTTGTAGAATTAGGATTTATTTTTAAGATCTCCATAATTTCACGCGCGGTTTTTCCCACAGTTTCTACCACAGTTTCTACCACAGTTTTTTGTACCTCTTCATCCATTGGAAAACTCATTCGAGTAAAATTTTCCGAAAAGTAGAAACATTCTTGTCCGTAGCTTTGTAGAATTCTGGGAACTCCTGAACCAAGTTGTTCTACCAAATCCATGTCCCGGAAAACACGCATGATTTCTTTGCTCCGTGGAATAGAAACGCCTTGAAAAAATTCTTCTTTTGATACTCCTTGAGGCAAAGTGCCATAAGAAGTGATTTCGAAACGATCGGAAAAGAACTCAAATTTGGGAGCTAATTCATAAGTGTAATCGTTGTGGACCATAGCATTAATAACGGCTTCACGCAAAGCAACGGTATTCCATTGCTTTTTTTCGATGCGTTCTTTGGAGGTGATTGTAGTAAAAGTTTTGTTTTCTACTTCTATTTTATCGAGTACTTGTTTGGTGGCTTTAATCAACGAGCAAAACCCAAATTCTTCTGTTTGTATTAAATCTACCCGAGTCGTACCGGCATATTTGGCCACTTTGACAGACGTGTTGTTGTTATCCGCTAGCAAATAGGCAACGTAATTGAGTTTATCATCTGCTGTTAGCAATTCTAACGACTTTGGGAAAGTAGTTTGTAATGTTTTACCCATAGCATCATAATAAATACGCAATTGCTCAAACTTCAATTCTTGATTTGGGGATGCCATCTTTCCAATAGATGTTTTTGTGCGTTTGATGAATAAATCTTCAATCATTCGTGCTGTCATGGGTTCGGAAGCACTTCCGCTTCGCATAAAAGCACCTTTGGAAGACATTCCGTATTTTTTGATGTAATAAGGGCGTTCTTGACCACTTGCTATAATTAATTTGATGATATCCTTTTCATCGCGCGTTTCTGCAACTACATCAAACAATCCCATACAAGAGGGTGCAATGTTATTTTTAATTCGGTCTTTAATTTGCAGTTGCACTTGGTCTATATCTTCAATACCTATAATTTTACCATCATTTGCAATCCCTATGTAAATAATTCCTCCGCCCAAATAGTTTAAAAATGCCACAACTTCTTTTTCAAGATGATCTGTTACTTTTTGTTTAAATTCTATTCGATTGTTTTCTGGCATAATTGATAGAGGAATTTTTTTTATTTATTTATATTTTGGCGCTAAGTCACAAAGGTTTTGTTTAAAGTTTAAAGTTTAAGGTTGTTGAAAGTTGAATTTTTAATTGTTAATTTTTAATTTTTAATTGTTGATTGTTATTTTCCCAACGAAGCCAACGAAATCACATTTATTCCGTCGGGTCGGCGATAGCTCATTCCTGTTCCGGTAATAAT
>JAAFHC010000254.1:1817-5675 GCA_010906935.1 Gelidibacter sp.
TTGTATCTATGTTTCTTGCAAATTTTTTCAGATTTTCGGCGGCTTCGTCGATATATCCTACACCGAGTTTTATTTCAAAAGCGGCATAATCGCCGTTACGTTTCTGAACAATAGCGTCAACTTCCAAACCATACGAATCATTATAATGAAATACGCTAGCGTCATTTGCTTTGGCATACACATTTAACTCGTGCGTTGCCAATGACTCAAATAAAAACCCTGTATATTTTATATCTTTTACCAACGATTCTTTATCTAATCCCAACGCTGCTACTGCCAACGATGTGTCACACAAATGTCTTTTGGGTGATTTACGCAACGATGCCGATGAGCGAATATGCGGATTGAAAGCAGGTTGTTCATACAAAATCATTAAGCGCGACAGCGCATCAAGATATTCTGAAAGTGTATTTCTTGATAATTCATTTCTATCAGAAGTTTTCACATCTTGCTCTAATGTCTTATTATCTACCAGTGTGGCTGTGTTCCTTGCAATTGAACGTAATAAACTGCGCACTTTTAACGGGTCGCGTTTAACTCCCGAAACCTTACTCATATCCACTTCACAAAGTAAATCAACATAGCCTCTATTCATCTTGAGCGCATTTTTTATGCTTTCATTCAATAAAGTGGGCCAACCACCTATCAGTATTTTATCTATAATGAAATCAAGTGTAATCCCTGCATCGTAAAAGGTTGGAAAGTCCCCTTGAAGCAAATCCGACATTTTAACTATACCGGTCGAATAACCTAATTCCTGCCAAGTCATTGTGTCCATTTGCACCACAGTAAAACGCCCAGCACCACTGTGTAGTTTGACGTCATCTGTTGGATTGGCCGATCCGGTCAGAATAAATTGCCCTTTCGCTTTACGATCGTCCACTTCGTGCCTTATATAATTCCAAATTTCGGGTTGTTCTTGCCATTCGTCAATTAATCGAGGCGTATCTCCTATCAGTAAAAGTTGGGGGTTTGTTGCCATGATTATAGGAGCCTGTTTGTCCCTATCCATCTCTAAAACGCTTTTTGCAAATTGTTTAGCTGTAGCTGTTTTTCCACATGATTTTGGTCCTTTTATAAGCACTGCACCCGAGGCAGACAACATATCCGACAAATCTTCTTCAATTATTCTTTTTATATAACTCATAATTAGGTATATAATTCTGATACAAAGATATAAATAACTTTTTATTGTGCAAATTTAAGAAGTTTTATTGTGCATATTTAAGATATTTTGTTGTGCAAATTTCAGGATTTATGTTGTGCGTAAATTAGAAATTTCGTAATAAAATTTAAGAGACCTTGATAATCGCAGCAAATTTCCCCTGTTTACGGCTTCTTCTATATAGGTGGTTTCTTTACCAGTTAGGTAAGGTTGATTGAATGGGATCATTAGTAATTTATAGTTTATAGTCAGTAGTTATAAGTTGATTGTTTCCGGCAGGCAAGCTTTGAGTTTTGAGCTTTCGACTTTAAACCTGCATACATTACCTCAAAGTCGGGAGACTTTGCGGAGCTGGTATTACTGATATGTTCAGATGCTATATTATGAGTTAGAAAAAGATTTTCTACCATTGTTTTGACTTCATCTTGTGTTTCAAAAAGTTGTTTGTCCGCTTCTTTTTCAAGGTTGAGTGAAATGCTGTGGCTATATGATGTTGCAAATTGCCTTATCAGTGTTGTCTTCCCTACTTGTCGTGCACCTCTTACAATAAGCGGTTTTCGCTTTGTATTTAGTTTCCACTCATAGAGATAAGATGATAATTTTGGTTGAAAAGCAATCATATTTTTATATTTATTGTAATAAAGTAAAGGCAAATACACCGTTTATTTGTAACAAAGTCAATGCTGTTTTTTAATTATTTTGTAATAAAGTAAGGGATTATTTTGGGTTGTCTGTTGCTTGCCCTGAACTTGTTTCAGGGTAGGTTGTTCTCGACTGCGCTCAAACTGATGGGTTAAACGGTTATTTGGTGAATTGCTTAAACGGTTAATCGTATTTATTTTCAGCTAAACGATTGAACTTCCCTGATTAGTGTTGACCGGTTTTAACCTGCCTCCGGCAGGCAAGCTAAATTTCAACGCTCAGTTTTTTCATCATTTTTGCGAAAAAATTTTTGCGAAAAAAGCAAAAATGCCGCCAAAACTAACCTCTTTTTTCTATTCCTACCCGGCGTTTTAACGCCGGGCTAAAAATATATTGCTCCTCTGGAGCAAATTGAATCTCTTCGGTCTTCGGTCTTCCGTCTTCAGACTTTGAGCCTTCAGCTTTGAGCTTTTGAAACTTTTTGCTTTGAGCCTTCAGGTTTCTGGTTTCAGGTTTCAGGTTTCTGGTTGAACTTTTCAACTTGATTCTTTGAGCTTTCAGCTTTGAGCCTGCCTCCGGCAGGCAAGCTTTGAGCTTTCAGCCTTGAACCTTCCTCCGGCAGGCAAGCTTTGAGCTTCTTTAATATTTTTCCATCATTAAAAAATCAGCTATATGAATATGTTTTATACCTTCAACGGATTCTTTCCAAAACGTATCCATGGTAACTACATATTTGGGATATTGGTCTTTGACGGCAAGCAGCGGAACAAATTCTCTATCTGCCGTTTGCTGACTCTCTAGTTTGTATGCTACTTGCACATATATTTTTTCTCCTTGTTTTTCGGCAATAAAATCAATTTCTTTATCATCTAATTTACCCACAAATACTTGATACCCTCTGCGTTTAAGCTCTAAAAAAACAACATTTTCCAACATGCCGGAAATCATCCGATTTCCAAAGCCCATTAAAGCATAGATTACGGACAAATCGCCCACATAAAATTTTTCCTGTGTTTTCAATATTTCCTTACCTTTAACATCATAACGCGAGGTACGATACAAAATAAAAGCGCCTTCAAGGGCATGGAGGTAATTATAAACCGTATTCACATCAACCTTGCGTTGCTGGCTTTTGAAATAATCGGCTACATTTTTTCCGGAAAATGTATTTCCAATATTATCAAAAGCATATTTCACCACGCGTTCCAACAATTCAACATCCCTAATTTTATATCGCTGTACAGTATCGCGAAGAATCACCGATGAATAAATGTCGAAAACAACTTTATAGGCTGTTTCTTCTGAATAATTGGAAGTATGAATCACCGGAAAACCTCCCAAACTTAAATAAGACTGAAAGGCTGCACGATTGTTTTGCGGCACCTCAGGGAAATAGTGTTTGCGAAATTGTAAGTATTCTGCAAATGAAAGCGTATATATGGGTATTTCAACATAACGGCCAGCCAAATAAGTAGCCAACTCTGAAGATAACAAATGAGAATTGGAACCTGTTAAATAAACATCTGCCCCAAAATCGACCAAAAAAGAATTGACTGCTTTTTCCCAGCCTTCTACCTCCTGTATTTCATCCAACAAAAGGTAGTGTTGTTTGTTGTTTTTTATTTGTTTCTTGACAAATTCATACAATGTTTGGGATGTTTTCAGTTCTATATATTCAAAACTTTCAAAATTGATATGAATCACCTGCGCTTCGGAAACGCCCCTTAAAAGCAACTCGTCTTTTAATAACAACAATACAGAAGATTTACCACTACGCCTAATACCAGTAAGTATTTTTACAAAAGGCTTGTCTATAAATTGCCTTAATTGATTTATATAGGATGCTCTTTGAACCATTATTCACTTTTTAAGGTTACAAGCACAAATATAAATTATTTAAATGATTTTTTATGGTTATAAGCGTAAAAACTTTTTATTTTTTTATTGTTTGTAGTTGTGCGGTTTTAAGTCCTTTTTAAATGATAGCTGTTAAATTTTTTTACTAAAAACTGAGAATTTTAAAATGTCTTGCGGTTTTATTTAGAAGACTG
>JAAFHC010000255.1 GCA_010906935.1 Gelidibacter sp.
CCAACAACTGCTTGTTAATTTCTTTTTCCGTTTTTTTATAATAGGAGAATATTTTGCTTCTTGTAGTTTTACTTCCATTTACGGCATCATTGTCGAACACCTCAAAATACAATTCATAATCAACGCCTTCATCCAAAGAAATTCCTTCAGGAAAAACATAATAAAAGTCCGAAACAGGCGCTTTGTCTATAGGAATTATATGCGATTTAAAGGCTTTTGAATTTTTCTTGTCGTAATAGACCATTTGAAGTTTGTTTATGCCATAATCATCGCTTAATTGCCCGATAAATTGAACAGGGCCAAGTGTTATGGAATCAATGTCGGAATTCACAATAATTTGCGGATGTTCATCTGGAATAACTTCAATAACAAAATTAAGTGCTTCATAAGCGTTCAATTGTTGGTTAGATGTTGTGATTTTGTAATTGATGTCATTAAAAATTTGTTTTGAATAACTAAAATAATCTATGGTATTTTGGGCAAATTTTTCTGCTATATTTTCAGTTATAAATTCAACATTTTTCGTTTTTTTGGTTTCAATTTGCCATGTAACTTTTGTTCCTTGGGGAACACTCGAGTTTCCCGTATTTTGCACTACTTCATTTTTTTTTCCGGTATAAATCGGATATTGCAAAACCATTTTCAAATTGTTAATCACAGGCGTTGCGATGCTGTTTATCAAATAAATTTCTGACGACACGCCGTTGGCTTCCAAATAAAATTTTGTAGGTTTCTGAATTCTTGAAAAGAAATATTCAAACTTCCCCAAAACGTTACTTTCTAAATAATAGCTTTCGTTTGAAAAGTTGATTTTAACATTTTCAGGAATGATGTTTCCAATAGTTTCAATCTGAAGCGTAAAAGATTCACCTTCCACAACCGACAAGGAATCGTTTAAAATGGAAAAAGAAAATGGTGCAGGCGGCAAATAAACCTTATTGTAATGCACTACTCTGGAAAAACTTTCAGAAAAAATGATGCTGTTTCCCGTTATAAAAACCAACAACCAAATGACAAAAGGAATGAGTACGAATTTAAGATATTTCTTGTTTTTGGAAAAATCGACAGCGCTTTTAAAAGGTATCGGTTGAAGTTCTTTAGATTTTTGCTCAATACTGGCTTCAATTAGTTCAGCATTTTGTTGGCTGGCGTTTAACTGCAACATATTCAATAATTTATCCTTCACTTCCGGAAAATGATTGCCAATAATTTTAGATGCTTCAATTTCTGTAATTCCAGTTTTCAAACCAAAAATCTTAATCAACGGAGAAATAATGTAGCGGCCAAACAAAGCCACTTCAATAAAAACAAATACCCAAAACAAAAGGGAACGCAAGTTTGGTTTAAGCCATAAATAGTATTCAACAAACAGCGTAAAAATAAAATACAGCACACCAATCGCTAAAAATAATAGCAATCCTTTAATCAATTCATTAAAATAATATTTTTTAATAAATTCTTGAAGTTTGGCGCGTATACGATTAAAATTGCTCAATATAATTTTCTTAAACCCAATATTAGCTTAAAAATAATTAAAATAAGATTATGGTGAAACAATTTTTTCTTTAATCGCATATAAAACAAGCCCAATTCTATTTTTAACATTCAATTTAGCAAATAAGGCCTCTCTGTAATTTTCTACGGTTTTAGGGCTTAAAAACATAGCTTCCGCAATTTGCTTGTAAGTCATTTCAGAACAAGACAATTTTAAAAATTCCAATTCCCTTTCTTTTAAAATGATCTCTCCTTCATGCCTCTTTTCGCCTAAAGAATTTAACAAGGTATTGGCGACATTTTCTGTATAAAAATTTCCGGTAAAATGAACTTCTTTTAAAGCATGGTCCAATAAGGAAGGGTGAATATCTTTTAGCAAATAACCATTAGCGCCCGCTTTAAGCATTTTTATGATTGTTTCATCTTCGTTTTCCATAGAAAGTGCCAAAACCTTAATTTCGGGAAAATTTTCTTTTAGCCATCTTGTTGCTTCAATGCCGTTCATAATGGGCATTTGAATATCCATTAAAACAATGTCAGGATGTTTATTTTCATCGGCAAAGTAATTCACAAGCTCTTTCCCGTTAACTAAAACAGCCAATACATTGTA
>JAAFHC010000256.1 GCA_010906935.1 Gelidibacter sp.
ACTATAAATATACTGATTTTCAGGCTATTAAACTAATAATCTGAAAGTTATTTCTTTCTTTTTTTGTCGTTTTCTCAACCCTTGATTCGCATGAATAATTAAAAATAAATAATTTTAACTTTCAATATTTAACTTTCAACTTCAGACGCTATTTAAATAATAAGACTTTATTTTTCATGATTTAATTTTTAAGCTTTTGTCTAAAAGTAGCGTTTGGTGTCTGTATGTTTGTCTGTTAGCCTTTCTGCCAACTTGTATTATACCCGCTAATCTATCTCCAATCTCCTATTTTTTTTGCCCTATTGCCAAAACAAAGTTTCGCATATTTATTTCAATAGTAAATAAACTTTTTAGCCTAAAAATCATCACGAAGGCTTTTAATATTCGGTAAGCTTTTTAGAATTACATGGTTCTATTTCTGTTTTTGTGCAGATGCTTGCACATAGCTGATGTTACATTGTCGAACCCTGCTTTTGCAAACACTTTTGTTCTACTACTTTTTCTATTACTTAAGCAACGCTTCCAATTTTTTTCTTGATTCCGGATACTCCCGTATAAACAATGCCTTTTTAAAATTTTCTATTGCCTTTGGTTTATCGTCTATTGCTACAAAATAATCGCCGTAAGAATCGTACACATTAAAACTTTCCGGATAATTAGCTACATTCATTTTAAAAAATTTTTCCGCTTTAGGATACTGTTTTTGTTGCAAAAATTGATAACCCATACTGTTAATTTGATTTTCGGGAGGTTTTACTTCATAGCCAAATATTTGAGAAACTTCTTTGAAATGAAGAATGTATTTATTTGCTAAATCTACTGTAGCATCTGTATAATCTTTTTCAGAGAGTGTAATGGGATACTTTTCAAAAATAAAATGTAAAGCGTCATATTCAGCAATCAATGGTACAGAGCCGTGGCTGTCATTTTCATAATATTTACTGGCGTATTTTAGCCCTTTTGGTTGTTGGCTCTTTATAAATTTATCCATTTCTAAAATGGAACGAATATGGATGGTATTACTTGTTGTGTCTTTTACTACATTGTTTACATTCATACCTTTTTCCATGGTATTGGCAATACCTAAATATAGGCTAGTTCCTGTAAAATTCTTTTCAGCAAGCAACTTTTTTGTAGCTTTTAAAAAACTCATATTATCCCACCACATACTTGGGTCAATACAAATGTAGGTGTTGAATAGCTTGGTGTGGTTTATTACTGCATTCATCACCGTTAAACCTCCTAACGAATGTCCAATTAGCATTTTGTATGGTTGTGTTGGGTAGGTAGCATCTATATATGGAATTAGTTCTTTTTCAATAAAAGACATAAATGCTTCGCCTCCGCCCGATGAACTTGCAATAGATGGAGGGGCATCTTTCAAATATGGGTCGTTACCAGCTTTGGTTGGCGTCAAATCCCTACTTCTGTTCGTATTCGGAATTCCAACCACAATCATTTCAGGAGAAATTGTATTGCCATTTACCTGACTCAATTGTTGAATCATGCCCACTACCGAATAAAAATGAGCATCCCCATCCAAAACATAAACCACAGGGTATTTTGACTTACTATAAATATCAGCCGGTCCGCTATTGGGAACATATACCCAAACTTTTCGTTGCTCATTCAAAATTTTTGATTGAATGCTGTCTATAGTTCCAATTATAACTTTGTTGTTTGTTTGGGCAATGGTAATAGCGGTATAAAGGAAGATTGCAAGAAAAGGAATAATTTTATTTTTCATTCTATAAATTTTCAATTGGTTAATAGTAAGGTAAATGTATGTTTACTGCCCAATAAAAATTTGTACTATTCTTGCAATTACTTGGATTTATATTAAAATAAGTGTTGAAATTCAAAAAAATGCAAGATTATTAGAACCCTTGTTAAAATGTTTCAACAAAGTTTCAATTGCAAATAATTTTAGTGAGTAAAAAATGCCGCAGTCTTTATTAAAACAACAGCGATATTTTTATTTAACCAGTTTGCGCAAGGCAATCCATTGTTTCATCATTTCTCTCGAATCTTGTGCCGGATAACCCAATACCGTTTTTCCTGCTTCAACATCATTCATGACGCCTGAGCCTC
>JAAFHC010000257.1 GCA_010906935.1 Gelidibacter sp.
TCGCATATAGTTTTTTTCCTAAAAAACCATCGATAAGCTATAACACCATTAATAACGAGCAATTACAACTATTTTGATTAATCGAACTCAGGTTTATAGCAAATGAACCCCTGAAAGGCAAGCGGTTAGTAGAAGTAACTAAATTTAAAACAAAAGTAGATTGGGCGAAATTTGTAAAAAGAATAGCTGATGAGATGTATCCAGAAGCTAAAAAAATAACATTGATAATGTATAATTTTAAAACTCATTCGATATCATCTTTTTACGAAGCCTTTGAGCCAATAGAAGCAAAAAGATTGATAGATAGATTTGATTTTAAATTTACACCCAAGCATGGTAGCTGGTTAAATATGGCAGAAATAGAATTACATGTGTTGAATGGACAATGTTTAAATAGGCATATTGAAAGTATAGAAATAATAAAAGATGAGATTGAAGCTTGGCAAGAATACAGGAATAATAAGAACAGTAAAATTAATTGGCAATTTACAAATGCGGATGCTAGGGTAAAACTAAAAAGACTTTATCCGTCATTTTATGTTTAACATAGCACTAGTAAATATTGTGTTAAAGATATTGATGGGCATATAGTTATTGATATTCCTGCGGATGAAAATCATTTTTGGTCACCGCAACTGCACATTGAAATTGAAAAAATTGATGAAAATAAAAGCATTGTTAAAGGTTTATTTGGACCAAAACCGCAAGTTTGGACATTTTTTATGTTTATCCATTTTGCCATGGCTTTTGCTTTTATTGGATTTTCAATAGTTGCCTATGTAAAATGGAGTTTAAAAAGTGATTTTAAGACCGCTTTAATTATTACTTTGACCTTGCCAATTTTATGGGTAATTATGTATTTTTTGGGCAGAATTGGAAAAAGAAGAGGCCACAAACAAATGGATGAACTTCATGGTTTTATGATGAAAACTCTGAAAAGTTAAAGAGCCCCCTAACCCGAAGGGAGAATTAATATGCGAAAGTTATAGTTTAAGGTTTAATTAAAGAGCTTAACCAATAACCAACTATTCGTTATACCCAAATCGTCTAAGTTGACGCTTGTCGCTTCTCCAGTCTTTATTGACTTTTACGTACAATTCCAAATGAATTTGTTTGTCGAAAAACTTCTCCAAATCTTTTCGAGCTTCTACACCTACACGTTTTAAAGCAGCGCCTTTATGTCCGATAATGATTCCTTTTTGGGTTTCACGCTCCACCATAATCACAGAACGGATTCTAATAATTTTATCGCTTTCAATAAATTCTTCGGTCTCCACTTCTACAGAATATGGAATTTCCTTTTTATAGTGCATCAATATTTTTTCGCGAATGGCTTCATTGATAAAAAAGCGCTCAGGTTTATCTGTTAATTGATCTTTCGGATAAAAAGCTGGAGATTCTGGTAATAGTTCAATAATACGTTCAAAAAGACCTTCAACATTGAATTTTTCCAAAGCAGAAATCACATAAACTTCCGCATTTGGGACTTTTTCTTTCCAATAAATTACTTTTTCTTCCACTTCATCCTGTGTGGACATGTCAATTTTGTTGATTAATAATAGAACAGGAATGGATGTTGATTTTATTTTTTCGAAAAAAACCTCATCTTTTAATTCCTTTTCACCAATTTCAACCATATAAATTAGCACATCGGCATCTTCAAAAGCCGATTTCACAAAATTCATCATAGAAGTTTGAAGCTCATAGGCGGGTTTAATAATTCCCGGCGTATCGGAAAACAGAATTTGAAAATCTTCACCATTTACAATTCCTAAAATTCTGTGGCGTGTTGTTTGTGCTTTTGAGGTAATAATTGATAGTTTTTCACCAACAAAGGCATTCATTAACGTAGATTTACCCACATTAGGATTCCCTATAATATTTACAAAACCTGCTTTGTGATTCATTTTCAAGAGTTAAAATGCAAAGGTAACCTTAAAAATATTTAATTTTTAAAAATTGATTGCATTTTTAAAAAAAGATGTATCTTTGCAATCCAAATCGCGGGGTAGAGCAGCAGGTAGCTCGTCGGGCTCATAACCCGAAGGTCGCTGGTTCGAGTCCAGTCCCCGCTACTA
>JAAFHC010000258.1 GCA_010906935.1 Gelidibacter sp.
TTGATTTTATTGCTTCTCACGGACATACCATTTTCCATAATCCAGAAAAACATTACACACTTCAAATTGGAAATGGGCCACAAATAACTTCAATTACTGGCATAAAAACCATTTGCAATTTTAGGGTTCAGGATGTTGCTTTGGGCGGACAAGGAGCGCCGTTGGTGCCTGTTGGGGACGAATTGTTGTTTTCTGAATACGATTATTGCTTAAATCTTGGCGGTTTTTCGAATATTTCATTCCGTAAAAACCATCAACGAATTGCCTTTGATATTTGTCCGGTAAACATTGTATTGAATCATTATGTTGCTGCTTTAAATTTGGAATATGATGATAGAGGCACAATGGCTTCCGAAGGAAACATTGAAAATAATTTATTGAGAGAATTAAATTCTTTAGCCTTTTATAATGATGCCAAACCAAAATCTTTAGGATACGAATTTGTGGTGGCAACCATTTTTCCCATCATTGACAAATACAACCTCAGTTTAAAAAACATTCTAAGTACATTTGTGGAGCATATAGCCATTCAAATTTCAAAAAAAATTGATTCAGATTCCGGAAAAACGATGTTGGTAACCGGTGGCGGGGCTTTCAATACTTTTTTGATAGAAAGGTTACAATCGCACACAAAAACCCAATTGATAATTCCTCAAGAAACCATCATCAATTATAAAGAAGCCTTGGTTTTTGCCTTGCTCGGATTTTTAAAAGACGAAAATAAAATTAACTGTTTAAAAAGTGTCACAGGCGCAAGTAAAGACCACAGCAGCGGAATTATTTTTGAAATTTGAGTTGTAGTGTGGAGGTTTCAAGTTTCAAGTTTCAAGTTTCAAGTTTCAAGTTTCTGGATCTAATATTTAGAATTTAAAAAATCGTAAATCATAAATCGTAAATCAAAATAATGTCTTCAAAAACCATAAATCTGGAAGAACTGTCAAATATCCTTGATGGCGAGTTGTATTTTGACCAACTCCATAAAACTATTTATGCGACCGACGCTTCGGTTTATCGGAAAATTCCTTTAGGCGTTGTTTATCCTAAAAATGAGGGCGACCTAAAAAAAATCATTCATTTCGCCACAAAAAATAATATCACGCTAATTCCGAGAACCGCCGGAACTTCATTGGCTGGACAATGTGTTGGAGAAGGTTTAATTGTTGATGTTTCTAAACATTTTACTAAAATTCTGGCGTTTGACGAGCATCAAAAAACAGTGACGGTTCAACCCGGAATTATAAGAGATGAGCTCAATATTTTCTTAAAACCTTACGGATTATTTTTCGGCCCTAACACTTCAACAAGCAATAGATGTATGATTGGCGGTATGGTTGGTAACAATTCATCGGGAACAACCTCCATAAAATACGGAGTTACCCGCGACAAAGTCATGGAACTAAAAACCATTTTAAGTGATGGTTCCGAAGTGATTTTTAATGAAATAAATACTACTGAATTCCATCAAAAAAGAAAAGGAAGTGCTTTGGAAAACAAGATTTACCAAACTGTTTTCAATGAACTTTCTATTGAAGAAAATCAGCATGAAATTTTAAAGGAATTTCCTAAAAAGGAAATCCATCGAAGAAATAACGGCTATGCCGTTGATGCTTTATTGAATTTTGAACTTTTTGGCGGAACAAAAAATACGGTTAATTTGGCAACTTTGCTTACCGGAAGTGAAGGTACCTTAGCTTTCACCACTGAAATTACCATTCAACTAAACGATTTGCCGCCTGCAAAAAATATGATGGTTGTTGCACATTTTAATAGCATTCAGGAAAGCATGGAAGCGGTGGTTATTGCCATGAAACACAATTTGTACACCTGTGAATTGATGGACAAAACTGTCTTGGATTGCACTAAAAACAACCGGGAGCAACTAAAAAACAGGTTTTTTGTGGAAGGAGACCCAAAAGCGTTGTTGATGTTAGAAATCTGCACCGATTCTGATGATGAGTCCAACAAACGGGCAGACGCATTAATCGAAGATTTAAAGAAAAATAACATGGGATATTTCTTTCCTAAGTT
>JAAFHC010000259.1 GCA_010906935.1 Gelidibacter sp.
TAGGCTCAATAATGAAATTAGCAACCAAAGTTCTGTTTCCATTTAAGACAAATTGATAAGATGCAGATCTAGAAACTTCAAGTCCGTTTTCTGTCCAATTTTCAAAAACATATCCAGCAGCGGGTGTTGCAGTTACAGTTTTAGTTGTTCCAGCATTAAATGATCCTGCTCCATTAGTTGTTCCTCCTATTAGAGGGCTTGATAATAAGGTTATTGTATACTGAACCGGTACATAATTTGCTACCAAAGTTCTGTCGCCTGCAATCACAAATTGATAATTTGCATTTGTAGAAACAACCACTAGGTTTTCTGTCCAGTTAAGGAAAGTAAATCCTGCATTTGGTGATGCAGTTACTGTTACTGACGATCCTTCATTAAATAATCCTCCACCTAAAGTTACACCACTTAAAAGTGGGTTTGATGATACAATTACAGCAAATTTCGTTGGAGGTATTAAACTATAGTTTGCAACCAAAGTTCTGTTTCCTGTCAATACAAATTGGTAATTTGCAGTTGCTCCAGGAACAATAACGCCACCTTCCGTCCAATTGTCAAAAGTATATCCTGCATTTGGTGTTGCAGTAACAGTTCTTGTAGTGCCTTCGTTAAAAGTACCTCCACCAAGAGTTACGCCGCCAATAGTAGGATTGGATGAAACTGCCACTGTAAAGTTTCTTAAAGTGGTAAATGTCCATACATAATTTTCCTGTAATGCGTTTCCTCTTGGATCTTTAGCCAATGTTGTAATGGTGCCTGTATATTTCGTATTAGGAAGAAGTGGCGCATTTGGCGTAAATGTAGCAGTAGAGCCTGCATAAGTTACTGTTCCTCCTATTTGTGCACCATTGGCGCTTACAAGAAATGAAGCCGCCGTGATTGTTGCGGGATTCATAACTTCATTGAAAGTAGCTGTAATTACCTGGTTTAAAGGTACACCAACAGCGTTTGAAGTTGGAATAGTTGAAATAACAAGTGGGCAAACGCCATCGATTTCTTCGAAATCATCTTTTGCGCAGCCCGAAAATAACAAAACAAATGCAAAGGCAATTGTTGTAAGTAATTTTTTAGCAATCATAATTTAAGGTATTTAGGTTCATAATTTTTGTTAAAGTGGTGTTAAAATTTTCCATAGAACAAAGTTGGTAATATTTAATGGGGAATGCATTACACAATTCTGTATGAGAATTGCATAATTCACACATTGTATTTTTGTAAAGGAATCATATAAATTGTATGATAGATTGACAATTAACGGGTTGAATAATGATGGTTATTTATGAAGCCCTGTAATTTTTAAGTGGTTGAAAGCAAAATTAATTCCTAAAAATTTCATAAAATTTTTGATTTGTATTCTTTTGCAATAATGGAAACCTGTTTTTTTGATGGAAGCAGAAGACTGAAACATGCTGGTCTATCTTGAAGAAATTAGGGTTATCCCGCAATTTTTAAATAATTTCTTGTATCACCTTATATCTATGACAAATTAAAATTGACATAATTTGTTCCCCTCAAACTCTTTAAATTGGATTATTATCGCTTTGGAAAATGCAAATTTACAAACATGTGAAAATTTTTAATTTCTATAAATCAATGAACTTTTTGTTTTTTATCATATTAAATTAATGCTTAACCATCAGTTAATAAATGATATACATCAATTTTGCAGATGATTGTTCTCAGTTTTTGATTATGGGTGTTTACTTACAATCAGTAAAATTTTAACTTTTTAGGTCATTTATAAATCGTAAATATGATTTATTTAACGGTTATTGGGAATTCATAAGCAAAAAAATATCGGCAATTTAAATTGCCGATATTTTTGTTTATCCATTAAAAATATAATTTTTTAAAGGATTTATCAGCCTCTAATAATTCTTAGAATAACTGCAACAACTGCAATTACCAATAGTATATGAATGATTCCTCCAATTTGAAATCCTAAGAACCCAATGGCCCAAAGAATAACTAAAATAACTGCAACGGTGTAAAGTAGATTTCCCATAAATTTGTTTATTTCGTTTAATTGTTTATTTGTTTAACTATTTAATTATAGCACTATTTGCCGTCTATGACTAGATGGCTTTTTTACTTGAAAAAATTTAAAATTGGTTCAATGTTTAATCTTTAAATATTGCATTTTATTAAAATTAGCAATAACTTTTATGCAATGCATTGATAATTATCAACTTATAAATAATTTATCTCATCAATTTATGAAAAAAAATATCGAAGCTACAAAAACAACGATATTTTATGATGAACTAAATCAATAGTAAAAGTTTTAAAGAACCCTTCTTCCTTGAATAAGTCTAAGAATAATAGCAATAATTGCTATGACCAACAATATATGTATAATGCCTCCGGCTTGAAATCCTAAGAATCCAATGGCCCAAAGAATAATTAAAATAACTGCAACTGTGTAAAGTAGATTTCCCATGATTT
>JAAFHC010000031.1 GCA_010906935.1 Gelidibacter sp.
ATAAAGCAAATACTGTTTTGGAATGGAAAGCCAAATTGAATTTAAAAGATGCACTGTTATCTGCCTGGAAGTGGGAGAATAAATAAACATTAACATTACCTACTGAATATGCTGTTTTGTTGAGGTTATTCTTATGGAAACGGAAGTATGACTGGAATTATTTTATGAACAGATTGTTTCACGATGTTCGCAACAAAGGCAAAAAATAAGTGCCCTTCGACAAAAGCTCAGGACAGGCTTTTTTTTAAAGCTCTTATTTGTGGGGAATTGGAAGCTGTATTTTATTGGTTGTTGATTTTTTGTTATTTGTTGTTGGGATGTTGGCTCCTGAAAAGTTGAGATAAACTTTACATTAAAAATACTGCTGGAAATGGGGGTTTTATGCTATTTACGAGGAATATTTTGGGACACGGGAATAACCACTGAATTTAATAATGCAAGTTGTAACGTGCTATTGCACATATTACAATAAACTTTCATACATTTAACTTTCAATTACCTCAATGATAAAAATTGCTAAATATCAAGTCACTTATTTCGTTTTCAAAGGCATTCTAATATATTAGTCAGCCTATATTTATGTGCTAATATTTGACTATATAAAGTTGAAGTTGTTAATTTATATAATAATAAAAACATACGGTTA
Source organism: Gelidibacter sp. (assembly GCA_010906935.1). Taxonomy (GTDB): domain Bacteria; phylum Bacteroidota; class Bacteroidia; order Flavobacteriales; family Flavobacteriaceae; genus Lutibacter. Next base: position 647 of record JAAFHC010000031.1, read on the forward strand.
TTAGGAAATAATTAATGAGAAACTGTAATCGTTAATAACGATATAAGGCGTTGGATACAATTAAATTAAAAACATGAATATTTTTACACAAATTATAGTTGTTATTGGAAAAATAACACCGAATGGGGTCAGTATGTTAGGTACTGGATTCATTATTTCAAATAATGGTAAAATTGCCACTACAAAACATGTTGTTGGCTCTGATCCTACTAACCTAGTGATTTTAGCACCAAATATTGCTGATATCAATGCTTATCAAGACACATCTGATACAAGATGCAATCCTATCCCAACAACAGTATTGGAAATGGATCCTATTAAAGATTTATGTATTCTAAAAGCAGAAATTACATTTTCTGGAACACTTCCTCAAATAGGCTCTTTTGATGAAGTGAATGTTGGAGAAAAAGTTGGAATTTATAGTTACCCTCATTGCGTTGCAGGAAGAAGAGTTTTAACATTCCAAGAAACTGAATTAGGAGCTAAAGTTCTTCTTGAATCAAATTCAATTAAATCGAAACATGCTATAATTAACACTCAAGCAAGACCCGGTCAATCAGGAGGTGTTATTTTTTCTCCAAGATTAAGTAAAATTATCGGTGTATTAGTTGGCGCCTACGCTCCGAATCAAGGTGGAGGAATTTCGCTAGGAGGAATAAATCCACAAGAATTACATCAAACCACTCATTGTATTTCAGCAGAATACCTAAACGATATGATCTAATGGAATATATTCAAGAAATTAAATTAGAAGATTGGCTGTCAGAATTAAAAGCCTATCAAAAAAACACAATTGAAACGCTTATAAGCGAATATGGTGAAGAAGAGGCTGTTGAAAAATGGTTATCTGCTAATGGGTCAAAAGATAACATTCCATTTGGAGGTATTCAAACTAACGATACAAAACCATTTTTAGACAAGTTTAAAGCAGAGTTTAAAAAATTTATCTGCAATCATCCAGATTATGAGGAAGAGAGGAAAAAATTAAATATGGAATCTCCAGTTGCTAAAGCAATATGGATATCTGTTATTTCAGCAGCACTTGGCGCAACATTAGGTTTTGCTGCCACTTTGCTAGCACCTGTTGTAGCTATTATGCTTTCAATTGTTGGAAAAATGGGCTTAAATGCATATTGTCAAAACTAAAAACTGTATCCAATAACATATCATATAATTTATGCTCAAATTGGATTTAGTACAAACCGATAAACATTCAACAAGCGATTTGCTTCGCCGGAAAAATCTCCGATTTTTACGTCGCACAAATCATCAAACTCGTTTGCATTTATGCGGATAGAAATTTAGTTTTATAAGAAACTGTAATAATTTAAAACAAAACAACAATTCCAAACAATAAAATAATCATATGAGCAAACCAATCATACCCAATATGAAAACTTGGCCAAGAAACTTGAGCACTTCTCTAGGTGGTGGTTTATCAACTTCACTAAATGGAGGAATGTCTACTTCTCTAAACGGAGGAATGTCTACATCACTAAATGGCGGAATGTCTACATCACTATACGGTGGAATGTCTGCATCACTTTATGGTGGGTTGTCGACATCATTATATGGTGGATTATCAACATCACTATATGGTGGACTTTCAACATCGCTATATGGTGGACTTTCAACGTCAATGTACGGAGGCTTATCATCATCTCTAGGAGGGGGAATGTCAACTTCACCAAGAAATGTTTACATGAGTAATATTCCTCCTTGGCCAGTGTTTTTAAGAGAGTTAGAGAATAGAGGATATAATTCTCAGGCTGAATTAATTAGACGTTACTTGCCTGAATTTCTATGGCCTGAAAATTTCTTTAAATAATAATACCGATAACAAGATGTATAACGAATTAAAATACGCCATACACTAGGCGTTGGGTATAATGCAAAATGCAAGACCAAATTATAAACAAAATGAAATTGCCAAAATACATCGTGAATCAGATAAGAAAAAACGAAAATGTATCATCGACGGTTGCGAAAATCACTCAATTAACTCACATCTCTTACAAAGGAATGGACTTTTAAAAAACATTTCCGTCGATGGACATCTAATTGAACGAAAACTTATTGACCCAAATAAATTTATAAAAGACCAGCATCCAGTTGAATTTAAACGTGTAGGATTAAAAAACGCATTTTCTTTATCTCTTTTTTGTAATAAGCACGATTCAGAAATATTTAAACCTATTGAAAGTTCGTCAGTTGACTTTGAACTTTATGAGTCTCAACTTTTACTAAGTTATAGAGTCACATTGGCTGAGATAAGGAAAAAAGAAATTGTTATCGAAAAATTTCAAAATATGTTGGACTCTAAAGTATTAGATGGAAAGTTTAACAGATTTCCGATAGAAAGTTTACTTAGAGGGTTTAAGTATGGAATTAACGATTTGAAAACTTTCAAAAATATTTTCGAGTCAGAATTTGGCACATATAATAAGAATTTTGTATTCAAAACTTATAAATACCCATTGATTAAAATTTATGCTTCTGCTATTTTTAGTCCTGACAAAACATTTTCTTTAGATAGTGAAGACTCGAATATTCCTTATGAGCAAATATTCATTCATTTATTACCATTGGAGAATGAGTTATTAATAATATGTGGTTATAATAAACAATATCAAAATAGATTTGTTAGAAAATATATCAATAAATGGAATAATTTAAACTCAAAAAAACTTGGTATTAGACTAACTACATTATTCTGTGATAGAATTGAAAATTGGGGTTTATCACCAGAAGTTTACGACCGAATTCAAACAGAGAAATTAATAAAATTTAATTTACAGGCAAAATCAACTTTATATTTCCCAGATTTGTTTTCGAGTAATTTGAATATATTTGAGAATGAAAAAAACTGCACCTAAGTTGTATAAAATTTATGCTTAAATTTGAACTAGTACTAACGACAAACATTCAACAAACTAAAGAAACTCGTTGGGCACAATTAAAAAAATAAACAGATGAGTATAGAAAAATTATGGATTGATTATGAACTTTTCTTCTATCACGAATTTATTAATTCTGAGGATTTTCCAAAATCTAAATTAGAATTACTAAAACAAGATAGAGGACATTATTTTATTGTTAATGATTTTACAATTTATCAAGAAAAAGCTCAACCAACCGACAAAATAAATGAAGATGATTATTTAGTAAATTATGGAACTTTCATTGTTATTTTGTATAATCTTCCAATTAGTAAAGTCAAAGAGTTTATTGAATTTCATTTTAATAAATATGAGGGAGATAAGAAAATATTTTTAGAATTCGTATACCATGAATTGAATGGTTCAAAATCTACTCAAGGAGGTGTTGAAGTTCCTCCTCCTCAACAAAAGTTGATAACAATGGAATGGTGCAAAACTAAACTCAGCGAATTAGACTATAACTCAGATAGGAATTCGAACTCTAAATCTTATCGAAAGATTAGAGCCAAGTTTATCGCCTTGAAGGAGAGAGTTTCAAGTATCCAGAAAATTCATAACACGGTTCCTAAAGAAGTTTTCGATAGTATGAAAAATCAATTCTTAAAAGATGTCGAGAACATAAAACCTAAATTTAGTGAAACAGAAGGTTTCCTTCCTTCAAATTACGATGAATTTAAAACTCCATTCAACACTTATTTTCGATGGGCTTCAGAAGCTCTAATAAGTGATATAAACTTTTTTGTTGATTTTTTAGAAAACATTGAGCCAGAAGATATAGAGATTGATGTTTCCGAAGAAGGTATTTTCTTTTCCGGCCAACATTTTGATGCGTTGCTCAAATTTGATGAAATTATATCTAAAGCAAAGTCTGAGATAATATTAATAGACAATTACCTTGATGAAAAAATTCTGAATATTTTAGGAAGTAAAAACCCTGATGTAAAATGCAAGGTTTTAACCTTAAATAGTTCTTTATCTGCTACTTTGAAAGCTTTCATAGAAGCTTTTAACAAACAGTATGGAAATTTAGAAGTGAAAACAACTTCTGCTTTTCACGATAGATTTTTAATACTTGACAAATCCGATTTTTATCATTTTGGTGCTTCAATTAAAGATGCAGGGAATAAAGGATTTATGTTTTCCAAGATTGAAGAAGGATTTATAAAGAAAGAACTATTAAAAGAAATAAAAATCCACTGGTCAAAATAAACTGTGCCGCATATAATTTATGCTTAAATTTGAACTATACAACACGACAAACATTCAACAAACGATTTGCTACAACGGAAAATCTCCGATTTTTACGTAGCGCAAATCAAATGCAAAACTGTTAGCAAAAAACTTGAGTCCAATTTAAAACTAAGAAATACAAATATGATAAACGATATAATAATGTTAATTGCTGGAGTAATTCTTGGATTTGGATCTTCAATTGGCACAATGGAATATCAGAAATATATTCAAAAAAAAAGGGCAATAAAAATCTGCAAGATTGAACTATTTAAAATTAATAAATTAATTTCTCCATTTACAAGAACAACTAACCAAATAAAAACTCCAAGTGGTGAAATAATCAATTTTAATGGAATCTCAATGACCGAAACACCCAGTCTTAGAATGGTTACACAAATAGATATTTTTTTAAGTTTAAATGATTCTTTAAGAAATTCTATATATGATATTTCATTAGATTTAGAAAGTGCTGAAAATTATAGAAAACTTGCAATTCCTCTTTTAAATCAAGAGAGTAGCACTAAAGAACTTGATATGTATGGAACTTTATATTTTGATTATTTGAAAAGTGCAAAAGGGAAAATTGATAAATTAGAAATGACTTAAAAAAAGTCTGTTGCTAAGCTGAATATAATTTATGCTTAAATTTGAACTAATACAAAAGCACAAACATTCAATAAAAATATTGCTACGTACGAAAAACTACTGGACTTTAGGTAGCAAAAACATTTATTAAAGATTGAGTAAATTTTAATCTTTTTCATATTACAATTATTTTGTTATTAGTTTTTCTTTTTTTCAAAAGAATACTCACTCATAGCCTTTTCGACAAACATTTTTAAATCATTTTTCAGGCTGTCGATTTCTTTTTTTGGAAGATGGTTTATTAATCTTGGATGAAATAGTACTTTTAGACCTTTATAGAATTTAAAGATTCTATCAACAATTTCTTTAGTATTTATATAGGTTCTTTCATCTACTAATATACGTGGTTCTATTAATTCGTTTTGATAGCCAACGTACAAACCATTATTTTTGACATCATTAAAATCTTTAAGCATTTCGATTCTCTTCATTGATTCAATTAGAGGTTTACTTGCTTCTACAATGTCAAAAAATCCATTTACAATAGTGTCGAACCATTCTATATTGGTTTTAGCTAATTCTGTCGGTTTTCTTTGTTCCCAACCTGTTGCAGTATCAAATAATCCAGAACCCATTTCAATTAATTGGGCAATTTCATGTCTTATTTTATGGTCTTTAAAAAACTTATTAGCACCTTTAATTTTATAAACTTGAAAACCTTCGCTTCTTAATAGTAAAAGTATAGCCTTAATAATTTCTTCAGAACTTAAGATCAGTAATGAAGTAGCACTCCCAAATGAATTATTGACCTTTGCAATTAATAAAGCATCATTTTTTAATTGTCTCGCATTTTTAAAAATGGCATTATCAATATTTTTTGACTTTTCAATAGATAAAGTGTTAAAAGTAATCATAGCAAATTCTCTTTTACAATTGTTATTTTAGATCAAATGTCTTTCCTTGATTATTTTTCATTTTTTACTCATCTTCTTCCATTCTCTCTCAATTTCAAATTCATAAACATCTGAACAATCAGTACAAAGAGGATCGTTTATGGAGGTGGTTGTTTCCCTACCGCATCTATGACAATGTTTTTCATCATAATTTGAATTTTTATATTTGCTCCATTCTGAAAAACATTTTGGACATAAAGGTCTATTTGGATAAAAATCAATTTTAGTAGATTCACAACGAATACAATAACCATGTTTGGTATTGCAATATTTATGGAAAGATTCAAATTTTTTGAGATCTATAGGTGTTCCATTTATTTTCACTTCATAAGAGTTATAGTCTAAAACAAAAAGTTGTTTCGGAATAATATTTTTCAACCGTTCCTTACTTATATCACTATCTTCACTATCAAGAATATCATGGATTAAATAATCTGAACATCCTTTGAACATTTCATATTCTTTTTCATTTTCTATCTCAACGCCAATCTCATAGTTGTGATTTGAAGAACTGGTTAGATTCATGGTAGAAATAACAGTATATGACTCATTCATAAAAAATTTTGCATGAAGGTTTTTTACAGCAACCAATTCAATATTAGGCAATGATTTAAAAAATAATCTTGAATCTTTAGAAATACCTGAATTAATATTAGAATTGTCAGATTCTCGATAAACAATTGTTTTAACAACATCAGGCTTTATGTGGCTAAACGCTTTTTTTAGATCCTCGTCTAGGTCAATATATGGCGATACAACAAACAAAAAATATTGAGAATGACTAATTGTTGTTTCTATACTATGTCTTAATTCTCTGTCTGTTATTATTTCTGCCATAATTTATTTATTATCTTTTGTTTTATTGTTCTCAATTTAAATGATACGATTTTGAAAGAAAAACAGAATAAAGGTTAATACAATAGTTTAGATCATTGAATTATTAAAATAATTTTTAATCTTCCTCAAAAAACAACCCCAACTGTTTTGCGGATTCTTTTACAATTTTGTATTCCTGACTGTTCTCCGTTATAGGTTTTGCATTTGTGGATTTTCCTTTAATCCTAATTTCAATTTCAATATTGTTTTGTGCTAACGGCATTACAAAGCTGTTAAATAACTGCGTGTATTGTTCAAGTGGAACTTTTCCAGAGATGGTGATACTTTTGAAAGTTCTCGTAGAATTGTTTCCTTGCTCTGTCTCCTCAACTTTTTCTATTTGCGTAGTTGAAGGTTCAAATGGATTTTGATTTTGGGTTTCTGGAACTGTTGATGGTGCTGCAGCAGGTTTTTGACTTTTGTCTACTAACCAATAAAGAATATCGTTAACATCAAAGAAAGGAACTGTTTCGCCTAAGTAATATTTAGTAAATACTTTTCCATCTCCATAAGCTATACAGAATTCATTGTTGATACAATAGCGCAATAAACTTTTAGATACTGCGTCAGTTCCTGTAATCATTGGTTTATCATCAAAACGCAGAAATGTTTCATATACATCTCTAGCTTTGATTGGTGTGTCTATTGTTGGTAATAGGTTGTTGTTTTTTAATAGATTTAATCCCACCATTTCTAATAACCATTCTTCTTCTTTTAGAATATCTATTATATTCGTATTAATTTGATTTTCAAAGCTGTCTTTGAATTGTTTTAATTGAATATTTTGACAACCATTTTTTACTGAAAATTTACTAATTGTTGCATAGGTAGTTACCAAGGCACTATCGGTGCTTCTACTGGCATCGTCCGTTTTTTTCTTTAAATCCTCTTTTTGATCACGCTCTAATGTGGAGCTATAATCGGAAGCTATTTTTTGACAAGCTAAGTAATCTCTGATGTTTGAATATAATTTACCAGATGCACCATCTGAAGCGATTAAGAATAGGATTGTATTTCTATAAATGCGTTCGCTATTTCCTTTTTTAGTTGCTATTTTTTCAATTAAGTCTTTGCTTCGACTGCTCGGACCTTCATTAGTCGCTGTGTTTTTTGGATGTAGAATAATCAAGGTTGGTTTCACTTGTTCCGGAATATCTTCAGAAGGATCTACCAATACATTGAACAATTGTATTCTGTTGTTGGTTTTTTCTTTTAATCGCTTTAAAACCTCAGCATAAATATCTTCTTGTTTGACATCTTGTTTGCCTTGGTTAATTAACATGCTAATATTAGGTTTTACATGAAACCAATATCTTTTTCCTGCATTTCCTGTTTGGGCTGAATACAAGTAGTAGGCAGCGTTTTCTAAATCACTTAATGCCCCGTTTATACTATTGTGATTGAAGCTATTGGGAGCTAATAAATGTAGTTTTAATTCTGGAACCGAAAGACCTTTGTTTGTTCCTTCGCTACCAAAAGAATTCATTAATATTACAGTAGCTATGGATTGGGTTAAATAGAATTGCCCATATTCAGTTTTATTGCTGTCGATTTTAAATGCATTGGAACTGCTTCCAGCAATATCTGCAGAAATTACACTTTCATATCCATTACCATATAGTTTCTTTAACTGGCTGGTAATGGTGTCTAAATTGGGTAAGTAGACGTTTCCTGAATGTATTAATATGTTTGCTCCTGGAAGAGATTGTTGTCTTTTCCACAAGTCGCTTACAATAGCTGCTAATAAACGTAAAACACCTCTTGTGCGTTGAAAATTATTATTACTAGCCCATTTTATTTTAAAAATATCTACCAGTTCTGGATGGAAAGGGTAGGACTGTATTATTTTCTTTTTGTATTCACTTTTGGCGGCATTGGATGGTAATTCTGTCCAATGTTGTTCGTATAATGCTATGTATTCGTTGGCTACTTTTTCAATGTATGCTTTATCTCCAATATCTTCAAATAATCGTCTTCGGATTACCTCATAGATTTCATCTTCAGCTACAGGTTGCGTATCGGCACCAACACGGCTTACACGACTTTGTAAACTGTTTAAAATAGAAGCTGCTTCCGGCGAATTGGCTACTTCTTGTACACTAGCAGGTAAGGTAATAATGGCTACACATTTTTCTGTTCCTGCCACTGCTTCAGTAAGCTCTTGCATGAAGCTGATGGTTTGGTCTGCTAGACTACTTTTGCCCACCGTTATCGCTGATGCACTTACACAATAATCTGCTAATTCGTCAATTAGAATTAGAGCTGGTTTACATTGTTCTAAAACTTTTTTGAACAAGCCTTTTGGCGCACTCAATTTTTCATCATTGTCTTTGATGAGGTTGTAGGCCGCGATGCCTCCTAATTGATAAGCAATTTCTCCCCAAATGGTTCTGATTGTAATTCCTTCAACTTTCCTTCCTTGAGTTGGGTCATTTGTGGTATTTGTGAAAACCGCAATATTCGCTTTTTCGAATTCTGGATTGCCAGTATAAGCCAATAATTCATTTGTAAAAGGAGAATTCACGGCACTTTTACCCCAATTGCACAAGTGGTAAATTGAGATTAAGGTGTGTGTTTTACCGCCACCAAAACCTGTTTGCAATGATATCACTCTGTTCTCAGCATCTTCTTTTCCATTTAATCCTTTAATTACCGTTTTGGCTACCGATTTTAAACCTGCTGTAAAATAGGTTTTAGAAAAGAAAGTATTTGGGTCTTTGTAAATTTCGCGTCCATTACCTAAAGCTACCTCAGCTAAGTTGGCTGCAAAAACGGACTCATCTAAACGCCCTTGTTTGATATCAAAGTGTGGTTGTGCTATTTGAAACCAAGGTTTTAAAGCCCCTGAATAAATGGTATGTTCCGAAATTACTTCTACTTTTTCAACTGATTTTGTTTGGTAAAAATTTTCAGTTTTTTTAAGTTCCTCTTCCAGTTCTGGCATACCTATGATTTTGGCTATCATTTTCATGTGTATCCATACTTTTGTTGCTTCATCTTCGTTAATTTCGGTAGAAAAATGAGCTACTTCATGGCGGAGTTGCGCAATTTCACTTAGCCAATTTGGCAAAGAGTTTAGACTTCTTCCGAAATCTTTTTTGAGTAAATCTTTCTCTCTTATAGCAAAAGATTTTAGATGATGAAAATCTATTAATGTTTCTGCAGTAGAACCATTGCGTAATCCCATGTTCCATTTTTCTTTTTGTTCAAATGAAAGGACTTCAACAAATCTTGCTGGCCATTTATCTCCTTCTTGTTCCATTAATAAGGAAACTATATAGGGACGAAATGCTTCTATGAATAAACCAAATGCTTTGAATAGGGAATCTTGATTGTTATTTGCCATGATATTATAATTCTAAAGTACCTTGTTGTACTGTTGGTTTTTGTGTTTCTTTACTTTCTCGGATTAAGCTTTCTTTGTTAGTTAATAATCCTTTAGTCATTTTTTGGTCGTCGCACTCTTTGGGTAAAAGTTCATCTAATGAGGTGACTACACGCCAAAAACTACCATCTGGTGCACTTGCTTTGTCGTTAATATAATCTAACAATGCGTTACGGTTGGTTCCTTTGTATAATGCCATTGCTTTATGCACTTGATCTATCAAGAAACTATCTGATTTTGTCCCGAGATTAGGTTTTAGTTTGTTGCGTTCTGCAAAGGTGGCCAAGGTTTGTTTGTTTTTGTATTGTATCAAAATGTGTTCTTTGAACAGTTCCGCCACATTGATGGACAGCCCAGCTTTGGCAAAGGTTGCCGCATCATCAAAATCGCTTTCGGCAAAACCATTGAGTTGCAACCAACCAATATAAAACTTGGTGAATTCGTCACCATCAAATCCTTTGAGTAAAGCATTGAACGCACTTTCACGTGCCATTGCCAATAGTTCTGCCACAGTAACTTCTGAACCGTCTGCTTTTTCTACCTTTTTGTATTTGCCAAACTCGCTTACGGCTTGCCCGAAGCAAGCAGTTAAAAGGTCAGCACCACGAAAACCTAAACGATAAAGTTCATCTACCTCACGTGCTACTGTTGCTTCAATGGCTTTTTTTACTTCTTTGTAATCACCATAACCCTCAGATTGAGATGGTACACAAGAAACCGTAACAGATGATTGTAAAGCTGCTCCGGCAAGCCCAATAGTTCTATTTGACATTTCCGTATCAATAGCCCAACTGCCAGTAATATTCATTCTCGCACCTAAAATTGAGTTGCACAAAGTGGTCCAGGCATCTGTGCTTTGATGGGCAAACATAATGCTCACAATATCAGAAGTTTGATGCTCTATGGCATCGAATATTTCTAATAATTTATTTTCGAAATGTGATTTAGCATTTGTTTTGTTATTGTTATGATGGTGTTTTAATGCTGTACATTCATCTGTTTTTGGTGTTTGAGGTGTAGCAAAGTTTATGGGATAAACATCCCCTAAAGTTCTTTTTAACCATACATAAAAGAAATCAGATAAATCGGCATAAGCAATCGCATCATAATAGGGAGGATCAGTGATTACTGCAGTTATGTATTTATCTGAAAATTGAGATTTATCACCGCTACTAGCATTTTTTAAATCTACTGAAAAAGAGTTTTGACATTCGGATTCAATATATCTAATTATCCAATTCAATTGATTATTTAAACTTCCAGTTGTGTTTCCTAATAAATTTGCTTCAGGGTAGTCAAAAATCATTGGAATTGCTTGCTTTGAAAATGGACTTTGAATATTTTCTCTGCTAACATCCCATCTTCCAAATGAAGTGCTAATTGCAGAACCTCTATCTATCAAAATTGATAAATAAGTAATTATTGCTTTATAATATTCTGATTTGTCAGGATTAAATTCATTTTTTAATTCATTTAATTTAATAAGTAAAGTTTGTAAAAGTAGAAGCTGTCTATTTGAAAACATTTGAGACCAACTCCTGATATTCCATCCACGACCACTAACTAAATCTGGAATTTCTTTCATTTCCTCATTTGGAATTAATAATCTATTCAAAAGGTTTTCCTCAACAATTGCAAATTTTTGTTCTTGTTCTGATGGCAATCGATAGGATTTTCCTTCATTACTTTCTTCAATGACAGCAATTAATCGTTCTTTTAGTAAATTATTTTTCGCTTGATCCTTTAAGTCTTTAATTGGGGTTGTTGAACCACAGCAAGGACAATTTAATGCTTTTTGTAACCAACCATTAAGTTCAGTTTTACCTTTGTGTATCTCAAAATCAATATTGGTATCATTTATAATTGGTTTAAAATAAACTTGTTTAGATGTGGTATTTGCTAAATAAAATTGTTTTAATAACGGAACTTCTGCTTTACATATAGGATTTGAACATATACCAACTCTTGCCCAATAATAAGCAATAGGTTTATTGCCTTTTTCATCATCAGGATATAAATGACCAATTTCTTTTTCAGTTTCTGCTAATAATTTTTTCGCATAAAACTTTACGTCAAAAGACAATCGGTTGGGAATATTTACACCAACTATATTCCCGTTTTTATAGGTCTTGTTTTCGTTGGCTACTTTGTTAAACTCGTCTTCTCCGTATAGTTTTATAAATTCTTCGATAGTGTAAGAAATAGGCTTGCCGTATTTTTGAGGAAATTCTAAACTTCCTTTTTGTATGATGTGTGCCACCGGGTTGATGTCGTTTCCATAAGAACGGCAGCCTAAACGAGCGGCCTCTAGTGGTATGGCACCACCACCAGCAAATGGGTCGAACACTTTGGGCATTTTGTTTAGAAATGCTTCAATGGCGTTGTGCAGGTTTTCAGTTAGTTGTTTGCTTTTTTCGGTTTCAATATGGCGGTTGGTTAAGCTGTAGAGTTCGTCTTCAGCTTTTTTTATGGCTTTGTAGTGGATATCGAAATCTTTCAAAAGTGCTTCTGCCGTTTGTTCAGATTGCCCTTCGACACTTCGACTATGCTCAGTGCTGGCTTGTTCAGGGTGACAATTATGAGCTACCCAAATGAGTTTTCGGGCTTTGTTGATGATTTTTTCATTGTTTTTGTTATCCCATTTTATTAAGCTATCATCTGTCAGCATTATTTTAGCCGCAGGCTTTACTGTTTTCCCTAATAAATGGTCTTGCATGGGTTGGGTGAACTTGCCTATGAACATTTGCAAACGGTTGCGCAAGCTGTCTTCCATAGGATCGAAAACGCTCGTCCAAGGAATATCGGCGTAGGTATTGTATGGGTCACCTGGATTTGTTTTTTTACCTAATAGTATCTCTACAGCATCCTTAAATGCTTGTGGACAATTATCGTCTGCTGGATCAGGAACTAAACTGGCAAATACAACGGCACGACAAACCGGTAATGGGCGGCGTGCCCACCAAAGGTGTAGTGTAGAAATATGTCCGTGACGGATGGATTTATCGCGAACGCTTTCCGCCGAAATTTCTTTAATCGGCATTGCTACTTCTATTAGTTTTTTAGGTTTTGTCATGGCATTATTTTTTCAATCAATTTGTTCTTAATTAATTCGTAGGCCTCGTTTTGTGGGTAGGCTTCATTTGGACGGAGTAGTGCCGTAGTATCTCCCAAAAATTCAGCGTCTTGCATTTTGATTTCCATATTTTCAAGAAACATTTGTTTTGTTGGGGGATTGTTGACTACGAACTCCATATATTTTTGGTAACAATGCAGCAGCTTATCGGTATCTAAATTTGGATGTACTGTTAGTGCTTTGTACATATCGTATAAATCCCTGCCTTTTCGGCGTTGGTATAAGGCACGAAGTTTTGTGCCTAATAGTTCTTCAAACTCATAGGTTGTGATATCGCATTTGCCTTGAAACCAAGAGGAGTTTACTTCGAAAGGAAATTTTTGATAGCCCAATACCGCAAAGTGTTCTCGGCAATTGGTTTCTACTTTTAAACTTAAGGTTTGCACTGGTGCAAATTCTGATTCAAAACGATAGACCAAAGTATTGTTGTTTGCTTTTATTTTTACTTTTGGATCACCCAAAAAAGCCAATTGTTCTCTTATTTTATTAATAATTGGACCAAATGGCACGGTTGTAATTTGCACCAAGTCTATATCTTCAGAATAACGAGGTTGAGGTTGCAGGTATAATTTGTGTAAAGCAGTTCCACCTCGGAAAGCTAAGTTATCTGCTAAAAAATTATCTTGAAATATAGCTACCAAAGCACGGCAAATAACCAAGTCTTGTTCAACTTGTTCATTTGTTTGCCAAGGGACTGTATTAGACCATTCTGTTATATATGCTTGTGGAATCAATCTATATTAATTTAAAAATCGGTTTCTATTGTTGTATTTATAATTATTTTCCACCTGTCATTTGTTGGGAAATTATTTTTTAATCCGGAAGCTTTTAAAGGAATTCGGAATAGTTTTTTTTGATGTTCCATTAATTTTTGGAATATATCATTTGATAATTCTTTTTGCTCAATTACATGCTCTAAAATATAACCCAGCCGTTGCCATGTAGATACAGGAACGTGATTGATTATATCAGCAGTTATATGTTCCGGAATTATTTTTTCTGTTAATTCTTCCAAAACGGTAGCCGCTCTATTAAGTCCACCTATTTTTTTTTCGAATTGAATTAAATCTGTTGCTGTTAAAATTGGATTTGACACTTTTAAATACCCTATTTCTGTTTTAATATCAATTAAAAATTTAGGATTGATGTTGGAGATACTAATATAATTTATTTTTTGTCCTTTTTTGAGTGTTGGTCTTAGTGTTGGAAGTATCGTAAACACGAAGAACTCTTGTGCTTGTTGGTGTGAAGCACCATGGAATGCTGCCGCGTTTATAAGCCCTACATAATAAGGCCTCTCCAGATGTTTCATTAATCCGTCAATATACAAATAAGGTGGCAAAATTCCTTTTGATGCATATTGCGGTGTAATTATTAAATAATATCCCTTGAAAACAGAAAAAATATTTCCTTTTTCAGATAATCGATTTAGTGTTCTTTTTAAAGCAATAGCCGAGTAATTTGGTAATTCTTTTTCAAGAACTTCCAAAGCAAAAGCATTTTTTCCGTTAGCTTGAAGGTTTTCTATCCAAGCCTGTACTTTTATTTCGTCTGTTTGCTTCATAAAGAAGTAATTTTTTGCGAAAGATACCGAAATTCGGTACTAATCGCAAAAATTTTATTTAATTATTTTGTTTTTCCATTCCTCCATCGGAAGAAAATATTGAATGCCTTTATTTTTTAATTGAAAATTCAATTGCTTGGCTGGGTTTTGTATTCTGAATAATTCGGGTTTGCTTTTGCAATTCATGACAATGTATAACCAAGCTGCGTCGCCTAACTGAGCTAGTCGGTTCATTTCGTTTTCAGAAAGCATGACACTGCCATCGTTGCCACTGCGTCCTTTAACTTCAATGTATCGTTTTATTTCTACCGGACTGACACTTCTAATGTCATATCCTTCATTATTGGCAGAAACATCTTCTGGTTTCCAGTTTTCCGCTATTTCATAATCCATTGTCGCTTTCATTGCAATGGCTTCTGCCTCATCATCACGGCTCATACCATAATGCCCTTGATATTCTATTTGGGTTAAAGGAACAACGTAAGCACAACCTAAAATCTCAGGAGCCTTAGGACTTAATTGCCCCATTAGGTCTAATTTATCTAAACGTATTTGTTTTTTTAGAATTAACTCGTTTACCCGTTCTTGTTTTTTGAGTATTTTATCTTGGACTTTACTATCTCCAAATAAAACTTTGGTTTGCAATTCTTGTATTTCGGATTGCAAATCCATAATTACATGGGTAAATGACGTTTCTAAATATCCTTTTCTGTCAGAAGTGTCTTTTTGAACGTGGTTTTCGGTATCTGAGAGTTGTTGTATGGTTATATTTTCGAAACTCCATTCAATTACTTCATTGGCTGCAATCACTTCAGGAGGAGTAATTGGTTTAGCAAATTCCGTTGGGGCATGTAAATCAATAAATTTAGCTGGTGATGTTAGTCTAAATTCTTTGTCTTTTAATTGATAAACCATTAGTAAACGTTCGTCCACAACACTGTCACTAGCTTTGGTTTGACGGTTATCTGTAATTTGAGATTTAACAAAGAATGCAAAGTAAGGTTCTTTATCATCGGGAGAGATAAGTACTGTTCCTTTTAGCATATCCTCTCTGAAAGTGTTTCTGATTACTTTAACTAAACTATCAAAAACAGGATTGCCTGGATTAATATAATGTACAGTTCCTAAATCACCAATAGCTTGGTAATCTAAAAATACTTGCTTATCGAAACAGAATTTTATTTTTGTAATATTTTGAGGATAAATGTTGAAGTTTTCCCTTAATACTTGTGCAACACTATCGGGTAATTTATCAATTTGAAAAATAGAGTTTCGATATTCTGTAAATTCACCACCTAATTTTAGGAATGCTTTTTCAAAAAATAGTTTTATGTAGATAGGTTGTAGTCTTTTCTCATCAGAACTTTCTTTTAAAACTCTTGCTTCTTTAAAATCAATAGTGCTATGCGCTAATGTTTCCTTTTGCTCTTTAATTTTTTCAGCAAATTTTAATTTTAAGGTTTCGGTATCTTGTGCTAAAAACACATCTAAATCAGTTTCTTGCCCATTAAACACAGAGTTAATAATATGATCAAGTTTTACATTTTCTAAAACATCTTGAATTACATCATAAACACGGTCATCACCAATACCTTCACGTATAATATCCAGTTTTACTAACAAACGCTCTAACACTTTTCCTTCTCTAGTATTGTTAGCTACCATATTGAAAACCAGTACATCTTGTTTTTGACCATAACGATGGATACGTCCCATACGTTGTTCCAAACGATTAGGGTTCCAAGGAATATCCCAATTTATTAATAATCTACAAAATTGTAAATTTATACCTTCACCCGCAGCATCTGTAGCAATAAGAATTTGCGTTTCTGGTTCAGCAAATGCTCTTTGAGCAGCTCGTCTTTCATCTACATCTTTGCCACCGTGGATGGTTGTAACGGTATAGCCACCACTTTTAGTAAGTCTGTCTTCTAAGTAAAATAAAGTGTCTTTATGTTCTGTGAAAATTACCAGTTTTTCATTATCTATTACACCATTTGATTTAAGTAGCTCTTCTAATTGTAAAAACTTTTTTTCAGATTGTTTTCTATTATACAATGATGAAGCCATTTCAAATAAAACTTTAACTTCTCTAGCTTCTTCTTGTATCTCTTGTAAACTTTTAGCTGTAGTGAATAGTTTGAACTTTCTAGGATCTGAAAGAATATTTTCTAAAGCATCACGTTCGTCATCTTCTAATTCTTCAAAATCTTCAATATCATCTACATCAAAACCATCTAGTTTGTGCCTTTGACTCCATAGGTTTGGATTTTTATTGGTTTCGTCTACAATACTTTGTAATGCTTTCCATCGTCGTTCTAAAGTGTTTTTGATAGCAAATATAGAACTCACCAATCTTCTTTGCATAACTGTTAAAGCAAGAGAAACATGGATGTTCTTAGTTTCTGTAGCTTCTTCCTTTTTCTTAGTTAAATAATCAGTTACGGCGTCATATAACTCTTTTTCTTCTGGAGTTAATTCATAAGCAACTGTTTTGGTGTATCTGTTTTTGAATAACGGTTCACCTTGCCAATCCTTCATATCTTCTTTTAATCTTCGAATAAAGAATTTATTAATACCATTATGCTCTAATTCTTTAATTCTCATTGAAGCAATGTCATCTGTTGCAAAAATATCTTCATCTAATAACTGCAATAATTTTTTAAAGGTGTCTTTTCTTCCACGGTGAGGTGTGGCGGTTAAAAGCAAAAGATGCTCACATTGCTGCGACAAGGTATAAGCTGCTTTGTAACGTTGAGATAAATATTGTTTAGTGCCATAATCATAAGCAGATAATTTATGACATTCATCAAATACTATTAAATCCCAATGTGTATTGCCAACAACGTTTAAAACATCTTCACGGGATATAAAATCTATAGAAGTTACTATTCTTTGGGCATTATGAAAAACTGTTGGGTCAGCTGTAAATATATTTCTATTGACTAAGGTGAAATTTATATTAAATTTTATTGCCAATTCATCCTCTTGCCACTGTTTCGTTAATCCTCCTGGAGTAATGATTAGAATTCTTTCCGCTAACCCACGCATCATTAATTCCTTAATTAAAAGCCCGGTCATAATCGTTTTACCTGCACCAGTATCATCAGCTAAAAGGAAACGAATTTTAGGTAATGGCAATAAAAATTTATAGACAGCTTCTACTTGATGTGGAAGTGGATCAACAATACTACAATTAACAGCAAATAGGGGGTCAAATTGGTATGCAGAATTAATTCGTTCCGCTTCTGCAAATAAGGAAAATTTAACAGGGTCGCCTTTGAAATTGAATATGCCTTCTTCCGAAAGTATTTCCAATTGATCAAAAACAGTATTTGTAATAACTTTAGTGTTGCTCCGGTTTGTATTAACACCAGTAAATTTTATTGATACCATAGAGCCTAATGCTTGAATATGGTTTATAATTACTGGTTCAGAAGGAATTAGATTTTTTACGATGTGTCCTGTATTAATTTTCATTTGAGGCTCTAAAATAATTATTTTGAAAAATGCAAAAGCATAAAATTATTAATTTTAATATTTAAAACCTTTTAATTATCGCTAAAAAAGACATTAAGAATAGAATTGATTTATAAATTCTAGGATTGAAATAGTAATTAAATAGAAAATGCAATTTTTTCGTGTTTTAGCTAACGAATGTACGAAATTATTTTTTGGGTTTTATGATAACAGTTAATTTTTTGGAAAGTTGTTTTTGGTTGATTTAAAAAGTATTATAAAGTTAATATTTAATAGATTTTATAAATAAAAAACATTATATTTGATACTTAGGCTTTTCATAGGGCCTATCTTTTTAAGCTGCTCATTTTTTATTTAAATAGGTGCAGCTTGAATAAGCTTATGTTAA
>JAAFHC010000032.1 GCA_010906935.1 Gelidibacter sp.
TAAAATATTTAGTTCTTTTTGCATAGTAACTTAATAATAATTTATTTTACAGCGGAATTTTCATTATTACTTTAGTGCCGTTACCTAAACTTGATATAAATTCAACCTTACCATTTAAAGATTTCGCTCTAGATAACATATTCTTTTGCCCAATTCCTTTATTTTTAAACTTCGTGTCAAACCCTAAACCATTGTCTTTAACAGATAGTACTAAATTTTCATTTTCTTTATAAAACTCAATTTTCACTTCAGTTGCTTTCGCATATTTATGAATATTTTGAAGTGATTCCTGTAGTACTCGATAACAATTAATTTTAATACTATTTGATATGTTTTCCCAGTCTGTTAAGGTATTAAAATTTAATTCATATTCAAAATTACCAATTTTACTTTGTTTTGCTATCAATTGCTCTACTAACTTTCTAAAACTAGTATTGGTATTAAACAAACTTGTTTTAAGATTGCGCGAAATATTTCGAATATCTTCTTCTATTATTTGTATCTCTTCAATATATTCTTCACGCTCTTTAATCTCTCTTTCTGTTGTACCTTCATTTAAACTATCTAAACTTAACCTCGTTCCAAATAATCGCCCCAGAATGCCATCGTGTAATTCTTCAGCGATACGTTCTTTTTCTTTGTTACTTCCCTCTTGAAATTTTGACTGCTGAGAAAGCATCAGGTTATAAATTTCTACATTGGCTTCATCCTGTTTTATATTAAAAAGTAATTCTTTATTTTTTGAACGTTGTCTAATAAAAAAATAAACAACAGTGAACAATGCAATACCAATTATTAAGGTAATAGTTAAAAGCCAATTCATCTTTGTTACTTCTTCTTTTTCTTTTGTTATTTCATCTGTTTCATAAGCAATTCTTGTAAATTTTTCACGGATGGAACGTTCATTTTGCTGAAGGCTGTCAGTTAACCTTATATGCTCCTGCAAATACTCATTCCCATTCATATTTGGTTCTAATTTAGATAATAGTAAATATGATTTTAATAAATCCCTGTAATTATTTGAAGATTTCGCCAATTCTTTTGCTTTTAAAGCATGTCGTAATGATTTTACGCTATCCTTTTTTGATAGAAAAAATTCTGACAAATGAAGATTGCTTGTGGTTACTCCATCAATAACATGTAGGCTATCTCTAATTTTAAGTGATTTATAGAAGAGTTTTGGTAAATCAGCCAGTTGGCCTAATTTAAATTTAGAATATGCCAAATTATCAATAACCATGGCGTATTCCAATGGAAATTGCTTAGAAATATTAGGAATGTCTAAAACCTTTTCAAAATGAGTAATTGCTCTATTATTATCTCCTTTTTTTTGATAGATCACTCCAATTCCATTCAAATCTAGAATTTTATAGTTTTGAGGATTTTTTAACTTTGAAAAATATTTTATCCCTTTTAATTTATATTCTATTGCCTTATCATAATTTTTTAATTGTAATTCAATAATACTTAAATTATAATAACATAGGTATATAGATTCAAACTCAGATGACATTTGAAATATAGAAAGTGCTTTGATTGCATTTATTTCACTTCCTAAATAATCCTTTTCAATAACCTGAATAGTTGCCATACTTAACAACATTTTCCCTTCCAATAAATCATTACCTTGGCTCATATATATTTTAAGTGCTCTATGATATGAATAAAAAGCACTATCCGGTTTATACTTTAGCTGGTAATAATAGCCCAAATCTGAATAGGCTCTGGCTTGATTAATTATATCGTTATTTAAAGTTGTTAACCTTAATGTCTTTTTACTGATTTCCCCGAAACTATCCAAATTTCCCAGCATCAAGTTACTAAAAGCCGTTTTAATATAGGATTTAGCTTTGAGAGAGTCGTTCTTAAGTTTTTTGATATTTTCAGTAGCTTCAGATAAATATTCGTTTCTTGAAGAATCAGAAAATGTATTATTTAAAGATGCTTTAAAAAGTGTGTCTATTTTTTTATAAAGATTATCTTCATTATTAATGTTAATTGGTTCCTTACTACAACTAATTATTAGAAAGGTAGAAATTAGTATTAGGAAGTGTTTTGACATAGCAAAAATATAATAATTGCATTTTCAATAAAATTAACAAAATTATATTAATATTCTGAATGTTTTAGAAAAGAACTCAATATAATTATATAAAAAGGAACCTCGTTTAATAAAACAAGGTTCTTTAACTTTTCTATTTTATTTCGGGAGGGTAGGTGGTGGTGGTATTGGCGGATTTTCCCCTGTATCAATTGCCATAATTTTTTGATTGTTAATTAGCATTTGCAACTCTTCATCTGTTTTGGTATTACTACAAGATATAAATAGGGTGCTACAAAGTAATAAAACTGGCATAAATCGTGTTAATTTCATTTTTTATTAGTTTAAAAATTAGACAATAGTCTCCCTACCCATTTACTTGAATGGGTTGCAATAGCACTTTGGAAAACTTGAACTAATCAATGTGGGAACTCATTGATTTTTAATAGAATTTGAATTGTAACCTAATTTTCCCTAATCGTTTTACTTTTCCTATTCTACACTTTTGAAGCTTCAAATATTCGATTGAAATGATTGATTAACCGAATTGTACAGAGCTAAGTTGGTTAAAAAACATAAGGTTTATTATTAAATTGAGATGTGTTTTGTGAATGTTATTACGGGAATTGTGAAAGTGCCAATTTGGATGGTAAATGGCTGTTTAAAAAAATATTAGCCCAGATTTATTTGCTGTTGAGTTTCTATAAAAGTAGTATTCAATATAAAATCTTTTATTTCGTGCATTTTCGATTTAAGGGATTTTGAAAAAGGGATTAAATTCTTTGTGAATTTTAATGAGCAATGAAATTTACTGAAGTGAATTTTAGTGATGTAATTAATGTTAATTATGTAACTTTTATGAACTCTAACGAAAATATTAGGAAGTTCAGTTTCAAAGTTTTTTAAAGTTCTGAAAGAAGTTACCATTGTTCCATCTGCTAAAAAGAAATCTGTAGTATTATTATCCGCTTTCAAATAAATAATTTCATTTACTTGTAAAAACTTGAATTCTGTAAATGATTTTAAACATATTGAAGTAATATCAGGTTGTTTATTTTCAAATCTCATTAACGATTTCTTCAAATCAAAATAATTAAGTGGCTTTAAAATATAATCGAATACTCCATTTTTAATAGCCTCATAGGATTGAGCAGTAGAAGTGTTCATAGCAATAAATTGAGGTAACCAATTTAAAAACTGATATACTTCAGGAATTATTGAGAAAGAGGTTTGTTTTGTAATTCCATCAACTAATTCTGTATCAAAGAAGACAAGATGCGGTAATTGATCTATGATTAAATTAATAGCATCTTCTTTGTTTCTTGCAATACCTACACAGCTATAATTTGTATACTTCCCAAGTAGCTGCTGTAATTCGTTTACATCGTCCATTTGTGAATCAACAATAACATATTTGTATTTTTTGGAAGAATATATCACCTTCTATAACTAGTTAATTATACCCTTTAAAAGTATCTCTAGTTTAGATAAAACTATTACGGTTAAACCGTAGAATTAATTTTGGTGTGAAAAATGATATTTATTATAATAATCAGCTTGCTTGCAGACTTTGATTGCTTAGAACTGGCAGTAATTTTTCACTATATAAAACTTCTTTGTGGTTTGCATATTTCTCAATTATTGACTATAATTATAGACATAATTAACTATAAATCAAAGAATTAATTTATAGAACTCCCCTAAATAAAAAAGTCCGCTCATGAAAAACATCAGCGGACTTTTATAATTTTATGAGAAAAATTAACCTTTATTGTAAAGTGTTACAATTTCATTTAAGTCTTGTAGTTCTTTCGATTTAATTTTTTGAGAAATTTCAGGAGAATCGCTTAAAAAATCGCCCAAAACTTTGTGGTATTTTGATCCTGAGGAAGGTACTTTTATAATTTCATCAAAAACTTTTTCCACATAGTAAATTGTCAATCCGTTATAATTTCTTTCGTATAAGTTTAATTTTTTTCCGGCGGTAATTTGTTTTACCATCACCATATCGCCATTGTTGTAAATACGCGTAAAATTTTCATCGCCCCTGGTGTAACTTTTTATGGATTCTATGTCCGGTTTTTGTTGGTTGCCATCGGTATCAATATAGGTTAAATGCAATAAACTCTTTGCGTCATTTAATTTTTCGATTTTTACATTTGTAATGGTGTCATAACGTTGTGTAATGATAGTTCCGTTTATAAATTCTTGTCCGTAACTGCTTATTGAAAAAATAAATAAGGAGATTGTCAGTAAAGTGTTTCTCATTGCTTGTGATTTTATTTAAAGTTTTATATCAAAATTTGCTATCAAAGATAAGGAATAATATTATGCACGCATAATAAAATGATTGAAATTTAGATAAATACATACAAATTTTAAATTCAGATTAAAATAAATAAATACTTCCTATCTTTGTAGACTTAATATTTTAAAACCTGAAAAATGGATTACGGAAAAGAATTTAAAAAATACGCGACCAAGCACCACGGAATCAATAGCATGTATTATGATAAATTGGTGAGCAGTCTTACACCTTATATTATTGAAGAACGTCAGTTAAACGTTGCACAAATGGACGTTTTTTCGCGTTTAATGATGGATAGAATTATTTTTCTTGGAACAGGAATAGATGATTATGTTGCTAATATCATTCAGGCGCAACTATTATTTTTGGAAAGTGTGGACAGCGTGAAAGACATTAGTATTTATATTAATTCACCAGGCGGAGGCGTTTATGCCGGTTTGGGAATTTATGATACGATGCAATTTATAAAACCTGATGTTGCAACAATTTGCACCGGGATAGCCGCATCAATGGGTGCTGTTTTAATGTGCGCAGGAACCAAAGGAAAACGTTCGGCATTGCCGCATTCTCGCGTGATGATTCACCAACCTTTGGGAGGCGCTCAAGGTCAAGCAAGTGATATTGAAATTACCACTAGAGAAATCTTGAAATTGAAAGATGAATTGTACCAAATAATTTCTAAACATTCCGGCCAAACTTTGAAAAAAGTGCATCATGATTCAGATCGTGATTACTGGATGAAGGCTGATGAAGCAAAAGCTTATGGAATGATTGATGAAGTTTTAATTAGAAAATAAATGGGTTATAGTTACAAGAGAGTGAACTAATAACTAAAAAATATAGTAGATGGCAAAAAAGGATGAAGTATTGGAATGTTCGTTTTGTGGCAGAAAAAAGCCGGAAACAGATTTGCTTATCGCAGGTTTAGACGCACATATTTGTGACAAATGTATTGAGCAGGCTCATGGAATTGTGATGGAAGAAATTGCAGGAAGTAATTCTTCAGCACTTACTCACGATTTGATTGTTAAGAAACCAAAAGAAATTAAAGCATTTATTGACCAATATATGATTGGGCAAGATCAGGCAAAACGTGTGATGGCTGTTGCGGTTTATAACCATTACAAGCGATTGATTCAGCCAGATTCTAAAGATGAAGAAGAGATTGAAATAGAAAAAAGCAATATTATCATTGTTGGTGAAACGGGAACAGGCAAAACATTAATAGCACGTACCATCGCTAGAATGTTGAATGTGCCGTTTTGTATTGTTGATGCCACTGTTTTAACTGAAGCGGGTTATGTTGGAGAAGATGTAGAAACCATTTTAACACGTTTATTACAAGCGGCTGATTATGACGTAAGCAAAGCGGAACGAGGCATTGTTTTTATTGATGAAATTGATAAAATTGCCCGTAAAGGCGACAATCCTTCAATTACCCGTGATGTTTCTGGAGAAGGCGTTCAACAGGCTTTGTTAAAATTATTGGAAGGTTCTGTTGTTAATGTTCCGCCAAAAGGAGGAAGAAAACATCCCGACCAAAAATTTATTGAAGTCAATACCAAAAATATTTTATTTATGGCCGGTGGGGCATTTTCCGGAATTGATAAAGTGATTGGAAAAAGGTTAAACCGTCAAGAAGTTGGTTATGGCGCTTCCATAAAAGGAGATATTGTTGATAAAGCAAATATGTTGAAATATATTATTCCGAAGGATTTAAGGGATTTTGGGTTAATTCCTGAAATTATTGGGCGTTTGCCGGTATTGACGCATATGGATCCTTTAGATGAAAAAACCTTGAGAATGATTTTAACCGAACCTAAAAACTCCATCATAAAACAATACCAAAAATTGTTTAAAATGGATGGCATTGATTTTACCATCAATGAAAATGCATTGATGTTTATTGTTGATAAGGCGGTTGAATACAAATTGGGCGCTCGCGGACTTCGGTCTTTGTGTGAAGCTATTTTAACCGATGCGATGTTTGATTTGCCGGGAACTGGTGAAAAAACGCTTAAAATCACAAAAGATTACGCTGAAGATAAAATCGACAGATCAACCATAAAAAAGTTAAAAGCGGTTTCATAAATCGAAAATAAATAAATTCTAAAAAAAAACTGTTTTGAAGGTTAAAATTCCTTGGGCAGTTTTTTTTTGTCGGTAATAATTGTAATTTAGAAAAATAAAATTCAAAAAATAAACACCATTGATTTCCAGAAGTACCATAGATAAAGTTTTTGAAACTGCCCGCGTTGAGGAGGTGATTGGCGAGTTTGTCCAGTTAAAAAAATCAGGCAGCAATTATAAAGGGTTAAGTCCGTTTTCCGGAGAAAGAAGTCCGTCGTTTATGGTTTCACCAGTGAAACAAATTTGGAAAGATTTTAGTTCGGGAAAAGGTGGCAATGTGGTTACTTTTTTAATGGAGCAGGAACATTATTCCTATCCAGAAGCCATTCGGTTTTTGGCCAAAAAATACCATATTGAAATAGAGGAAACTGAACAAAGCAATGAACAAAAGCATCAGGCCGATGAGCGCGAAAGCATGTTTATCGTATCTGAGTTTGCGCGTGATTATTTTCATGAAACCTTGCTAAAAACCGAACAGGGAAAAGCGATCGGTTTGAGCTATTTTAAAGAACGCGGATTTACCGATGAAACAATTCAAAAATTTCAATTGGGATATTCTTTGAACGAGTGGGAAGCTTTTTCATCCGAAGCGCTAAATAAAGGATACAACCTAAAATATTTGGAGTCTACTGGACTTACCATCGTTAAAGACGATTTGCTCTCATCAACAGGCACCAAACAATTCGACCGTTTTAAAGGCCGTGTGATGTTTCCAATTCACAGCATGAGCGGCAGGGTTCTTGGTTTTGGTGGAAGAATTTTAACCAACGACAAAAAAGCGGCAAAATATTTAAATTCCCCAGAAAGTGAAATTTACCATAAAGGCAATGTTTTATATGGTATTTATTATGCAAAACAAAGCATTGCCAAAGAAGACAATTGCTTTTTGGTTGAAGGCTATACCGATGTGATTTCATTTAACCAAGCCGGCATTGAAAATGTGGTTTCCTCTTCAGGAACCGCGCTTTCTGAAAATCAAATTCGATTAATTAACCGACTTACAAAAAACATCACCATTCTTTTTGATGGCGACGCAGCCGGAATTCGGGCTTCTATTCGCGGAATTGACCTTATTTTAGAGCAAGGATTGAATGTAAAAGTGGTCATGTTTCCGGAAGGGGACGATCCTGATAGTTTTTCCAAAAAAGTAACCAGCCAAGAGCTTAAAGAATATTTAAAACAAAATTCCAAAGATTTCATCAATTTTAAAGTGGCTTTATTGATGGAAGAAGCACAGCACGATCCAGTTAAAAAAGCCGGATTAATTCGGGATATTGTTGTCAGTATTTCTAAAATCCCCGACCGAATTCAGCGTGAAGTTTACATCCAGGAATGTTCCAGAATCATGGATATTTCAGAAAATGTGCTTTTCAGCGAGTTGGCACAAATCGATAAAAAGGAAGAAAGAGACGCTTCATCTAGGCCAATTCAGGAAAGACCTTCAGAGCCAATATTGCAAAAAACGCCGCAATTCGAAAAAGTTAACGAACTTCAAAAATATGAACGGGAGATTATTAAAATTTTATTGCTGTATGGCAATAATGAAGTGGAATTTACCGATTTTATTGCAGGTGAAGAAGCGGAAGATCCCGAATTTCAACCCATAAAAAAGGTAAAATTCAACAATATGGTTTCGAAGGAAATCTATTTGAATTTGCAGGATGATGAGGTGGAATTTACCGATGATACTTTTAAAAATATTTACTTTGAAATAATATTTCAATTAAATCAAGATGAAACTATTTCTGTGGATAAGTTGGTAAATCATGAAAATTATGAAGTCGCTAATTTGGTTACCACTATTTTAATGGATGACGAAAGGCATGTATTAAGCAATTGGGAACGTAAAAATATTTTTATAAGAAGCAAAAAAAGTGATCTTTCTAAAATGGTGCTTGACGCCATTTACAATATGCGCAGAATTCTTATAGAACAAAAAATAAATTCACTTATTGCCGAAATTGGTGTTGAAGAAGAAAGAGCTAAAATAATGGAATCTATTGTAGATTACAACAACTTAAAAACCCGTTTGTTTGAAAGATTAAACAGGGTGGTTTAATAAAGTTAAAAGTTAAATCTTTTCTTCCAAAACAATGGCTCCGGTGTATTTTTGTTTAACGGCATTTAGTGCCCTGTCTGCTTCCAAACGCGTTCTAAAGTTTCCGGCGTGTGTTTTCCACTCTGGTGTTTTGTAAATAATTTTTGTGCGATATTCAGGAAAATCGGATTCAAAATTTCTCTTAACAGCATAAGCTTGCGTTTCATTGCCGTTATAAATTTGTATTTTAAAAACCATAATATTTTTATTGGTTTTATTAAAAGCCTTTTTTTGCTCGATTAAGGTATTGATCTTTTCATTTTCACTTTGTGCAAATGAAATGTTTGAAATTAAAAAAGTGGCGAAAAAAACAAAAATTATTGCTTTTATTGATAGTTTCTTCATAATATTTTATATAATTTTCAAATTTATAATTTTCCTAGAAATGTATGTGTATAAATTAGTTATTTAGAATGAATATAAATTACATTTAACACAATTTTTAGATTTTAAGTATTATT
Organism: Gelidibacter sp.; assembly: GCA_010906935.1. Lineage (GTDB taxonomy): Bacteria > Bacteroidota > Bacteroidia > Flavobacteriales > Flavobacteriaceae > Lutibacter. The sequence continues at coordinate 9,039 of JAAFHC010000032.1, forward strand.
ATTATATGTTACTTTTGTCCAATCCTTAAAAAAATGATTTAAGTCATATATTTCTATATGAAAATATTGTACCAAACTAGAAAGAAAATATCTTTTTTAAATATGAAAAGTGTGAAACAACACAGTCCATTATCAAGATTAGTCACTACTAGTCTTGTTTTCCTATTCTTTTTTTCGCTTAATATATCGGCACAAGGCGATCCTGCAAATGGAGAGAAACTCTTCAAATCTGTATGCGCAGCCTGTCATAAATTAGACGCAAAATTAGTGGGTCCTGCATTATTGGGAATTACGGAAAGAAGAGACCAAGATTGGTTAATTGCCTGGATTAAAGACAGTCCGGGAATGATTAAGTCGGGAGATAAATTAGCAATTCAGGTTTTTGAAGAGAACAACAAATTGCCAATGACAGCGAATCCGCAACTGTCTGATCAAGATGTTATTGATATTTTAGAATATACCAAAGGTAAACCGGTTGAGGCTGTTGCTGCAGCGGCAACAGAAGTTGACCCAGGCGTGGAGCGCGGTAAGCAAATTTTCAAAACAAATTGTGCCGCATGTCACAAAATGGAAGGCAAGTTAATTGGCCCGCCACTTTTAAAAATAGGAGACAAGTATGAGGATGACTGGTTAAAATTATGGATAAAAGACAATGCCGCTTTAGTTGCATCGGGTGATAAATTGGCAAAAATTGCTTCTGAATATTCTCCTATTGCCATGACGCCATTTCCGCAACTTACGGATCAGGATTTGGATGATTTATTGAAATATATGGCTGTTGGCGATGTTGCCCCTATTGCAGCAACGGCTTCTGCAGCTGATCAGGAAATTTTCAACAAACCAGGAATTGGCGTTTTGCCAACCCTAGCAATAGCAATTGGCGCCTTGTTATTATTATCTTTAATAGTAGTTGCTACAACAAACAGAAAAGCTGTTGATGAAGATGAGGAATCAGGAGTGAGTGTTTTAAAAACATTGCTTATTAATCCTTTTTTACGATTCTTGGCTATAATATTTTTCTTATTGTTAGGCGCTTGGTTTTTATTTGGATGGTTAATGCAAATAGATGTCAATGAAGGCTATCAGCCAATTCAACCAATTGTATTTTCGCATGCAGTGCATGCCGGAGACAATAAAATAGATTGCCAATATTGTCACTCTTCAGCAAAACACAGTAAAACTTCTGGTATTCCAACCGCCAATGTATGTATGAATTGCCATAAATCAATTTCAGAATATAAAGGAGAATTGTTTGGAAACTATACCAAAGAAGATTTAGACAAAGAAATTCAAAAACTATATGATGCCGTAGGTTGGGATAAGGTAAATGTAAAATATATTGAAGGCTATGAACAAAAACCTATTGAGTGGGTTCGAATTCATAATTTGGCCGATTTTGCTTATTACAACCACGCACAACACGTAACTGTTGCCGGTGTGTCATGTCAAACTTGTCACGGTCCTGTTGAAACAATGCATGATATGAAACAATTTTCGCCGCTCACAATGGGATGGTGTATTGATTGTCACAGAACAACAGAAGTAGATTTAACTAAAAATGGCTATTATAAAAATATTCATGACCAGTTGTCTAAAAAATACGGTGTAGAAAAAGTGACTGCTGCCCAAATGGGCGGATTAGAATGTGCTAAATGTCACTATTAATATTAATTACGAAGTAAATAACCAAATATAAAATGGCATCAAACAAAAAATACTGGAAAAGTGTTGAAGAGCTAAATGAAAATAGCGCTATTGTTGATACGTTAAAACATAATGAGTTTCTTGAAGAAATTCCGACGGATATGTTTTTAGGGGATAAAAAAACCTTAGAAGCTTCATCAACAACACGTAGAGACTTTTTAAAGTATGTTGGATTCACAACTGCCGCGGTTACTTTAGCTTCTTGCGAAGGTCCGGTTGTAAAATCAATTCCGTATATTATTAAACCTAATGATATCATTCCGGGTGTTGCAGAATATTATGCAACAACCATAGCTGATGGTTTTGATTTTGCGAATCTTTTGGTAAAAGTTAGAGAAGGACGCCCTATAAAAATTGAACCGAATAAAGAGGCAAATGGAGCCACAAATGCACGTGTGCAGGCTTCTGTACTTTCATTATACGACAGCCTTCGATTAAAAGGTCCTAAAGCGAATGGCGCTGAAATTTCTTGGAATGAAGCCGATCAACAAATTATTGCAAAATTAAATGAGGTTAAAGCAGCAGGTTTACCAATTGCAGTTTTAACTGGAACTTCCGCCAGTCCTTCAACCAAAAAATTGATTGCTAAATTAAATGAAACTTTTGAAAATGTAGCTCATGTTGAATATGATGCAGTTTCAGAATCTGCAGCTTTGGATGCTTTTGAATTGATGTATGGCACAAGAGCATTGCCTGATTATCATTTGGAAAAAGCAGAAGTGATTGTTTCTGTTGGTGCAGATTTCTTAGGAAGTTGGCAAGGTGGTGGCTTTGAAGCCGGCTATTCAAAAGGACGTGTTCCAACCAACGGTAAAATGTCGCGCCATATTCAGTTTGAATCAAATATGTCTTTATCAGGCGCCAATGCCGATAAGCGTATTATGGTAAAACCATCTGAGCAAAATCAAACACTTATAAAATTACACCAAGCTATTGTAAACGAAATTGTTTCAACCGAAGCAACTCCTTTAAATGTTGCCATTCAAAAAGCAGCAGAACAACTTAAAAAAGCAGGAAGTAAAGCGGTAGTTTTAACTGGAATTCAAGATAAAAACGCACAAATTCTTGCTTTGGCGATCAATAAAGCCCTTAATAGCGAAGTTTTAGAAGTTAGCGCAACTAAAAACATAAGAAAAGGAAATGATGCTGATGTTGCACAATTAATTACCGATATGAATGAAGGTAAAATTGGCGCTGTCATTATTTACAATTCAAATCCGGTTTACACCTTGCCAAATGCTTCAGCTTTTGTTGAAGGATTGAAAAAAGTGAAATTATCGGTTGCATTTTCTATGCAAGACAATGAAACTGCAAATGCGGTTCAATACACATTGGCCACACCTCATTATTTAGAGTCTTGGGGCGATGTTGAAATTAAAAAAGGACAATTCAGCTTAATTCAGCCAACCATTAAAACATTGTTTAATACGCGTCAGTTTCAAGACAGTTTATTAGCTTGGACAGGCAGTACGGCAACTTATTATGATTTTTTAAAGGAAACTTGGAATGCTGAAATTTTAGGTGGAAAATCTTGGAATCAGGCGTTGCATGATGGCGTTTTTACTTCTGAAGCAGTTCAAAGCGGTGCAATTTCACTAGAAGTTGATGTTGAAACTGCAGCTTCTGAATTGGCGACAGTTAAAGGCAGTGATTTAGAATTGGAACTTTATGTAAAAATAGGTTTGGGTGATGGTCAAATGGCCAACAATCCTTGGTTACAGGAATTTCCTGATCCAATCACAAGAACTTCTTGGGATAACTATTTAACGATGTCGAAAGCTGATGCTGTTGCACTTGGCGCAGTAAATAATCATGTAGCAAATGGCGCATTAAACGGAAGTTTAGTGGAACTGACTGTGAATGGCGTATCAGAAATTTTACCAGTATTAATTCAGCCGGGACAAGCAAAGGGATCTTTAGGTTTGGCGCTTGGATATGGCAGAAAACAAGGATTAAAAGCAGAAATGCAAACGGGTAAAAATGCTTATAAATTTTATAAAGACTTTAATAATTTTCAGCCAAATGTCACTTTAAAATTGGTTGAAGGCGAACATGAATTTGCTTGTGTTCAGTTGCAAAATACCTTAATGGGTAGGGGCGATATTATTAAAGAAACCACTTTAGAAATGTATAATGATACTTCAATTGATCCAAAACATACTTGGAATAAATTGCCAATGGTGTCTTTAGATCACAATGAAGTTGAAGCAACATCGGTAAATTTATGGGAATCTTTTGACAGATCGATTGGCCATCATTTCAACCTTTCCATTGATTTAAATTCTTGTACGGGTTGTGGTGCTTGCGTTATTGCTTGCCACGCCGAAAACAATGTTCCAGTTGTTGGAAAAGCTGAAATCAGACGTTCAAGAGATATGCACTGGTTGCGTATAGATAGATATTATTCTCACGAAGAAGATTTTGCAGGTGATAATGAAGTAAAAGACAAAGGAAAAGGCGCGATGGGATTCAAAAAAGCGATGGATGCATTGGAAGATCCTTCCGAAAATCCGTCAGTTGCTTTCCAGCCTGTTATGTGTCAGCATTGTAACCACGCACCTTGTGAAACTGTTTGTCCGGTAGCGGCAACTTCCCACGGCCGTCAGGGCCAAAATCAAATGGCATATAACCGTTGTGTTGGAACTCGATATTGCGCAAATAACTGCCCTTATAAAGTACGTCGATTTAACTGGTTTGAATACCCAAACAATAGCAAATTCGATTACAATATGAACGATGATTTAGGAAAAATGGTGTTAAACCCAGATGTTGTTGTTCGTTCTCGAGGTGTGATGGAAAAATGTTCTATGTGTATTCAAATGACACAAGCAACCATCCTAAAAGCCAAAAAAGAAGGAAGGCCTATCAACACAAATGAGTTTGAAACTGCTTGCTCTAATGCATGTACAGCCGGAGCAATGGTTTTTGGCGACGTTAACAAACAAGAAGATACGGTTAAAAGTTTGGCTGAAGATAAAAGAGCCTATCACTTATTGGAGCACATTGGCACAAAACCAAATGTTGTTTATCATGTAAAAGTGAGAAACATTCAAGAAGCATAAAAAGAATATTAATAGATTATAATTAAATAAGAATTATGTCGTCTCATTACGAAGCACCTATTAGAAGACCTTTAATTATTGGAGATAAAAACTATCACGACATTTCTGTTGATGTAGCGGCTCCAGTTGAAGGTAAAGCAAATAAATTATGGTGGACCGCTTTTTCAATCGCGCTTATAGCATTCCTTTGGGGTATTGGTTGTATAGTTTATACCATTGGAACAGGAATTGGCGTTTGGGGATTAAATAAAACTGTTGGCTGGGCTTGGGATATCACCAACTTTGTATGGTGGGTAGGTATTGGCCACGCCGGTACGCTAATTTCTGCTGTATTGTTATTGTTTCGTCAAAAATGGAGAATGGGTATTAACCGTTCTGCGGAAGCGATGACCATTTTTTCGGTTATTCAAGCGGGTTTATTCCCAGTTATACATATGGGTCGTGTTTGGAATGCGCATTTTGTATTGCCACTGCCAAATCAATTTGGAACTCTTTGGACCAACTTTAATTCTCCATTACTATGGGATGTTTTTGCGATTTCAACGTATTTATCAGTTTCATTGGTATTTTGGTGGACAGGTTTATTACCCGATTTTGCGATGTTAAGAGACAGGGCAATCAGGCCTTTTCAAAAGAAAATATATGGCTTGTTAAGTTTTGGATGGACAGGTAGGGCTAAAGATTGGCAACGTTTTGAAGAAGTTTCATTGGTATTAGCTGGATTGGCAACACCGTTAGTGCTTTCTGTACATACGATTGTATCATTTGACTTTGCAACTTCAGTAATTCCAGGATGGCATACCACAATTTTCCCGCCTTATTTTGTTGCTGGTGCGGTTTTCTCCGGATTTGCGATGGTGAACACCTTGCTTATTATTATGAGAAAAGTGTCGAACCTTGAAGCATATATTACCAAACAACATATAGAACTGATGAACATTGTAATTATGATTACAGGTTCCATAGTGGGTTGTGCTTATATTACTGAATTATTTATAGCCTGGTATTCAGGTGTGGAATATGAACAATATGCATTTTTAAATAGAGCAACTGGTCCTTACTGGTGGGCATATTTATTTATGATGAGCTGTAATGTGTTTTCACCACAGTTTATGTGGTTTAAAAGATTAAGAACAAGCATCACTTTCTCTTTCATCATTTCTATTGTTGTAAACATTGGAATGTGGTTTGAAAGATTTGTTATTATTGTAACTTCATTGCACAGAGATTATTTACCATCATCTTGGACAATGTTTTCACCAACATTTGTTGATATAGGAATTTTTATTGGCACCATTGGTTTCTTTTTCGTGCTATTCCTATTATACGCAAGAACATTCCCTGTGATAGCGCAAGCAGAGGTTAAATCTATTTTGAAGGCTTCAGGAGAAAAATATAAAAAATTAAGAGACGGAAATCATGAGTAACAAAGTAGTTCAAGCAATGTATAATGATGATGATATCCTTATGGATGCCGTTAAAGAAGTGCGTGCAGCAAATTATCATATTGAAGAGGTTTATACGCCATTTCCAGTTCATGGTTTAGACAAAGCTATGGGATTAAAAGGCACACGTATCGCAATTACTGCTTTTATGTACGGTTGTGTAGGCTTGGTATTTTCAGTTTGGATGATGGATTATATGATGATAAAAGATTGGCCGCAAGATATTGGAGGAAAACCAAGCTTTACTTTTATTCAAAATATGCCGGCATTTGTGCCTATTATGTTTGAGATGACCGTATTTTTTGCAGCGCATTTAATGGTAATTACCTTTTATATGCGCAGTAGATTATGGCCTTTCAAGGAAGCTGAAAACCCTGATCCAAGAACAACCGATGATATGTTTGTGATGGAAGTGATTATTGACGGAAATGAAGATGAACTAATAGCATTTCTTGAAAAAACAGGAACTGTAGAAATTAAAGTAACTGAAAAGCATTAATTAAAATGAAACGAGCTCGTTACTATTTTTCTTATTGTAGAAAAGGATGAATAGCGAACAGCATGTGACACATGAAAAACAATAGAAAAAACACATGAAAAACATTTTAAAAATAACAATAGCATTGGCTTTTTTATTCACATTATCATCCTGTTGGTTAGATAATACAAAGCCTAATTACCAATATATGCCTGATATGTATAAATCTGTCGGCTATGATACCTATTCAGCAAACCCAAATTTTAGCGATGGAAGAACTTCTCAGCCACCTGTTGAAGGAACAATTTCTCGCGGAAAAGTGCCTTATGATTATGCCGATACCACAGAAGGTTACGATGATGCTTTATTAAATCTGAAAAATCCATTGGAAGTAAATGAGGCGAATTTGGTTAATGGTAAAGCAATGTTTACCATCTATTGCATTTCTTGTCACGGAACTGCAGGTGCTGGCGATGGTGAGTTGGTAAAAAGAGACAAGTTTTTAGGGGTCCCTAATTACAAAGACAGACCAATAACAGAAGGCAGCATTTACCATGTAATCATGTACGGCAGAAACTTAATGGGATCTCATTCAGGTCAATTAACGGATAAAGAGCGTTGGCAAGTGACCATGTATGTGCAACAGCTTAGAAACGAACTATTAAAATAACACTTTTACTAAGATAGAATTTAAAAATATGTATACCTTTTCAAGTAAATTAAAAACATTATCATTAGCATTAATGATTATTGGACTTTTAGGAGTTGGTTATGGATTTTTATCTGCACCTGCATCAGTAGATGAAGTTAAAGTGCTATTACAAGAAAGTCATAACGCTCATGGTGAAATTCCTGCAACTACAAGTTATGCTATTTCAGAAAGCGGTGATGCTGTGCAGTCTGAAGACGCTCATGCCGAACACGTGTATCATTTATTAAAAAATAAACCTTGGTCAGCTCTCTATGTTGCCTTGTTTTTCTTTTTTATGATTTCATTGGGCACCTTGGCGTTTTATGCCATTCAACATGTGTCACAAGCCGGTTGGTCAATAGTTTTGTTTAGGGTAATGGAAGGAATTACGGCATATTTGCCTGTTGGTGGTGTATTATTATTTGTGTTTTTTGTGCTTTCAGCCACACAGAATCATTTATTTACATGGATGGATCCTGAAGTTGTTGCAAACGATGTGTTAATTCAAAATAAAACTGGCTATTTAAATGTGCCATTCTTTTTAGGAAGAGCTGCTTTTTATATTCTAGGATGGGTTTTATACCGCAATTATGCACGAAAAATGACCCTTGCACAAGATGCTTCTACAGATCTGAGCAATTACAGAAAACTGTTTAAAAGTTCAGCAGCATTTTTGGTGTTTTTCTTGGTTACGGAATCCATGATGTCTTGGGACTGGATTATGTCTTTAGACCCGCATTGGTATAGTACCTTATTTGGTTGGTATGTGTTTTCAAGTTTAATAGTTTCCGCCATCACAACAATCGCATTGGTTTCAATATATTTAAAAGGAAAAGGATATTTGGAATTTGTAAACAACAGCCACTTGCATGATTTGGCTAAGTATATGTTCGGCTTCAGTGTTTTTTGGGCTTATTTATGGTTTTCACAATTTATGTTGATTTGGTATGCAAATATACCGGAAGAGGTGACTTATTTTGTGACCAGATTCAATGATTATAAAGTTCCTTTCTTGGGCATGGTGGTTTTAAACTTTGTATTCCCGTTATTGATATTAATGAATAGCGATTTCAAACGCGTGCCTTGGTTTATTGTAACCACTGGTATCATTGTTTTAATAGGACATTATATTGATATTTTTGTGATGATTATGCCAGCCACAGTTGGTGACCAATGGTTTATTGGAATTTCGGAAATTAGTTCAATATTGCTTGTTTTAGGTATTTTTATTTATGTTGTATTTAACGAAATGACAAAAGCACCATTATTGGCAAAAGGAAGCCCATTCATAAAAGAAAGTGAACATTTTCACTATTAAATCATAAAAGGCATATAGAAAAATGTCCTGAAGAAAAAATATTCAGGATTTTTTTTATATTTGGCAACACGATAACTACTAGCTTAAAAAAATATGACAGCATTATTTTATATTTTACTCGCAATCGTAATAGGAATTGCAATTTGGCAAATAATAAGTATTTTTAATTTGAAAGGTGCAATTGCCACTGAAAAGGATAACAATACCCAAGGAATTTTATTTGCTGCTTTTGGCGTTTTCTTTTATGGACTTATGATATTTACATTTTGGAAATTTTCCGTAATTCTACTGCCGGAATCAGCTTCTTTTGAAGGTGCTCGCATTGATAATTTGTACTTCGTAACCATGCTGGTTATTTTAATTGTTCAAGCAATAACGCAGTTTTTACTTTTCTATTTTGCTTTTAAATACAGAGGAATTAATAATAGGAAAGCAATTTTTTATGCAGACAGCAATAAACTTGAAATGATCTGGACCATTGTTCCGGCTGTAGTTCTTGCAGGATTGGTGCTGTACGGACTTTCAGTATGGAATGATGTTATGGATGCTTCAGATGCCGAAAATCCTTTAATTGTTGAAGTATATGCCAAACAATTCCAATGGGAAGCACGTTATGCCGGAACCGATAATGAATTGGGAAGAGCCAATGTGCGCAACATAAAGGGAATTAATACCATGGGCGTTGATATGACTGATAAAAATTCATTCGATGATATTCCAACAAGAGAATTGCATTTGCCAAAAGGTAGGCAAGTAATTTTTAAATTCCGTTCTCAAGATGTTTTGCATTCCGCTTATATGCCTCATTTTAGGGCGCAAATGAACTGCGTTCCTGGCATGGTGACCCAGTTTTCTTATACACCAAGTGTAACTACTGCCGAAATGCGATTGAATAAAAAAACAATGGCGAAAGTGGATGGAATCAATAAAATCAGGGCTGAAAAAGGTGAAGATCCTTACGAATTTGATTATTTATTGCTTTGCAACAAAATTTGCGGTTCTTCTCATTACAACATGCAAATGAAGATAATTGTTGAAGAAGAAGCCGATTTTAACAGTTGGTTGAGCAGTCAAAAAACAATTGCTGAAGTTGTTAAGGAATCAATAACCGAAGTTGTTCAAGAACCAATTGCAGAGGTTGTACAAGAATAATTAACTACTACACTACTAAAAAATAGATAAATATGTCAGATCATCACCACAAAGAAACATTTATTACAAAATACGTTTTTAGTAC
>JAAFHC010000033.1 GCA_010906935.1 Gelidibacter sp.
GAAGCCGCAGAAAATATGTCGACTTCGTTCGGATTGTATTCCAAATGATTTACGCCGTGAACAATATTTGGCACACCTTTCCCAGGCGCAGTCAACAACACTTTTGAAACGCCTTTCGATTTTAAATGTCGGCTCAACGCTTCCTTATCTCTAAAAGCACCCGAATTGTCAATAACCAAAGCGTCGAAAATTCCATAAGCCGTATAATCAATTTCTTCGGGCGTATTTGCGGAAATAACATTCACCGTTAATCCATTAATAATTAAAGCATTTTTTTCAGCATCAACAGTCACCGTTCCATGAAAATCTCCGTGAACCGAGTCATTTCTTAGTAAAGAAGCTCTTTTTTCCAGTATGAGTTCTGTAATTTCACCGCGTGTAACAATTGCCCTTAATCGCATGAGATTTCCTTTTCCGGTGCGCGCCATTAATTCGCGGGCCAACAAACGTCCAATGCGGCCAAATCCATAAAGCACCACGTCTTTTGGCTCAATTTCACCCGAATTTTTAGCTTCTTTCAATTTGTCTTCAACAAAATCTTTTACTGATTTCGGTTTATCATCTAAATGAAACTCATACACCAATTTGCCTATATCCAATTTTGAAGGCGGCAAGTGTTGATTTTTAACTTCAAGCGCAATTTCAACTGCTTCAAAAATTGAAATTGGTTTTTCCACAAAATCGCTGGCATAATCAACCAGACTTATTATTTCACTAACGTTTCGATCATTTAATTGATTTCTGAATAAAACCAATTCCACAGTATCATCATACCATAAATCGCTGATTATTCTAATTAATTCAACCGCTGCCCTTCTTCTTTCAGCCTGAAAAGCAAGTTCTTTTTCGTAAAGTTTGTTAAATGACATATTAAAATTGTTTTGTTTAAATTTTCAGTAAAAGTACCCATTTCAAACGATTTCGCAACACATTTGTTCATAAAAAAATATCGCTTAAAACCAAAAAAAAGACTGCCTTTTAAAGCAGTCTTTCCTGACTAAATTCTCCATATGTTTTTCTAATTGTCACTGCATTCGTTGCGCGTCTTTTTTCTAATTCCTTTTAACATTTAATTTTTAACTTCCAAATTTTTTTCCAACTTTACTACCTAAAAATATAGCGCTCTTGTTCACCTTTTAAATTGCGCATTTCTATGCGCATTACTTCCCCGCTCGATTTATTGGCAATCATATTGTTTACGTCATTTACATTATACACTTTATTGTCATCAATTGAAATAATGACATATCCTTTTTTAACGCCATAATTCGCCAATTCTTTATTGGTGATTTCTGTAATTCTTACGCCGTTAGAAATGTTAAGTTTCTTTAGTTCGACCGGAGTTAAATTTTCCAAATCCAATCCCAATGCTGCAACTTTGGTGAGTTCATATTTTATTAAAGTTACATTCACATCTCTCATTTTACCATTTCTAAAAAAAGCGACATTCACTATGTCATTAGCTCTTTTTGTGCTTATGTAGCCATTTAAATCGGCAAAAGTAGTTATTTTCACTTGGTCGAGTTTCACAATAATGTCGTTGGCTTTTATTCCGGCTTTTTGTGCTCCTGAATTTTCAATCACGTTGGAAATATAAAATCCGCTCGTGTTTTCAATATTTAATTTGTCGGCCAATTCACTATCCAATTCAACACCGTTTACACCCAAAATTGCCTTTTGCACATTCCCAAATTCCATCAAATCCTCAATCACTTTTTTAACAATATTAGAAGGAATCGCAAAAGAATAACCTATAAACGAACCTGTCATAGAAGAAATAGCGGTATTAATTCCTATCAATTCTCCGCGAATATTCACCAAAGCGCCACCACTGTTTCCGACGTTTACAGCGGCATCAGTTTGCAAAAACGAGTCTATATTGCTCGTGCCGTCTAAATCCCTTCCCTTGGCACTAATAATACCTGCCGTTACGGTAGACGTTAAATTATATGGATTCCCAACCGCCAAAACCCATTCGCCAACTTTAACATTGTCGGAGTCTCCAAGTGTTATATAGGACAAATTTTTTGCTTCAATTTTTAGCAATGCAATATCATTCGATGGATCTGCACCAATTAACTTGGCTTTATAAGTCCTTTTATTATCCATAGTAACTTCAATGTCCGTTGCGTTTTTTATAACATGATTGTTCGTCACAATGTAACCGTCTGCGGCAATAATAACACCGCTTCCCGTTCCTATTTGAGAATATTGCCTTGTTCCATAACCTTCTCCGTAAAAATACTCAGCAAAAGGATCTTTTACAGTTTTGTACATCGTATTTTTTACATGAACTACAGTATTTAGTGTTTTTTCTGCAGCAATGGTAAAATCGGTATTTTCTGTGGAAGCCGAATAAGCGCTTGTATAGTTTGTATTGCCTGTTTTTAGGTCAGAATTTTCCTTTTGATCAGTTATAAATTGCGACTTTTCAAAAAAAAGCAAATAACTTCCTAAAGTTATTGCGCCTCCCAATGCCGAAATTAACACCAAACTAATTATTTTTTTCATCACTGAATTTCATTTTAATTAAAACTCAAAAATACTACTTTATTTTTTTTAAAAAATTGCTTTAACTGTTTGTTAACGCTATTTTAACGAATTTTAACACTCAAATTTTTCACCTAAATTTTATATATAAAACCATTCTGAATTTAGTACATTTGCAACCATGGAAATTCATTTTTACAAATATCAGGGCGCGGGAAACGACTTTATTATGGTCGATAACAGAAAGCTGTTTTTCCCTAAAAGCGACATCAAACTCATTCACAAATTATGTGACAGAAGGTTTGGTATTGGCGCTGACGGATTGATTTTAATGGAATCTTCTGAACAACATGATTTTACCATGATTTATTACAATGCAGATGGCAAAGAGGGAAGTATGTGCGGAAATGGTGGACGTTGTATTGTGGCATTTGCCAAAAAACTGGCTATTATTGGTGACGTAACCACTTTTGAAGCCACAGACGGACTTCATTTCGCCAAGATTGAAAATGATTTGATAAATCTGCAAATGGCTGATATTGAAAATATTGAAATATACGATACACATACTTTTTTAAATACAGGCTCACCGCACCATGTTAAATTTTGCAATGCTGTTGCACCTTTAAATGTTGCTGAATTGGGATCGAAAATTAGGTATGGCGCTCCTTATTTTGAAGAAGGAACAAACGTTAATTTTGTGGAACAAATTTCGGATAATTCATTTAAGGTGAGAACTTACGAGCGCGGCGTGGAAGATGAAACATTGGCTTGCGGAACCGGCGTAACTGCTGTTGCTATTGCAGCCAATAAAACAAACAGAACTGCCGAAGAAAAGATTTTTATCGAAGTTTTAGGCGGTAACTTGGAAGTATCATTTAAAAAAGAGGACAATTGTTATAAAAATATATTTTTAAAAGGTCCTGCCCAATTTGTTTTCGAAGGAAATATCAATGTTTAATGGCAACTTTACACAGAAAAAATAGCAACCTACGCGCTTTAGAACCAGAAGATCTGGATTTTTTGTTTTCTGCGGAAAATGATGAGTCCTTTTGGGAAATTAGTGGCACACAAATACCTTATTCCAAATTTATATTGCAAAAATATATTGAAAATGCACATCAAGATATTTATGAAGCCAAACAATATCGATTCGTGATTTGCAATACACAAAATATTCCGGTGGGTATGATTGATTTGTTCGATTTTGATCCGCAACATAAAAGAGTTGGCATTGGAATTTTATTGCTACCTCAATTTCAAGGCAAGGGATTCGGTTCAGAAGCATTGGAAATGGTTATAGATTATGCATTTTTGTATTTAAACGTTCACCAAGTTTTTGCAAATATTACGGCTGAAAATCAAAAAAGCATCAACCTTTTTGAAAAATTTAATTTTAAAAAAATCGGCGTTAAAAAAGACTGGATTTATGCCAATAATTCCTATAAAGATGAAATTCAATATCAATTAATTAAAACCCCTAATGAATTCTAAAAAACTTTTACTGCTAATTTTTGGTTTATTGTTAATTATTGGCAGTGTTTTAGGCTTTAGCCTTTACAGTAAAATATTTAAGGCCAATATCGTTCAAGATGGTTTTTTATATATTCCCACAAACAGTGATTTTAAGGAAGTTGAAAATTTAGCACGTCCGTTTTTAAAACGCGTAAAACCATTTGTTTGGGTAGCCGAAAAATTAAATTATCCAGAAGCCGTTAAACCCGGAAAATATAAAATTTCAAAGGGAATGAGCAACTTTGACCTGATAAAAATGCTAAGAAGCGGCAAACAGACTATGGTTAACTTATCATTCAACAATCAGGATACTTTTGAAAAACTTGCAGGAAGAATTTCCCAACAAATTGAAGCCGATTCCATTTCGCTTCTTAAATCTTTTACCGATCAAACTTTTTTAAATGAATTGGGATTTACATCTGAAACTGCCCTCGGAATGTACATTCCAAACTCTTATGAATTTTATTGGAATACAACTGCCGAGAATTTTAGATCTAAAATGTTAGATGAATACACCAAATTTTGGGATACCGAACGATTGGAAAAAGCAAAAAAATTAAATTTAACTCAAAATGAAGTCGTTACCTTGGCCTCCATTGTTCAAAAGGAAACAGCAACCATAAGTGAAAGACCCATTGTAGCCAAATTGTACTTAAACAGATTGACGAGTGGCTGGCCATTGCAAGCCGACCCAACCATTATTTTTGCCCTAAAGGCCAAATTGGGAAATGAACTGGTTATTAAACGCGTATTTTCAAAAGATTTGGAAATTAACTCGCCTTACAACACTTATAAAAATACTGGATTGCCACCGGGCCCAATTTCAATGCCCGACATTTCTTCTATTGAAGCGGTACTTAATCCGGCGAATCACGACTATTATTATATGTGTGCCAGCGTTACAACTTTTGGAACCCATGAATTTGCAGAAACGTTAGATCAGCATAATAAAAATGCCGCTAAGTATCAGCAATGGTTAAACAAACAAGGCGTTAACAGATAGCTTCCATTATTATTTCGTAAAGGCCTGGTTTGGCCAGTTAAACCGAGCTTTTAATAGAATTTTATTTTTTTTAATTTTAATTCAACAAATATTAATTTTTGTTAAATTTTTATTAAAAGAATAGGCGTTTTTGCATTTTTTCTGCTGTTTAAAAAATAAGTAGTACATTTGCATCTGAAATTTAATAGGCCAAACACCTTTAAATTATGAAAAAAACAATATTTTTTACCATTTTACTGACCATAGGGGTTTTTATATCAAGTTTTACAAAAGATAAAAAAGTCGTTACCAGTACAATTAATTCCACCACTGCAATCGCTCTGGTTCCAACCGAAAAAGAGGTTTCCCCAATCATAAAAAGCAACATTCCTTTTGTAGGAAAATCATTCAATGGATTTAAAGAAGCTTTGGCGTTTAGAGAATCCGGCGGAAGATATGACATTGTCAGTTCTTTTGGATACTTGGGTAAATATCAATTTGGAGCATCTACCTTGAAGACTTTTAATATTCATGACATGCAACATTTCTTAGAAAATCCAGAACTCCAGGAAGATGCATTTATGGCATTGTGTTCCCTAAACAAATGGATTTTAAGAAAGGAGATTGAAAATAAGGTTGGAAAAAAAATCAACGGTATAGAAATTACGGAATCAGGCATCTTGGCTTCTGCACATTTAGCAGGATCAGGAAACATCAAAGAATATTTAAGAACCAATGGCAAATATCGATTTACTGATGCTTTTGGTTCTTCCATGCAACACTACCTTAAAAAATTTGGAGGCTATGACACATCCATAGTTGAGGCAAATAAAAATCCTAAGATATTGTAATCTAACACATTTTAAAGACTAAAAAAAGGCTTAAATAGTACTATTTAAGCCTTTTTTTAGTCTTTATGGATAATAAATATGGTGGGTCTTTTCTGCAAATCAGGATGTTCATTTTTCCAATCTTTGATTTCCAGGGTTTTAATATATTCTCCCGCTAAAGTAATATCACAGGCCACACAAAGTTTTGTAGATGGATTTAAAGTGCTTTTCAAATCAATAAATAATTTTTCATTTCTGTAGGGTGTTTCTATAAAAATTTGTGACTGATTTTTATCTTTCGACAATTTTTCCAAACTTTTAATGGATTCTCTTCTTTCTGAAGCGTCAATGGGCAAATAACCGTTAAACGCGAAGTTTTGACCGTTAAACCCTGAGGCCATCATCGCTAAAATTATCGAAGACGGGCCTACCAAAGGAATTACCCTAATATTTTTTTGATGCGCCAATTTAACAATTTCAGCGCCTGGATCGGCAATCGCTGGAACGCCAGCTTCAGAAAGTAACCCCACGGAAATGCCTTTTGAGCAAACATCCAAATAGGTGCTAACTTCCAGTTTATCGGCATATTTATCCAAGCTAAAAATGGTCAATGAAGGCTGTGATTTCCCGGGAGCAATACGTTTGATAAATTTACGGGCTGTTTTTTCGTTTTCAACAATAAAGCAATCGAGTTTCTCTATCATTTCTTTAACCAACACTGGCAGCACTTCCATAGGTTCATTGTCGCCTAAAGTTGTTGGTATTAAGTATAAAAAACCCCTTTTATTATCCATCTGGATTTATTTTTTTTGCAATAATCTCACAAGCTTCATCCAACATTTTATATACATTTTTAAATCCATAGTCCCCGCCTAAATAAGGATCTGGAACATCTAAGTTTTCATTCGGAAACACTTCATTTAAAATCATTTTCACCTTATCAATGTCTTCCTTATTTCTCGCTATCGAAATAACATCTCTATAATTTGCATTGTCCATCACATATATTATGTCAAATGCATCAAAATCTTTTACAGTAAATTTCCTGCATTGTTGATTGGAAATATCAATACCATTTGCTTTTGCGACAGCTATAGCGCGGCTATCGGGTTCCGAGTTAATGTTATACCCACCAGTTCCGGCGGAGTCTATAACTACATTAGCCCTAAAAAGCTTGGATTTCAAAATTCCTTCTGCCAAAGGCGATCGGCAAATATTGCCGAGACAGACCATCAATATTTTAGTCATTTCAGCGTATTAAAAAGTAAGTTTTTTGGTAATATCATCCACATACTTTCTAAATTGTTTGTCGGTTTCTGTCAAGTTATCAACAGTTTTACAGGCATGAAGTACTGTAGCGTGATCTCTTTTCCCAATTTGGGAACCAATACTGGCCAATGAAGCTTTTGTCATTCTCTTGGCAAAATACATAGCCAATTGGCGCGCTTGAACTATGTGACGTTTACGTGTTTTTGATTGCAAGGTAGCGACATCCAATTCAAAATAGTTTGATACAATTTTTTGAATATATTCAATGGAAACTTCGCGTTTGGTGTTTTTAACAAATTTATCTACAATTTGTTTTGTTAAAGCCAAGGTGAATTCCTTTCTGTTAAAAGATGCTTGTGCTATTAAAGAAATTAAAACGCCTTCCAATTCCCTAACATTTGATTTAATGTTTTTTGCGATATATTCTACAATTTCAAATGGCATTTCTACCCCGTCTCTGTACAATTTATTTTGTAATATTAGAACACGTGTTTCATAATCTGGCGCCTGAAGTTCGGCTGACAATCCCCATTTAAAACGAGAGAGCAAGCGTTGTTCAATATCCTGCATATCAACCGGAGCTTTGTCAGATGTCAATATTACCTGTTTACCGTTTTGGTGTAAATGGTTAAAAATATGGAAAAACACATCTTGCGTACCGGTTTTTCCCGATAAAAACTGAACGTCATCGATCAACAAAACATCAATCATTTGATAGAAATGAATAAAATCATTTCTTGAATTTCCTTTTACGGAATCTATATATTGCTGGGTAAATTTCTCGGAAGAAATATACAGCACAATTTTATCAGGATATTTGTCTTTAATTTCAACACCAATAGCATGGGCCAAATGGGTTTTCCCCAAACCTACTCCGCCGTAAATCAACAAGGGATTGAAAGAAGTTCCTCCAGGTTTGTTGGCAACAGCCATACTTGCTGAACGAGCCAACCTGTTTGAATCGCCTTCAATAAAATTTTCGAAATTATAATTTGGATTTAACTGCGATTCAATTTTAACTTTTTGAATGCCAGGAATGATAAACGGATTTTTTAATTCACGTTTATTAACATCTAATGGAAACGTAACTCCTTGCGGAACCATCGGATTTCTGTTGGAGCTTGGAATTTTTACGGTATGCTGATTGTTGCTGCTATAATTGTTCTCCATGCGAACGTCATAAATCAACTTGGCATCTTCTCCCAACTGTTTTACCAAAGCCACCCTTAATAATTTAATATAGTGCTCTTCCAACCACTCATAAAAAAATTTGCTAGGTACCTGAATAGTAAGTGCTTCACCAGATAATTTCACCGGTTTGATTGGCTCAAACCAAGTTTTGAAAGCTTGTGGCTTAATGTTGTCCTGAATGAAAGACAGACACTCTTCCCAAACTGATGATGCAGTTTTACTCATTTTTTATCTAAAACAATTATAAAAGTTATAAACTTGTTGATTTACTTAAAGCAATCTTTAAGTTATTTTTGGCTTTACAAAAATGTGAATAAATTTTAGCATAAAAAAATAAAATCGCTATTGATTCTTATTTTTTTTTTTCGTAACATGAAGGTCGTAAAATAAAAAAAATGAAATCAGACAAAATTCAATTTAGAGTTCGATATGGCGAGACAGATCAGATGGGTTTTGTTTACTATGGCAACTATGCCCAATACTTTGAAATGGGACGTACGGAATGGCTTCGAAAATTGGGAATCACCTATAAAAAAATGGAAGAAGATGGCATTATGCTGCCAGTGATGAATTTACGCATAAACTATTTAAAACCTGCAAAATATGATGATTTGCTCACCTTAAAAACAATTTTAACCAAACTTCCTTCTGCAAAAATTGAATTTTCCTATGAAGTATACAATGAAGAAAACGAATTGTTGACAACAGCAAATACCACCTTGGTTTTTGTAAATATGAAAACCAACAAACCAACCCGAGCGCCCGAATATGTATTAAAAAAATTGCGTGATATTAATGCTTGATTTCCTGAATTTTAAGGCAGCGCAAATCATCAAACAATTGAACAATTTTCGTTGCATTTTTTTTTCTGACAGCAATTAAAAAGGAGCAATTTAAATTCATTTTTTGATCTAGAATTTCGAGATCATTTTCCTTGATAATTCGCATGACTTTATTCTTGTCTATATATTCAAAAGTCAGCTGATAAGAAATATTAACGGTCCTTTCAACAATCTCCGCCTCATCCAAAATTAACTTAGCAGTTGTTTTATAGGCATTTATAAGTCCGCCAACGCCCAATTTAGTTCCTCCAAAATATCTAACAACCACCACCAACACATTGGTAAGGTCTTTTGATAAAATTTGCCCGTAAATTGGATTTCCCGCCGAATTATTTGGTTCCCCATCATCATTCACCCGATAGCTTTTTTCTTCAACGCCCAATTGCCATGCATAACACCAATGACGCGCAGCATGGTGTTTTTTCTTTAATTCCTCGATATGAATTTTAACGTCATCCTCCTTTTCGACAGGAAAAACATAACCGATAAATTTACTGCCCTTCTCTTTAAAAAGCGCTTCTCCTCTGGCTACTTCAATGGTTTTATATGTATCGTTTTCAGAAATATCACTTATGTTTTAAAGCACAAATATATCAAAAGCAAATGCTTAATTTTCCGTTTTAATTTTAATATATTTGAAAAACAATATGAAGTACCATGAAAAAAACTGCAACATTATTACTTACTACAATCGTTTTAATGTCGTGCGACATTGATACTGCCAAAAAAGAAACTGAAACTATGCGGGAACCAAATTCATTTGCCATCGTAATTCACGGAGGTGCCGGCGGCATTAAAAGAGAATATTTTACCCAGGAACAACAAGATGCTTATGCACAAAAATTACAAGAAGCGCTTGATGCCGGTTATGCTGTTTTAGAAAAAGGCGGAATTTCATTGGATGCCGTGCAAGCCGCAATTAATGTGATGGAAGATTCTCCGTTATTTAATGCGGGAAAAGGCTCAGTTTATAACAGTGAGGGAAATCAGGAAATGGATGCCGCAATTATGGACGGAAAAACATTAAATGCCGGAGCAGTAGCAGGAGTTAACCACATAAAAAATCCGATTTTAGCGGCCCGCATGGTGATGGACAGCTCTGAACACGTGATGCTTTCAGGAAAAGGAGCAGAAATTATGGCCAAAAAATTTGGTATCGAAATGGTGGACAGTGCTTACTTTTTTACCGAAAAGAGATTAAATCAATTGCGTGAAATTCAGGGACAAGAAAAAACACAATTGGATCATACTGCCTATTTGATTAAAAACGAATTAATTGACGACCATAAATTTGGCACTGTTGGCGCTGTTGCGATTGATAAAAACGGAAACATTGCTGCAGGAACTTCTACTGGTGGCATGACCAATAAAAAATACGGAAGAATTGGCGATGTGCCCATAATTGGCGCAGGAACTTACGCAAACAATTTAACTTGTGGTATTTCTTGCACAGGAACCGGTGAATTTTTTATGAGAACGGTTGCTGCCCATGAAGTTTCAAGTTTGATGAAATATAAAAATTTAAGTCCGAAAGAAGCTTTGAATGAAGTACTCTTTAACCAAATTGGTCCGCTTGGCGGTGAAGGTGGAATTATTTTATTGGATAAAAACGGGGATGTTTTTTGGGATTTTAACTCAACAGGAATGTTTAGAGGCTTTAAAAAATCGAGCGGAGAAACCAAAATTGAAATGTTTGAGAAACCCGAATAATTAATAATTTTTGTAAATTTTTAAAGCGTCATCTGAAATTTTTCGAATTTCATTTGGCGTTTTTTTAAGCTCAGGCGATTTTATGCCTTTTTCAAACTTTGTATTTCCGACAAAAACATGGGCTTCATCCCATAAATTTTCAGCTATAAAGGTTTTTAGTGTTTGTGCGCCGCCTTCAATAATAACCGATTGAATTTCATGATTGTATAAAACATCACAAATTTGTTCTGCAAAGTTTTTGTTAAAATCTATTTGTTCAAAATAAGTGTTTTCGTTTAAACTTTTATAAGGTACTTTTTCAGTTATAAAAATGGTTTTTAAACTACCGTCCAACAAATTATAATGTGATGGAATTTTTAACGATTTGTCCAGCACAATTCGAACCAGATCCAATCCAAACCAATTTCTGGCATTTAATTTCGGATTGTCATTTAAAGCCGTGTTGGTTCCCACCAAAATTGCCTGTTCTTCAACACGCATTTTATGCACCAATTGTTGCGAATAGGCGTTTGAAATCCAGTTTGGTAAATTTTCTGAAGTTGAATCGCGTAATTTATCTATAAATCCGTCTTGCGTTTCGGCCCATTTTAAGATGATAAATGGTCTTTTTTTGTTGTGAAAGGTGAAAAAGCGCTTGTTTAAATTCAAACATTCTTGCTCTAAAACACCAACAATGACGTCGCAACCATTATTTTGCAAATGTAAAATTCCCTTTCCGCTTACTTTACTGTTGGAATCCATACTGCCAATAACCACTTTTTTGATGCCGTTTTCAACAATTAAATTTGCGCATGGCGGCGTTTTTCCGTAATGAGAACAAGGCTCCAGATTCACATAAATGGTGGCCTGTTTTAATAAAGATTTGTCTTTTACCGAATTAATGGCATTTACTTCGGCGTGCGGTTCGCCTGCTTTTTTATGCCAGCCCTCACCTATTATTTTGTTGTTAAAAACAATAACGCTGCCAACCAATGGATTTGGATAGGTAAAACCGAAGCCATTTTTAGCCAATTGAATGCAGCGATTTATATATTTTTCGTGTATATTCACCCCACAAAAATAACACATTAAAATGACTCCCAACAATTTTAAAATCAGAGAAATTAAACCTGAAGACAATCCGAAAATAGCGAAAGTAATCCGTAAAATTTTGATTGAATTTGGCGTTCCCAAAGTTGGAACCGCTTATGCTGATAAAATTTTAGACACCTTATATGAAGCTTATGATACCGAAAAAGCTGTTTATTTTGTAATTGAAAAAGAAGGCGAAATTTTTGGCGGCGCAGGGATAAAACAATTGGATAATTACGATGGAAGTGTTTGTGAATTGCAAAAAATGTATTTTTTGCCCGAAGCCAGAGGCATTGGTTTGGGAAGCAACATGATGGAAACTTGCCTACAAAAAGCCAAAGAATTCAGTTTTGAACAGTGTTATTTGGAAACCTTGCCTTATATGGAAGAAGCCCGGAAATTGTACCGAAAAGTGGGTTTTAAAGATTTGGACGGGCCGATGGGCGATACCGGACATTATTCCTGCAATTTATGGATGCTTAAAGTTTTATGATGCTGATTCAAGAGTTTAAAAAATATTTTTTTTTGGAACTTTCCAATGTATATCCGGAAACTGAAATTCAATCATTTTTTACGATATTGGTTGAATTTAAGCTTCATTTATCGCGGATTCAATTGGCGTTGGAACACAATTTTGAACTTGACAATGACGATTTTGATTTTCTGAAAAACGCCTTATTGAAATTAAAAAATCAGATTCCCGTTCAATATATTGTTGGGGAAACCGCGTTTTACGGACTCATTTTTAAAGTCGATAAAAACGTGCTGATTCCAAGGCCGGAAACAGAAGAATTGGTGGAATGGATTATTCAAAATCATAAAAAAAGCAAATCTCTTAAAATATTGGATGTTGGGACAGGAAGCGGTTGCATTGCCATTTCTTTGGCTAAAAATTTGCCAAATGCAGAAGTTTTCTCTTTAGATATTTCTGCGGAAGCACTAAATGTTGCCAAAAACAATGCGACTTTTAACCAAGTGACCATTGATTTTATAAATGCCGATATTTTAACCATTGAGAAGTTACCCGACACTTTTGACATTATTGTAAGCAATCCGCCGTATGTTCGCGAATTGGAAAAAGATCAAATGCAGCAAAACGTTTTGTCCAACGAACCGCACATTGCCTTGTTTGTAAAGAATGAAAATCCGCTCTTATTTTACGATAAAATTGCCGAACTGGCTAAAAAACATCTGACAGAAAATGGCGTTTTGTATTTTGAAATCAACCAATATTTAGGCCATGAAACTGTTGATTTGCTAAAAACAAAAGGTTTTAAGAATATTGAATTGAAAAAAGACATTTACGGCGTTGACAGAATGGTTAAATGCTTGTTATAAGTTATAAGTTATAAGTTATACGTTATATGTTATATGTTATCAGTTATGAGTTATGAGTTGTGAGTTTTTAGTTTTTAGTTTTTAGTTTTGGATTGTTAATCATTTTTAATTGTATTTGCGTTAAGGATTGCAGTGAAAATACTTTTTTTGAGGTTTTTCGCCTCAAAAAAAGATTGTAACGGAAAGCCTGACCCGCCAGCTGGCGGGGAACGCCCACCAAAAAAAAGGGTGGGAAGGCACAAAATATTATTTTTAATTATCAATTGTTAATTATCAATTGTCAATTGTTATTTATCTTTGCCAAATGCGAATTGATATCATTACCGTTTCACCAGAACTGATTAAAAGTCCGTTTGAATATTCCATTATTAAACGCGCTATCGACAAAAATTTGGTGGAAGTTCACTTTCACGACTTAAGAAAATATGCGTTAAATGACTACGGAAAAATTGACGATTACCAATTTGGCGGCGGCGCAGGAATGGTTTTAATGATTGAACCCATTGATAAATGCATTTCGGAACTGAAATTGGAGCGTGATTATGATGAAATTATTTACCTCACGCCCGATGCGCCAACTTTAAATCAGCCAATGGCAAATACCTTGTCCTTGGCCGAAAATATATTGATTCTTTGCGGACATTATAAAGGTGTGGACCAACGTGTTAGAGAATTATTAATTACCAAAGAAATTTCTATAGGAGATTACGTTTTGAGCGGCGGAGAATTGGGTGCTGCCGTTTTATGTGACACTATTATAAGATTGATTCCGGGCGTTTTGGGCGACGAATCTTCGGCATTAACGGATTCATTTCAAGACAATTTACTTTCACCTCCTGTTTACACACGACCATCGGAATACAAAGGACATGAAGTGCCAAAAATACTGTTATCGGGCAATTTCCCGAAGATTGATGAATGGCGAAATGAGCAAGCGCTGGAAAGAACAAAAAAAATAAGGCCAGATTTGTTGGAAGACTGATCTTTTTTATTAAATTTGCACACTCAAAATTAACCTCTGACGAAAATCGTGAATGTTGGTCATTGAAAAACCCATTAAAAAATTAACAATGGAAGATTTAGTAAAATTTGTACAAGACAAATTTGTAACTGCAAATGAGTTGCCAGAATTTCAGGCAGGAGATACAATTACTGTATACTACGAAATTAGAGAGGGCGAAAAAAAACGTACCCAGCATTTTAGAGGTACCGTAATTCAACGCAGAGGCGCAGGAGCTTCTGAAACATTTACCATCAGAAAAATGTCGGGAACCGTTGGTGTTGAACGTATTTTTCCATTAAACTTACCGGCAATTGAAAAAATTGAAGTTAACAAACAAGGTAGCGTACGTAGAGCACGTATTTTCTACTTTAGAGGTTTAACAGGTAAAAAAGCAAGAATTAAAGAAAAAAGACGTTAGTCTGCTTTCCTTAAAAAAATATAAAACCCGTTTTGAAGTTCAAGACGGGTTTTTTGGTTATTAACATTTGTTCATAAGTCCGGTTCATATCTTGTTGAAAACAAAACGATTATAAATTTGGAAAATTAAAATTTAGGTAGTTATTTTACAAAAGGAATTAGCAGGAGTGCTTACATAAACCTTAGAATGCAAGTTTTAAAGTTGAACTAAAAAATCTCGTTGTGAAGTTCCTTATGTTCTTGAACATAGTTTTTAAAACCGCGCTTTAACAAGTAATGTGCCCAGTATTTAGCATGAATAACAGGAACATGGTTTTAAAAGCACATTTTAAAACAGCAATCTTAAATCGAGTAGTTTTTAGGAATTACAACAAAGTTTTAGAGACTGTTTTAAAAGAAACATCTAGTTTAATAAGAACTTGATTCGTAAGAAAACAAGTTACAGTAAAAAATTTAAGTGTAGGTTATTCTTTAAGGAGAATGACGAAAACGACTAAATCTTTAAACTGATAGCTTATTAAAAAAAGAGTTTCAGCAAATAGCCATAATACTGAGCAATCATTATTATGGCTTTTGTTTTTTTGTCATTGTAATTTCTTCAAAATTTCAATCCTTTTTTTGGATTAAAAGCAAAATAATACCCCTATTTATAACGTTTTCGAGGGTGATTTTTCCTTCATTATTCCCTATATTTGCACAACGTAAAACGAAATTAATTTACCCTGCTATAATTTCTGACTTTATTGATAATTATAGTTTTTAAATCACAAAAAATTATGCCTAAAACACCTAAAATAATTTATACCAAAACCGATGAAGCGCCTGCTTTGGCCACCTATTCATTTTTACCAATTGTTGAAGCTTTCACAAAACCGGCAGGTATTGAAGTCGAAACAAAAGACATTTCCTTGTCAAGCAGAATTTTAGCTTTATTCCCAGAATATTTAACGCCCGAACAACGCGTAGCTGATACTTTGACTGAGTTGGGAGAATTGGTAAAAAAGCCTGAGGCTAACATTATAAAATTACCCAACATTTCCGCATCAGAACCTCAATTAAAAGCAGCTATTAAGGAACTTCAAACATTGGGTTATGCCATTCCAAATTATCCTAATGAAGCTAAAACAGCCGAAGAAAAAGACATACAAATAAGATACAATAAGGCTAAAGGTTCTTCTGTAAATCCAGTTTTGCGTGAAGGAAATTCCGATCGCAGAGCCCCTAGAGCAGTAAAAAATTATGCCAAAAAGAACCCACATTCTATGGGCGCTTGGTCGGCAGATTCAAAAACACATGTCTCAACCATGAAAAGTGGCGATTTTTTCTCAAATGAAAAATCCATCACTGTTGCTGAAGCAGGAGATGTAAAAATTAAATTTACAGATCAAAATGGATCTGTAACAGTTTTAAAAGAAAAAACGACCTTATTGCCAGGTGAAATTATTGATGCTACTTTTATGAGTAAAAAAGCATTGGTAAAATTCTTGGAAGAACAAATTAAAGACGCCAAAGCTAAAAATGTATTGTTTTCATTGCATATGAAAGCTACGATGATGAAAATTTCTGACCCTATCATTTTTGGACATGCGGTTACGGCTTTCTTTAAATACGTTTTTGAAAAGCACAGTGCTGTTATTAAAGAACTTGGCGTTGATGTAAACAATGGTTTTGGTGATTTAATCAGTAAAATTAAAGGCTTGCCTGAGACTCAAAAATCGGCTATTGAAGCAGATATCAAATCTTGTTTAGAAAATGGTCCTGCAATCGCCATGGTTGACTCTAATAAAGGCATTACCAACCTTCATGTGCCGAGTGATGTAATTATTGATGCTTCAATGCCTGCAATGATTCGCACTTCTGGCCAAATGTGGAATGCTGAAGGTAAATTACAAGATGTAAAAGCAGTGATTCCCGACAGTACTTATGCCGGGATTTATACTGCAACCATAGATTTTTGCAAAAAAAATGGGGCTTTCGACCCAAGAACAATGGGAACAGTTCCTAACGTTGGTTTAATGGCGCAAAAAGCAGAAGAATATGGTTCACATGACAAAACTTTTGAAATACAAGCAAACGGAACTATACAAGTTTTAGATGCATCTGGTCATATATTATTGGAACACAATGTTGAAAAAGGAGATATCTGGAGAATGTGCCAGGCAAAAGACGCGCCTATCCAAGATTGGATCAAACTTGCGGTTAACAGAGCAAGAGCAACGAATGTTCCTGCCATATTTTGGTTAGACAAAAACAGGGCTCATGATTCGCAAATCATCAATAAAATAAATGCTTATTTACCAAACTTCGACACAGCTGGCTTAGATATCCAGATAATGTCGCCAAAAGAAGCTACTTTATATACTTTAGACCGGGTTAAAAAAGGTTTGGACACAATTTCTGTTACCGGAAATATATTACGTGATTATTTAACTGATCTTTTCCCAATTTTAGAATTAGGAACGAGTTCAAAAATGTTATCCATTGTTCCTTTAATGAACGGTGGCGGAATGTTTGAAACTGGTGCTGGTGGCTCTGCGCCTAAACACGTACAACAATTTGTTGAAGAAGGCCATTTGAGATGGGATTCATTAGGTGAATTTTTAGCATTGGCAGTTTCTTTAGAGCATTTAGGAAATAATTATAACGTCCCAAAAGCTTTAATTTTGGCTGAAACTTTAGATGAAGCCACAGACAAATTCTTAGACAACAGCAAATCTCCTTCCCGTAAAGTTGGTCAATTGGACAATAGAGGAAGTCACTTTTATTTGGCAACATATTGGGCACAAGCTTTGGCAGCTCAAAATAAAGATGCCGAATTAAAGAAAATTTTCACCAACGTTGCCAAAGAATTGGCAGCAAATGAAACTGTAATTGTAAGCGAATTAAACAATGCACAAGGATCGCCTGTAAACATTGGCGGTTACTATACATTTGATGATAATTTGGTAAAAAAAGCAATGAGACCAAGTAAAACATTAAATAATATTATAGCTACTGTATCTTCTGTAAGTGTAACCTCAAAGGCTTATTAAAATAAGAATTAAGAGATTTCAATAATTCATAAAAAAGCAAGAACTAAAATTCTTGCTTTTTTTATTTGTATTTACCCATATTAAATTAAGTTGATACAAAAAATGATTATTTTTGAAAAATGGATTTCACAAAAACCACTGAGCAAACCTCCAATTATAATCATTTGGAAAAAATGAGTGTTATTGAATTGTTGACGCATATCAATTCCGAAGATAAGACTGTTCCAAATGCGGTTGAAAAAGTGATTCCTGCCGTTGAAAAATTAGTGCATCTAATTGTGCAACAAATAAAAAAAGGCGGAAGGTTATTTTATGTCGGTTCAGGAACAAGCGGCCGGTTGGGAATTTTGGACGCTTCTGAATGTCCGCCTACTTTTGGCGTTTCACACAATCTGGTCATCGGCATTATTGCCGGCGGAGATACCGCAATCAGAAAGGCAGTTGAATTTGCGGAAGATTCCACCACACAATGTTGGGAAGACTTAAAAATTCACAACATAAACAGCAACGATGTTGTTATCGGAATTGCCGCTTCCGGAACCACGCCTTATGTGATTAACGGCATCAAAAAATGCAATGAAAATGGTATTAAAACCGGATGCATTACGTGCAATGTTGGAAGTCCATTGGCAAAAATTGCAAAATTTCCTATTGAAGTTTTGGTTGGTCCAGAATTTGTGACCGGAAGTTCCAGAATGAAAGCAGGAACCGCCCAAAAACTTATTTTAAATATGATTTCAACCAGCGTGATGATCAAACTTGGAAAAATAAAAGGCAATAAAATGGTTGATATGCAATTAACGAACGATAAATTGGTGATAAGGGGAACAAAAATGCTGATGGAAGAATTAAATATTTCAGAAGAAAAAGCCATTGAACTGCTGGTAAAATACAAAAACGTGCGAACTGCAATCCTCAATTATACAGATGGGAACGGATAGAAAAGAATTGGTTAGAGGATTAAAATATGCGCTGGCCACTTTGCCCCTTATGGTTGCGGCGCCAATTTTAATGACCATCGGCTTTAAAGCTATTAAACAACAAAACAATTATTTATATCTAATTGTTGGCATTGTACTGGCAATATCCGCCATTGTTTTAGGAATTTTAGGCATAAAAATAATTTTAAATGCACTTTTTAACACCAAATAATGGGAATCCCTAGTTTTAAAAAAATTACAAACTGGGAATATTGGCCATCCTATCTATTTTATGTTCCATTATTGCCTTATGCTTTTTATTTGGC
>JAAFHC010000260.1 GCA_010906935.1 Gelidibacter sp.
ATGTCGTGGCTAATACCAATAAGATATTTTGTACCATTTTTATCAAAAAACCGATTCTTATTTGTCAAAAACATTCTTGTTTCACCACCTCTTACAGTAATTGATTCTTCATTAATATTTTCTAATCCATCTGTAAATACCTCCCTGTCAATTTTTAAAAAACTATCCCGCTCATCAGGAGAAACATCTTCAGCTAACGTTTTACCAATTATTTTAGACCTGGAAATGTCAAATAGTTTACAAAAAGCATTATTGACAAGCACTAATCTACTTTGGTCATCTTTAACGAAAATAGGCTCACCTATTTTATTAATTATCGTATTGTAGTAGTTTTCATTTCTTTCAGCTTTTTCCTTGGCTTCAATTAATTCCTCTTGAAGCACAAGCGCTAAATTAGCAATGATGAGTTCCGTAGCAAGTTTTTCATTTTCTTCTCCTTGTATAACAATCTTTATATTTGCCAATAATTCTTCGGCTCGTTTTCCTTTTTCTCCCTTTTGAAAAGCAAGTTCTTTGTTGGCAATGATTAATTCTGTGGCTCGTTTTCCTTTTTCTCTTATTTGAAAAGTAAGTTCTTTGTTGGCAATGACTAATGCTGCGGCTCGATTCCTTTTCTCTTCATTTTGTATAGCAAGTTCAACGTTTGCAATAATTAATTCTGCGGCTCGTTTCCTTTTCTCATCATTTTGAATATCAAGTTCTATATTTGCTGTTATTAATTCTGCGACTCGTTTTCCTTTTTCTCCTTTTTGAAAAGCAAGCTCAACGTTTGCAATTATTAATTCTTCGGCTCGTTTCTCTTTTTCTTCGTTTTGATATTCAAGTTCTATATTTGCAATGCTTAATGCTGCTGCACGTTTTTCTTTTTGAGCCCTTAAAGAATTATTTTCTTGAAGTAATTCTTGCAAGATGATTATAAGTTCTTCTTTAGTTTTGTTTTGAATATCCATAGCAAATTTGTTTAATTGATGGGGTCTCGAATTGTATTTAGCCTAATAAAAATACAAGAAAATTTTGAATTATGAACATAGCACACTGAAGTATTGCCATTTGACTCTGAATTGGCGTTGTTTCTTTGTAGCTAAAACAGGAAATATAACCCAGTACTTTTCATTCTATCATCTAATTATAAATAAACTGCATGTTTAATTATCAAAATATTCTTTAAGTAATGAAAATAATTTATTTCGTGCAATCGGTTTTGAAAGATATTCGTTACATCCTGCTTCAATCGCCTTTTCTCTGTCACCTTCAAGGGCAAAAGCCGTTTGCGCAATGATTAATGATTTGTTGTTAAATTGGCGTATTTGTCGGGTAGCTTCATACCCATCCATCACAGGCATTCTCATATCCATTAATATCAAGTCTATGTGATGGTTATTACGGCAAATTTCAACGGCTTCTAATCCGTTTTCTGCATATAAAATTTCCTTATCTAAATTTTCCAACATTTCCCCAAAAAGGTAACGTGCGAGTTCTTCGTCATCCACAATTAATATTTTGAGCTTTTTTAATGGTGATTCAAATTCTATATCAACATTGTCAATGATACTTTCTCTTTCTACTTTTGTTTCAACTTTATAAGGCAGCGTAAAATAAAAGATGGAACCTTTCCCTATTTCGCTTTCTACCCAAATTTTTCCACCAAGCATTTCAACATAAGCTTTGGAAATCGTCAAGCCTAAACCTGCGCCTTGTAAGGCATTTTTATCAGAAATATCAGCCTGAATAAATCGCTCAAAAATTGCTTCTTGCCTGTCTTTATCAATGCCGATACCCGTATCTTTTACATAAAATTCCACTTCTACAGTGTTCCTTTTTAGCATATACCCAAATTCTATTGAACCTTTTTGGGTATATTTAATGGCGTTTTTTACAAGATTTGCTAAAATGGCATATAATTTCTCGTGATCGGTTTTAACATTGGCTT
>JAAFHC010000034.1 GCA_010906935.1 Gelidibacter sp.
ATCTAATGAATTTTGTATGAAATTTATATGATTTAAGTCAATGTTTTGCTAAAAACGTATACATTATTGGCCAATAAGTATACATTGTTACACATCATAAAAAAAGTCGAGAGAATTCCCGACTTTTTTGTTAAATTATATAATATACTTAAATTTTAAAAGCTTTTTCTTGCGGATAGTAAGCGGTGCTTCCAAGTTCTTCTTCAATTCGTAACAATTGATTGTATTTTGAAATTCGATCAGTTCTTGAAGCTGAACCCGTTTTAATTTGTCCGGCATTCACCGCAACAGCCAAATCGGCAATGGTAGTGTCTTCTGTTTCCCCCGAACGGTGGGAAATTACGCAAGTATAGCCCGCATTGTGAGCCATATTTATAGCAGCAAGTGTTTCAGTTAAAGTGCCAATTTGATTTAATTTAATTAAAATTGAATTTGCTGAGTTTTCTTTAATTCCTCTTTCTAAACGTTCAACATTGGTAACAAATAAATCATCGCCAACAATTTGAACTTTATCTCCAATTGTTTCATTTAGCAATTTCCATCCTTCCCAGTCATTTTCTGCCATACCGTCTTCAATAGAAATGATTGGATATTTTTCAGATAATTCTTTTAAATAAGCCACTTGTTCTTGTGAAGTTCTAATCGCTCCCTTTTCTCCTTCAAATTTCGTGTAATCATATTTTCCATTAACATAAAACTCAGATGAAGCAGGATCTAAAGCAATCATGACTTCTTCTCCTGGTTTATAACCCGCTTTTGAAATGGCTTTTATTAAGGTTTCAAGCACATCCTCCGTGTTGTCAAAATTTGGTGCAAAACCACCTTCATCACCAACTGCAGTGCTTAAACCTCTATCGTGAAGCAATTTTTTAAGATTATGGAATATTTCAGATCCCATTTTAATGGCTTCCGTAAAGTTTTTAGCTTTTACGGGCATAATCATAAATTCTTGAAATGAAATAGGCGCATCGGAATGTGAACCGCCATTTATAACATTCATCATAGGAACTGGCAAGGTATTCGCACTTACGCCTCCAACATAACGATACAATGGCATTCCCAATTCATTTGCTGCTGCTTTTGCCACCGCCAATGAAACACCCAAAATGGCATTTGCACCTAATTTGGATTTGTTTTTTGTACCATCTAACTTAATCATTGTAGCGTCTATCAGGTTTTGTTCAAAAACCGACATACCAATAATTTCTTCAGCTAAAATTTCATTTACATTTTTAACAGCTGTAAGAACGCCTTTTCCCATATATCTTTACCGCCATCACGCAATTCCATGGCTTCATGTTCGCCGGTTGAAGCACCTGATGGTACTGCAGCTCTTCCTAAAATTCCGTTTTCAGTTACTACGTCAACTTCTACTGTTGGGTTACCACGTGAATCAAATATTTGACGCGCATGAACTCCTAAAATTATACTCATTTTATTATGTTTTAAAATTATTTTTCTTACTGCAAGGTACAATTTTCAGGTTAAATTTTATATAAATTAACCTGTTTAATACGATAACGTTTTCGTTTTGTTTTATTGAAAAAAAGCCGCTAACACTTTGGTTAACGGCTTTTTAAATTTACTGTTTTGATGCTTTTATATTTTCAATAAACTGGTCAAATAAATAGGATGAATCGTGCGGTCCCGGACTCGCTTCGGGATGGTATTGCACTGAAAAACAATTTTTATTTTTCATTCTCATTCCTGCCAATGTATTATCATTTAAATGAACATGGGTAATTTCAAATTCCGGATGATTTTCAACTTCTTCTTTGTTCACCACAAAACCATGATTTTGTGAGGTTATTTCTCCTTTTCCTGAAATGATATTTTTTACAGGATGATTGATGCCGCGATGCCCGTTATGCATTTTATAGGTAGAAATTCCATTTGCCAATGCAATAATTTGATGCCCCAAACAAATGCCGAATAAAGGCAAATTTCGAGTTATAATTTCTTTCGCAACCTGTTGTGCTTCAACCAAAGGTTCAGGATCTCCAGGTCCGTTTGACAAGAAAAAACCATCTGGCTGAAATGCATTCATTTCTTCAAAAGTGGCATTAAAAGGAAAGACTTTGATATAGCAATCACGATTTGCCAAATTCCGTAAAATATTTTTTTTGATACCTAAATCGAGTGCTGAAATTTTGTAAGTTGCATGTTCATCTCCAAAATAATAAACTGCAGTGGTTGAAACTTTTGAAGCCAGCTCTAATCCCTTCATATCGGGAACTGATTTTAATTTTTCTTTTAAGGCATCAATATCTGTATCCGTAGAAATAATGGCATTCATAGCGCCTTTATCTCTAATATATTTCACAACTGCGCGTGTGTCAATATCAGAAATGGCCATTAATTTTTGTTTCTCAAAATAATTCTCCAAGGAATCTTGGGCGTTTACCCTTGAATAATTAAAACTGAAATTCTTACAGATTAACCCTGAAATTTTTATGGAATCCGATTCAATTTCTTCATCATTTACACCATAATTTCCAATATGGGCATTTGTTGCCAACATTAACTGACCAAAATAAGAAGGATCTGTGAAGATTTCCTGATAGCCCGTCATTCCGGTATTGTAACAAATTTCACCATAAGCTGTACCATCACGACCAACTGATTTTCCTTCGAAAATTGTTCCATCAGCTAGAAGTAAAATTGCTCTTTTTCGTTGTGTATATTTCATTCGTTTTTGGTTACTTTTTTAATCGAGTCAAATTTAGATATAAAAAAAAGGATAAACTATAAATAATTTATCCTTTTAATATGATTAATGGGTTACCATTATTTCGTTTCTTTAGTTTCAGTTTTAACTTCAACAGTTTCTTCCACTTTTTTAGTTTTACCTCTACGAGTGGTTTTCTTTTTAGCTTTGTTGTTTGGATTGTAATTTGGATTGTAATCAACCAATTCAATCATAGCCATAGGCGCATTATCACCTTGGCGACTTCCCAATTTAATGATACGAACGTATCCTCCTGGCCTGTCAGCAACTTTTACAGAAACTTCTTTAAATAATTCTGTAACCATGAATTTATTTCTCAAATAGCTAAATACAACTCTTCGGTTATGTGTAGTGTCGTCTTTAGACTTTGTAATTAAAGGCTCCACAAATTGACGCAAAGCTTTTGCTTTTGCCACAGTGGTATTGATACGCTTGTGCTCAATTAAAGAACAAGCCATATTTGCAAACATAGACTTTCTATGTGCAGTTTTTCTGCCTAAGTGATTAAATTTCTTTCCGTGTCTCATCTCTTATGTTATCTTAATTAAAACCTAGGTTTTAAATTAATCTTTATCTAATTTGTATTTGCTTAAGTCCATTCCAAAACTTAACCCTTTTATATGAACCAATTCATCTAATTCGGTTAAAGATTTTTTTCCAAAATTACGGAACTTCATTAAATCGTTTTTATTGAATGATACCAAGTCGCCTAAAGTATCAACTTCTGCAGCTTTTAAACAATTTAGTGCACGAACGGATAAATCCATATCCACTAATTTTGTTTTTAGCAACTGACGCATATGTAAAGATTCTTCATCATAAGTTTCAGTTTGTGCTATTTCATCAGCTTCCAAAGTAATGCGTTCATCAGAAAATAACATAAAATGATGAATCAAAATTTTTGCGGCCTCTGTTAATGCATCTTTAGGAGAAATTGAACCGTCAGTAGTAATATCAAAAACTAACTTTTCATAATCCGTTTTTTGTTCAACACGAAAATCTTCCACAGCATATTTTACATTTTTTATAGGTGTAAAAATTGAATCTGTAAAAATGGTTCCCAATGCAACGCCAGATTTTTTATTATCTTCAGCAGGTACAAAGCCTCTTCCTTTTTCTATGGTAATTTCAAAATCCAATGTAACAGATT
Source organism: Gelidibacter sp. (assembly GCA_010906935.1). Lineage (GTDB taxonomy): Bacteria > Bacteroidota > Bacteroidia > Flavobacteriales > Flavobacteriaceae > Lutibacter. Next base: position 3,879 of record JAAFHC010000034.1, read on the forward strand.
TCTCCATATTACAAATAACCAAATCGTGATTTAAAACTTGAAAACCAGAAATGTATTTTTGTAAGTCACCGGCAGTTAACTGCTCGTGCTTAGAAATTGAAATGTTTACTGTTTCTCTATCAGAATCATCAATTTGTTTCTTAAAACGCACTTGTTTCAAGTTCAAAATAATTTCTGTTACATCTTCAACAACTCCTTTAATTGTTGAAAATTCATGCTCAATACCTTCAATACGAAGTGAGGTTATTGCAAAACCTTCTAATGAAGACAACAATACTCTTCTTAAAGCATTTCCAACTGTTAAACCAAATCCTTGCTCTAACGGTCTGAATTCGAATCTACCGTTAAAATCGGTAGAATCAATCATAATTACTTTATCGGGCTTCTGAAAATTTAAAATTGCCATAATTGAATTGGTATCTTTAAAATTATTTAGAGTATAACTCTACGATTAATTGTTCCTTGATATTTTCTGGAATTTGTAATCTTTCAGGAACACTAACAAAGTTACCTTGTTTGGTGTCTGAATTCCAAGAAATCCATTCGTAAACATCACTTCTGTTTGCCAAAGAGTTTTCGATAGCCAACAATGATTTTGATTTTTCTCTTACTGCTACAATATCTCCAGCATTCAATGAAAAAGAAGGTATATTAACCAACTCTCCATTTACGGTGATATGACGGTGAGATACTAATTGACGAGCTGCGCTACGACTAGGTGCTATACCCATTCTGTATACTACGTTGTCTAAACGGCTTTCGCAAAGTTGTAATAAAATTTCACCAGTAATACCTTTACTACTTGATGCTTTTTTAAACAAGTTTGAAAATTGTCTTTCCAAAATACCGTAAGTATATTTTGCTTTTTGCTTTTCAGCCAACTGAATAGAGTATTCAGATTTTTTTCCTCTACGACGGTTAGCGCCGTGTTGTCCTGGAGGGAAATTTCTTTTTTCAAAAGATTTATCCTCTCCAAAAATTGCTTCTCCGAATTTACGGGCAATTTTAGTTTTTGGTCCTGTATATCTTGCCATTTTTAATTATTAGATGATAGGGATTATGAATTAAGGCTAATCCTTCGATAATCTTACAAAATCCTATCGGTTAAAATTTAATTTAATTATACTCTTCTTCTTTTCGGTGGTCTACAACCATTGTGTGGCAATGGCGTAACATCGATAATTTCTGAAACTTCAATTCCTAAATTGTGAATTGATCTTATTGCAGATTCTCTTCCGTTACCTGGTCCTTTTACATACACTTTCACTTTTCTCATTCCTGCTTCATGGGCTACTTTACCACAATCTTCAGCGGCCAATTGCGCAGCATAAGGGGTATTCTTTTTAGAACCTCTAAATCCCATTTTACCGGCTGATGACCAAGAAATTACATCACCCTTTTTATTGGTAAGTGAAATAATAATATTGTTAAATGAAGCCGTGATGTGTGCTTGACCAACTGCCTCAACAATAACTTTGCGTTTTTTTGTACTTGCTTTCGCCATAATATTCTAGTTATTATTTAGTTGCTTTTTTCTTGTTAGCTACAGTTTTTCTTTTTCCTTTACGAGTTCTAGAATTGTTTTTGGTTCTTTGTCCTCTTAAAGGTAATCCAGATCTATGACGAATTCCTCTATAACATCCAATATCCATTAATCGCTTAATGTGCAATTGAATTTCAGAACGCAATTCACCCTCAATATTGTAGGTTCCCACCTGCTCTCTGATTCCGTGAATTTCGTCGTCAGTCCAATCTTGAACTTTCGTGCTCTCGTCAACTTTTGCATTAGCTAAAATTTCTTTAGCTCTGCTGTTCCCAATTCCAAAAATATAGGTTAAGGCAATAACACCTCTCTTATTTTTTGGAATATCAATACCTGCTATTCTTGCCATAATTATCCTTGTCTTTGTTTAAATCTAGGATTCTTTTTATTGATTACATATAATCTGCCTTTTCTACGCACAATCTTGCACTCGGCACTTCTCTTTTTTACTGATGTTCTAACTTTCATCGTTAATACTTTAATATCTGTAAGTAATTCTTGCTTTTGTTAAATCGTATGGACTCATTTCGAGTTTAACTTTATCACCGGGTAAAATTTTTATATAATGCATGCGCATTTTACCTGATATATGAGCCGTGACAACATGTCCATTTTCCAACTCTACACGAAACATTGCATTAGACAAAGCTTCTGTAATTGTCCCGTCCTGTTGTATTGCTGGTTGTTTTGCCATTATGCTATTGGTTTTCTTTTTGTTCCCTTTTTCATTAAGCCATCATAATGACGGTTCAATAAATGAGAGTTAATTTGTTGTATGGTATCTATTGCAACACCAACCATAATTAACAAAGATGTTCCTCCATAAAACAATGCCCAAGATTGTGTTAATCCAAATTTTACAACGATAGCTGGCAATATTGCAACCAAAGCCAAAAATACAGATCCAGGGAATGTTATTAAAGACAAAATTCTATCCAACAAGTCGGCAGTGTCTTTTCCAGGTCTGATACCCGGTATAAAACCACCGCTTCGTTTTAAATCATCTGCCATTTTATTGGTAGGAATAGTAATTGCCGTATAGAAAAAACTAAACACTATAATTAATGTGGCAAATAACATATTATACCAAAAACCAAACATATCTGAAAAAGAGATTCCGATTGATTTTACAGTTTCGTTATCCGAACTTGCCAATAAGGCGGGTGCAAACATAATTGCTTGAGCAAAGATGATAGGCATTACCCCTGATGCATTCAATTTTAAAGGAATATAATCTCTCGCTCCAGTTACATTTTTAATGTTTCCGGCAACAGTTTTTCTTGCGTACTGAACAGCAATTCTTCGAACTGCGGTAACTAAATACACACAAATTAGAATTACCAATAGCCAAACAATCACTTCAATCAAAATCATAATCATACCACCATTTGAAGCTGTTACTTTTGAAACAACTTCTTGAATGAATGCCTCTGGAAAACGAGCAATAATACCAATCATAATTAATAATGAAATACCATTACCAATTCCTTTATCAGTAATTTTTTCACCCAGCCACATTGCAAAAATAGTCCCTGCCGTTAACACTACCATGGAGGTTAACCAGAACATACTTCCACTAATATAGATAGCAGATGAAGGTATTAATTGATAAATATTTGTAATATACGCCGGTCCTTGAACCATGGTAATTGCAATAGTTAACCAACGTGTAATCTGATTTATTTTTTTTCGGCCACTTTCTCCATCCTTTTGAAGTTTTTGTAAATATGGAACCGCGATTCCCATTAACTGAACTACAATAGATGCTGAAATATAAGGCATGATTCCCAAAGCCACAATTGATGCTTGCGCGAAAGCGCCTCCGGTAAACATATCAAGTAAACCTAATATCCCACCACCGCTTGTTTGATTTTGAAGTGCTGCTTGCGCAACAGTAATATCAATACCCGGAAGTGGTACTTGAGCCGCAAAACGATATATGGCCATAAATCCAAGTGTTAATAGAATCTTATTTCTAAGGTCTTCTATCGTCCAAATGTCTTTAATGGTTTGAATAAACTTTTTCATCTATTATTATTGTATTATAACGTTTCTACAGTACCACCTGCATTTTCAATTGCAGCTTTTGCAGTGGCGGTAAATTTATGAACAGTTACATTCAATTTCGCTTTTAACTCACCATTTCCTAATATTTTTACCAGGTCATTTTTACGGGCCAAACGATTTTCAACTAAAACATCCATTGTTACGGCATCAGTGATTATATTATTATCAACCAATTCTTGCAACTTGTGTAAATTTACACCTACATATTCCTTGCGGTTTATATTTTTGAAACCAAATTTAGGAACGCGTCGTTGCAAAGGCATTTGACCACCTTCGAAACCAACTTTTCTTGAATATCCTGAACGGGATTTGGCTCCTTTGTTACCTCTGGTAGCTGTACCACCTTTACCGGAACCTTGGCCTCTACCAATACGTTTACCCTGATTTTTAACTGACCCTTCAGCAGGTTTTAAGTTATTTAATGTCATCACTTTATAAGATATTATTTAATTTCTTCAACAGAAACTAAGTGTTTAACTTTATGTACCATTCCAAGAATTGCCGGGCTAGCATCATGCTCTACTACCTGATTCATCTTTTTCAAACCAAGCGCCTCAAGCGTTCTTTTTTGTCTTTGAGGACGTCTAATTTTACTTTTAACTTGCGTTACTTTTATTTTTGCCATCGTGCTTCTTGTTTTATCCGTTAAATACTTTTTCTAAAGAAATTCCTCTTTCTTTAGCAATCATACTGGCGCTACGAAGTTGCAATAATGCGTCAAACGTTGCTTTTACAACATTATGGGCATTAGATGAACCTTGTGATTTTGAAAGCACATCGTGCACACCAACTGAATCAAGGACCGCACGTACTGCACCACCTGCTATAACTCCTGTACCGTGTGAAGCTGGTTTTAAAAATACTTTAGCCCCACCAAACTTGCCTTTTTGTTCATGTGGCAATGTTTGTCTTAAAAGTGGAATTCTAATTAAATTTTTCTTCGCGTCTTCAATCGCTTTTGCAATTGCTGAAGCCACGTCTTTAGATTTACCCAATCCATGTCCTACAACACCATTTCCGTCTCCAACTACAACAATAGCTGAAAAACCAAATGCCCTTCCTCCTTTTGTGACTTTCGTAACTCTATTAACACCAACTAAATGATCTTTCAGTTCTAACCCGCTAGGTTTAACTCTTTCTACGTTATTGTATTTTTGATACATAATTTACTAAAATTTTAAACCTGCTTCTCTTGCAGCGTCTGCTAAGGCTTTAACCCTACCGTGATACAAAAATCCGTTTCTGTCAAATGCAACAGCCTCTACTCCATTGCTTATCGCTTTTTCGGCAATACTTTTGCCTACTAATTTTGCGATGTCTGTTTTGGTTCCTGTTGATTCAATTTCTTTATCTCTTGATGAAACTGATACCAAAGTGGTACCTAAATTATCATCTATTAATTGAGCATAAATTTCTTTGTTACTTCTAAACACTGATAATCTTGGTCTAGCAGCTGTACCAACTAAAATTTTTCTGATTCTATGCTTAATTCTTACCCGTCTTTCAAGCTTTGATAATGCCATAATATTCTAATTATTATGCAGATTTACCTGCTTTTTTTCTTAATACTTCTCCTACAAACTTAACTCCTTTTCCTTTATAAGGCTCTGGTTTACGCAATGAACGAATCTTTGCTGCAACAGCTCCTACAAGCTGTTTATCAAATGAGGTTAATTTTATAATTGAATTTTTTCCTTTTTCTAAAATTGTCTCAACTGTAACTTCAGGAGCAACTTGTATAACTATATTGTGAGAAAAACCTAAAGCTAGGTCTAATACCTGCCCTTGGTTGCTTGCTCTATATCCTACACCAACAAGTTCTAATTGTTTGGTCCATCCTTTTGAAACACCTTCAATCATATTGTTAATTAAAGCTCTGTATAATCCATGTTTTGCTTTATGGATTTTACTTTCAGACGGACGATCAAAAGTGATAATACCATCTTCAACCACAACTGAAATATCATCAGTAATTTTCTGAGATAACTCTCCCAATTTCCCTTTCACAGTAATTACATCGTCTTTAATTTCAAATGTAACTCCTTCTGGTAAGGTGATTGGATTTTTTCCTATTCTTGACATCTTTGTTTAGTTCTTTATTAATATACGAAACATAAAACTTCCCCACCAACATGCTCTAGACGTGCCATTTTACCGGTCATAACACCTTTTGATGTAGATACTATTGCAATACCTAATCCGTTTAAAACACGAGGCATTTCATCTGCGCCAACATATTTACGTACTCCAGGAGTACTTACACGTTGTAACTTTTTTATCACGGAAGCTTTTGTGGCTTTATCATACTTCAAAGCTATTTTTATAGTTCCCTGAACAATATTGTCCTCAAACTTATAGCTTAAGATATAACCTTGATCAAATAAAATCTTGGTTATTTCTTTTTTAATTTTTGAAGCTGGAATTTCAACAACTCTGTGGCCTGCCATAATTGCATTTCTAACTCTTGTTAGATAATCTGCGATTGGATCTGTAATCATTTTTATTAATTTTGCGGCTTTGGTTTTCAATACTATTATTGAACCTAAAACCAATTTATAATTTTACCAACTTGCTTTTCTAACACCTGGGATTAAACCTTGGTTTGCCATTTCACGGAATGTTACCCGTGACAATCCAAACTGTCTAATATACCCTTTTGGTCTTCCTGTTAATTTACAACGATTGTGCAAACGCACTGGAGATGCATTTTTTGGCAATTTTTGTAATGCTTCATAATCACCAGCTTCTTTTAAAGCTTTGCGTTTATCAGCATACTTAGCAACCATCTTTCTTCTTTTAACCTCACGGGCTTTCATCGATTCTTTTGCCATTTCCTAATTCTTTTTAAAAGGTAAACCTAGTTCAGTTAATAATGATTTTGCTTCTTTATCGGTTGGAGCCGAAGTTACAAAGGTAATATCCATACCGCTAATTTTATTAACTTTATCAATATCAATTTCAGGGAAAATGATTTGTTCAGTAATACCTAAATTGTAATTTCCTCTACCGTCAAAACCAGTGGCTCTAATTCCGCTGAAATCTCTTACACGAGGTAAAGCTGTAGTTACCAACCTGTCTAAAAATTCAAACATTTTATTACCTCTAAGCGTTACTTTAGCCCCAATTGGCATCCCCTTACGTAATTTGAAAAATGCGATATCTTTTTTAGATATAGTAGCCAATGCTTTTTGACCAGAAATTTTGGCCAATTCCTCAACTGCATAATCAATTAATTTCTTGTCGGCTACTGCAGCGCCTACTCCTTTATTAATTACAATTTTTTGTAATTTAGGAACTTGCATTACATTTTTATAACCGAATTCAGCAGTAAGAGCTTCAATGACTCTACTGTTGTAATCTTCTTTAAGTCTTGGTGTGTTATTTGCCATCACTAAATTGCTTTATCAGATTTTTTTGAAAACCTAACTTTTTTATCTCCTTCAATTCTATATCCTACTTTGGTTACTTTTCCTTTCTCAAGTAACATTAAATTAGAAATATGGATTGAAGCTTCTTTTTTCACAATACCTCCTTGTGGGTTTTGCGCGCTAGGTTTTGCATGTTTTGATATCATATTGACACCTTCAACAATTGCTCTGTATTTTACTGGAAATATTTTAATAATTTTCCCTTCTTCACCTCTATGGTCACCTGCCGTAACTTGAACAGTATCTCCTGATTTTATCTTTAACTTCATAATCTTATAAGTTTATTAAAGCACTTCAGGTGCTAATGATACAATTTTCATAAATTGTTTTTCCCGAAGTTCTCTTGCAACAGGACCAAAAACACGAGTCCCTTTCATTTGTTCCGCAGCGTCTAACAATACACAAGCATTGTCGTCAAATCTAATATAAGATCCGTCTTTTCTTCTGATTTCTTTCTTCGTTCTAACAACAACAGCTTTTGCAACTTGACCTTTCTTTACTGATCCATTTGGTGTAGCGTCTTTAATAGCCACAACAATTTTATCACCAATAGATGCATATCGTTTTCTGGTTCCTCCTAAAACGCGGATAACTAAAACTTCTTTTGCTCCAGTATTATCTGCTACTCTTAATCTTGATTCTGTCTGTAACATAATTATTTAGCTCTTTCTAGGATTTCTACTAACCTCCAACGTTTTGATTTACTCATTGGACGAGTTTCCATTATTTTAACAGTATCTCCAATATTGCAATCATTTTTCTCATCGTGTGCCACATATTTTTTAGTGCTTAACACGAATTTTCCGTACATAGGGTGTTTCACTTTTTTCACTTCAGCTACAACAATAGATTTCTCCATTTTGTTACTTGAAACTACACCTATTCTCTCTTTTCTAAGATTTCTTTTTTCCATCTTTACTTCTGACTACAATGATTGTAATTCTCTTTTAGTTAATTCTGTAGCTAAACGTGCCACATCTCTTCTAAGGGCTCTCAATTGCATTGGAACTTCCAATGGTGTGATTGCATGAGCCATTTTTAGATCAATATAACTCTTCTTTGAACTTTCAAGTCTATCTTGTAACTCGTCGGTTGATAATTCTATAATTTCTGATTGTTTCATTTTTTCTAATCGGTTATTATGCGTTATCATAATCTCTAGCTACCATAAACTTTGTTTTCACAGGAAGTTTTTGTGCCGCTAAACGTAAAGCTTCTTTAGCTATATTCATTGGTACACCTCCTACTTCAAACATAATTCTGCCTGGTTTAATTACGCAAACAAAATATTCCGGTGCTCCTTTACCTTTACCCATACGTACTTCTAATGGTTTTTTGGTAATTGGCTTATCTGGAAATACTTTAATCCATAATTGACCTTCCCTTTTCATATGACGTGTTGCTGCAATACGAGCTGCTTCAATTTGACGTGATGTAAGAAAGGTTTGCTCCAAAGATTTGATTCCGAACATTCCATTTGAAAGTTCATGTCCTCTTTGTGAATTCCCGCTCATATTTCCCTTGCCCTTCTGTACTTTACGATATTTTACTCTCTTTGGCTGTAACATTTTACCTTCTAAATTTTAAAAATTTATTTTCTTCTACGAGGTTGTGATTTTTTAGGAGAATCTCCTCTTTCTGGTTTTCCTGTCGGTTTTTTAGACAGTCCAACTAGTGGAGATAATTCTCTTTTACCATAAACTTCGCCTTTCATAATCCATACTTTTACACCCAATCGGCCGTAAGTAGTATGTGCTTCAACAAGTGCGTAATCAATATCAGCTCTAAAGGTTGAAAGAGGAATTCTTCCTTCTTTATAATTTTCTGAACGCGCCATTTCAGCACCATTTAAACGACCTGAAATTTGAACCTTGATTCCTTCAGCATTCATACGCATAGTTGCAGCAATTGCCATTTTTATTGCTCTACGGTATGAAATTCTGTTCTCAATTTGACGTGCGATACTTGATCCCACCAAACGAGCGTCTAATTCTGGACGTTTAATTTCAAAAATATTGATTTGAAAATCTTTCCCAGTAATCTTTTTAAGTTCTTCTTTTAACTTGTCTACCTCTTGTCCGCCTTTCCCGATAATAATACCTGGTCTTGCAGTAGTGATAGTAACGGTTACAAGTTTAAGTGTACGCTCAATAATTACTGTTGAAACACTTGCTTTAGACAATCGAGCATTTACATACTTTCTTATCTTATCATCTTCAGCAATTTTATCTCCGTAGTCTCTACCACCATACCAGTTAGAATCCCATCCTCTGATAATTCCTAAACGATTTCCTATTGGATTTGTTTTTTGTCCCATTTCTACTTATGATTGATTGCTTACATTTTTACTTCCTAAGACTAATGTCACGTGATTAGAACGTTTTCTAATACGATGAGCACGACCTTGAGGTGCTGGTCTTAATCTTTTTAACATTCCTGCGCCGTCTACAAATATTTCCTTTACGAAAAGACCTGCTTCTTCAATACTTGCTGTTTCATTTTTGGCTTGCCAATTTGAAATAGCGCTTGATAATAATTTTTCAAGATTTATTGAAGCTTCTTTTGAATTGAATTTCAAGATTTGAAGTGCTTTTTCAACTTCAACACCTCTAACCAAATCCGCAACTAAACGCATTTTTCTAGGTGATGTAGGACAACCAGTAAGCTTAGCAAAAGCTATTTGCTTCTTATCTTCTTTTATCTGCTGTGCTCTTATTTTTTTTCGAACTCCCATGATACCTACTTATTTTTTACCTTTATTTTTTGCACCACCGTGTCCTCTGTAAGAACGTGTTGGCGAAAATTCTCCTAATTTATGACCTACCATATTTTCAGTTACATAAACTGGTACAAACTGACGACCGTTGTGTACAGCAATTGTTTGCCCTACAAATTCCGGTGTAATCGTTGATGCTCTTGACCAAGTTTTGATTACTGATTTACTTCCTGATTCCAAGTTTCCTTGAACTTTCTTTTCTAGTTTACGAAAAACGTAAGGTCCTTTTTTTAATGAACGTGCCATATATCAATTATTTTTTTCTACGTTCTATAATATATTTATTACTCGCTTTGGTCTTAGATCTGGTTTTGTAACCTTTAGCAGGTATTCCATTTCTTGATCTAGGGTGCCCTCCTGAAGATTTACCTTCACCACCACCCATTGGGTGATCGACAGGGTTCATCACCACTGGTCTTGTTCTTGGTCTTCTTCCTAACCAACGAGATCTGCCGGCTTTACCGGAAACCAATAATTGATGGTCACTATTTGACACTGCGCCTATGGTAGCCATACAAGTTAAAAGTATTAATCTTGTTTCACCTGAAGGCATTTTTACCGTTGCATATTTACCGTCTCTCGCCATTAATTGTGCAAAAGCACCTGCACTACGAGCTAAAACAGCCCCTTGACCAGGATGTAATTCTATACAAGAAATTGTAGTTCCTAATGGAATTTTGCTCAATAATAATGTGTTACCAACATCAGGAGTAGCTCCTTCGCCAGACATTATTTTTTGATCAACTTTTAAACCATTTTGAGCAATAATATATCTCTTTTCTCCATCTGCATAAAACAACAAAGCTATAAAAGCTGTTCTGTTTGGATCATACTCAATAGTTTTTACAATTGCAGGAACACCATTTTTATCTCTTTTAAAATCGATAATACGGTATTGCTTTTTATGACCGCCGCCAATATAGCGCATGGTCATTTTTCCGTTGTTGTTTCGACCTCCAGATCTTTTATTCGGTGCTGTTAAGCTTTTTTCCGGCTTATCAGTAGTAATGGTGTCGAACCCGTTTACTACTCTAAAACGCTGACCTGGTGTTATTGGTTTTAATTTTCTAACTGACATTTTTTATGTTTCTTAGATATTGCTGTAAAAATCAATAGTTTCTCCTTCTGCTAACTGAACTATCGCTTTTTTATAAGCTCCTGCTTTTGCTTGAACCATACCACTTTTTGTGAATTTGGTATTGCGTTTAACAGGGTAGTTCATTGTTTTTACACTTGCAATTGCAACACTGTAGGCTTTCTCCACAGCATTTTTAATTTCAAGTTTATTAGCCTTTTTGTTTACAACAAATGCGTATCTGTTTAATAATTCGCTTTGACTTGTCGCCTTTTCCGTTATAATAGGTTTAATTAAAATATTCATATCTGTTACCTATTTACTTAAATTAATTTCTATCCCTTCTAAAGAACTTTCTGAAAGGACTATTTTATTTGCATTTAATAATTCGTAAGTGCTTAAACCAGAGTTGATTACGGTTTTTGATCTTTTTAAATTACGCGATGACAAATATACATTATTATTTGACTCAGCCAACACAAATAAGCATTTTTTGTTTTCAATGCCTAAAGCGCCTAAAACTGCCGTAAAACTTTTGGTTCTTGGCGTTTCAAAATTAAAGTCTTCAACAACGATAATGTTGTTCTCTTTTGCTTGAATACTTAATGCAGATTTACGAGCTAATTTTTTTAAATTTTTATTCAATTTAAAAGAATAATCTTTTGGTCTCGGTCCAAAAACACGTCCACCACCTCTAAATACAGGAGATTTAATACTACCTGCGCGAGCGGTACCCGTACCTTTTTGTTTTTTAATTTTACGAGTACTTCCAGATATTTCGGCTCTTTCTTTAGCTTTGTGGGTTCCTTGTCTTTTATTGGCCAAAAATTGCTTTACATCTAAATATACCGCGTGATTGTTTGGCTCAATTCCATATACAGCATCAGAAAGTTCTACTTTTCTTCCTGTATCTTTTCCTTGTATGTCTAAAACTGATACTTCCATTATTTCTGAATAATTACATAAGCGTTTTTATGACCAGGAACACATCCTTTAACCACAAGTATATTCTTTTCAGGAACTACTTTTAAAACTCTTAAATTTTGAACTGTAACTTTGTTTCCTCCCATTCTTCCTGCCATACGCATTCCTTTGAATACTCTAGCCGGATAGGATGCAGCACCAATTGAACCTGGAGCTCTTAAACGGTTATGTTGACCGTGTGTGGCTTGACCAACACCGGCAAACCCGTGACGTTTTACAACACCTTGAAACCCTTTACCTTTAGAGGTTGCTGATACATCAACAAATTCTCCTTCAATAAAAAGTTCAACTGTTAGTTGATCTCCTAATTTGTGCGACTCTTCAAACTCTTGAAATTCAATGACTTTCTTTTTAGCAGGTGTGCCAGCTTTTTTAAAGTGACCATCCAAAGCTTTATTAGAGCTTTTTGCTGTTTTGTCATCGAAACCAAGTTGAAGGGCTTTGTACCCGTCTACCTCTAAGGTTCTGACTTGGGTGACTACGCATGGACCTGCTTCGATTACTGTACAAGGAATGTTCTTCCCGTTTTCGTCGAATAAGCTGGTCATTCCGATTTTTCTACCTATTAACCCAGACATTCTAATTTAATTATTAATTATTATTCTACTTTTATTCAAAAAAACAGGGTTAAAATACTTCAACCCTGATGTATTTTTTTCGTTTTTCCTTCGTCAATCGCTCCGGACATGTCTTCGAGAATTATATCTCGAATTTTTTTGTTGAGATTCCGAAACAACTTCGGAATGAATTCAACTAATTATTTTCTTACTTCGCAAGAAAATAAAGTTTCATTACACTTTAATCTCTACTTCAACACCACTTGGTAATTCTAATTTCATTAAAGCATCAATAGTTTTTGATGATGAACTATAAATGTCTAACAAACGTTTGTAAGAACTCAATTGGAATTGCTCTCTAGATTTTTTATTTACGTGCGGAGAACGCAACACGGTAAAAATCTTTTTATGTGTAGGTAATGGAATTGGTCCGTTTACAACAGCACCAGTACTTTTTACCGTTTTAACGATTTTCTCAGCAGATTTATCTACCAAATTGTAATCGTATGATTTTAATTTTATTCTAATTTTTTGACTCATCGTTTAATAATTTAGAGATTAACCTTTGGCTTTTGCGATTACTTCTTCTGCAATGTTATTTGGTGTTTCAGCATAATGTGAAAACTCCATTGATGACGTTGCTCTACCTGATGACAATGTTCTTAAGGTAGTCACATAACCAAACATTTCCGATAATGGTACAGTGGCTTTAACAACTTTTGCTCCTGCTCTATCATCCATCGCTGTTACTTGGCCTCTTCTTCTATTTAAATCACCTACAATATCCCCCATGTTTATTTCTGGAGTTACTACATCAATTTTCATAATTGGCTCAAGAATTACCGCTTTTGCAGCTCTTGCAGCAACTTTATATCCCATTTTAGCTGCCAATTCAAATGACAATGCATCTGAATCCACTGCGTGGAAAGAACCATCATACAAAGTAATCTTCATGCTATCCATTTCGTATCCAGCTAAAGGACCGTTTTTCATAGCCATTTTAAATCCCTTTTCAATGGAAGGAACAAACTCTTTTGGTACGTTACCACCTTTAATGGCGTTAACAAATACCAATCCTGTTTCACCAGCCTCTGCAGGTTCCATCACAAATTTAATATCCGCAAATTTACCACGTCCACCAGATTGTTTCTTATAAACTTCACGGTGATCTGCTTTTGCGGTAATAGCTTCTTTATATTCAACCTGTGGTTGACCTTCGTTTACTTCAACTTTAAACTCACGCTTTAAACGATCAACAATAATTTCTAAGTGTAATTCACCCATTCCAGAAATAATTGTTTGACCAGAAGCTTCATCAGTTTTAACAGTAAATGTTGGATCTTCTTCGGCTAATTTACTTAAAGCCATTCCTAATTTATCAACATCAGCCTTAGTTTTAGGCTCAACGGCAATACCGATTACTGGATCAGGAAAATTCATAGATTCCAAAACAATTGGAAACTTTTCATCACACATGGTATCTCCAGTTTTGATGTCTTTAAACCCAACACCAGCACCTATATCTCCAGCTTCTATATAATCAATAGCATTTTGCTTATTGGCATGCATTTGGTAAATACGTGAAATACGTTCTTTTTTACCAGAACGACTATTTAGTATGTACGACCCTGCATCTAAACGACCAGAATATGCTCTAAAAAAAGCCAAACGACCAACAAAAGGATCGGTTGCAATTTTAAATGCAAGCGCAGCAAATGGTTCTTTTACACTTGGTTTACGCAATTCTTCTTTTTCTGTATTTGGGTTGATACCAATCACACCTTCCTTATCCGTTGGCGCAGGTAAATAACGACAAACAGCATCTAACAAAAACTGTACGCCTTTATTTTTAAACGCAGAACCACAAACCATCGGAATGATTGACATATCCATTACGGCAGCACGAAGCGCAGCATGCACTTCATCTTCAGTAATAGAATCTTCATCTTCCATATATTTTTCTAAAAGATTTTCATCATACGCAGCAACCTCTTCAATCAGTTTACCACGCAAAAATTTTGCTTCTTCCTTTAGTTCCTCTGGAATCTCAACTACATCAAAAGTTGCTCCCATAGTATGATCGTGAAAAATAATCGCACGATTTTTTATCAAATCAACAATCCCTTTAAAGTTTTCTTCATCACCAATATTGATAACGATAGGCACTGCATTAGAACCTAACATTTCTCTAACTTGTTGACAAACACCTAAAAAGTTTGCACCTTGACGGTCCATTTTATTAACGAAACCAATTCTTGGCACTTTATAGTTATCGGCCAATCTCCAGTTAGTTTCAGATTGCGGTTCAACACCGTCCACTGCACTAAATAAGAAAACCAATCCGTCCAAAACTCTCAAAGAACGATTTACTTCAACAGTAAAATCAACGTGACCAGGAGTATCAATTATATTAAAGTGATAAGCTTTGGCGTCTTCAGTTGGTTCACCGTTCTCTGTAGGAAATTTCCATTCACATGTTGTAGCGGCAGAAGTAATAGTGATACCTCTTTCTTGCTCTTGTTCCATCCAGTCCATAGTTGCAGCACCATCGTGTACTTCACCTATTTTATGTGAAACTCCCGTATAATATAGAATTCGCTCCGTACATGTAGTTTTACCCGCATCAATATGAGCCGCAATCCCTATATTTCTTGTATATTTTAAATCTCTTGCCATTTCTAATTATTAAAATCTAAGGTGAGAGAATGCCTTATTGGCATCAGCCATTTTATGAACATCCACTCTTTTCTTAACTGCAGCGCCTTCTTCTTTTGCGGCAGCTAAAACCTCACCGGCTAAGCGTTGAGCCATTGATTTTTCATTGCGTTTTCTTGAATATAAAATCAACCATTTAATTGCAATAGATACCTTTCGGTCTGGTCTGATTTGCTGTGGAATTTGAAAAGTAGCTCCACCAACCCTGCGGCTACGAACCTCAACTTGTGGCATTACATTGCTTAATGCATCTTTCCAAATTTCTAATGATGATTTTTCTTGATCTAATTTCTTTGTTTCTACAATGTCTAATGCATCGTAAAACACTTTGAAAGCCGTAGATTTTTTACCGTCCCACATTAGGTTATTCACAAAACGTGTTACTAACTGATCGTTAAACTTTGGATCTGGTAAAAGCACTCTTTTTTTCGCTGCTCTTTTTCTCATGTCTTTACATTAAAGTTTTTAAATTACTTTTTAGGGGCTTTTGTACCATATTTAGAGCGACGTTGCGTTCTACCGTCAACACCTGCAGTATCTAATGCACCACGTACAATATGATACCTAACTCCTGGCAAATCTTTAACCCTTCCACCTCTAACTAATACTATCGAGTGCTCTTGTAAATTATGTCCTTCTCCAGGAATGTAAGCGTTCACCTCATTACCATTTGTTAACCTAACCCTTGCTACTTTACGCATCGCTGAGTTTGGTTTTTTTGGTGTTGTGGTGTAAACACGTGTACACACTCCTCTTCGTTGAGGACATGAATTTAAAGCAGCCGATTTACTCTTCTTAGTTATTTTGGTTCTTCCTTTTCGTACTAATTGCGAAATTGTTGGCATACTGAAATTTTGTTATAAATTACTTTTAATATATTATGCTCTTTTCAAAGAGTTTGCAAATGTACAATTATTTTCTTCTTAATCAAATATGAATATATTTTTTTAAATAGATTTTACACCATATATATTATACAACTCACCATCCCCATTAATAAGGAAATATCTATCTGCAAACATGAGTTTTGTCGCGTCGTCATTTCGCTATCGTTCTCCCTCGCCACTATCAGAAAATTTGATACATTCAGTATTCCCCTTTTTTAAACTTGTACTTCCCTGATTGGTGTTGAACTGTTTATATTAATTTTATTTTTCTATTCTTATCTTTTACTTTTTTTCATTGATAAAAAAAGCAACAAAAAAATCTAGTCTGATGATCTTTTTCTGTAAAATTGATTGAATTTTTTGCCTTGCGCCAGCTGGCCCGATCGCTAAAAATGTTCACTGAACATTTTTTTAACGCTCTGTCCTAACGAAAAACCTCATAGGACGGTTTCTTTTATTTGGTTTGCAGAAGATGTTTATTAATTAATCTAATATTTGTTCTCATATAAATTGACTTTTATGGTCCACCTATATCAGGGACGTACATTTAAAAACTTTCAGCTTTGAGCTTTTTAACTTTTAACTTTTTCAGTGTTGCGGACAAACTAAAATTTGCCTAAAAAATGGTTTTTTTATAAGGGTAATGTTATAGCTGCTATAACACTACTATAACACTATGTATGGAGTATGTACGGAGTATCCTCCCTTTATCCTCCCATGAGCCCCAGTTTTGACTGGTGTTGTGCTCGTCAAAAACGCTAAAATTGCTGTTTTTTTTTACCGGTCCTGTGACCCGTCCTGAAACAACTATACCGTTTAATTATGATAAGCACTGCTGGGTTGCAACATTGGCCAAAATGTTTGAGCTATATTTGTTGAGATCCTGAAATCGAAGATTCACGAACTCTTTAAAAAAACAATTAAAAAAGCATCGTGAGTAAATGAATTCAGAAGGATATTTTGAGTTTTTTATTTCTTTGAAATCATTTTAACGTTATTTTTTAAGATTTCTGAGAAGTTTATTTGCCCTATTTATTGGCCGGTTTTATTTCTATCACACCTACACTATCCCATGCTTTGACCTTAAGTATCCCCCTAGTATCTCCTGTCGGATTTGGTGTGATTTTTTTCGCCCTTTAAAACGTTAAAATTGCTATTTTATAAATAAGCAACCTTTTTAATTGTAAAAATTAATTTTCGATTTTTATTGAACTTCTATAAGAAAATTTGCAATTCGCCTTTTTAATATAAAATGAATTATTAAGTATTAAAATGACGATGTCATTTATTGGGTAGAAAATATTATATTAAAAAATCAATGCTTATTATCATATTGTCGTTTTTAAATTTATTTCTTCAAAAGGTATTATTGCCAATTTCCTTAGTAATATATGTAATAAGCCGAACATTGAAACAAGGTTTTTAAATATATTTATTATGAATTTAATAATTAATCACCTGTTTATTTATATTATTCACACCGCTACAAGGTTTTCGAAATCTTATATTCGGGAATTGTTAACATATTTTTAGACTTTAACAAAAAAAAATTTGGTTTATTAACAAATAATTAAGATTTTTGGGCTAATTAATTCAAATAATTATATAATGAAAACAAAGTTTAATGGTTTTTTAACGCTCTTGCTAGCGTTGATGGTGCAAATAACGTTTGCCCAAGAAAAAACTGTTACGGGTAAAGTGTCCGATGCAAACGGACCGTTGCCTGGCGTAACAGTTATTATTAAAGGTACCAAAACAGGTACACAAACCGATTTTGACGGGAATTACTCAATTAAAGCTGCCACAGGAGCTGTGCTGCAATATAGCTTTATTGGTTATTCAACTAAAGAGCAAACAGTTGGGGCATCGAATGTTCTTAACGCTGTTATTCAGGAAAGTGCCGAAGCCTTAGAAGAAGTTGTGGTAACTGCCTTAGGTATTTCTAAAGAGAAAAAAGCACTTGGATACTCCGTTCAAGATGTAAAAGGAGAAGACATTGTCAAAGCTAGAGAGACAAACATTGTTAACTCTTTACAAGGTAGAGTTTCTGGAGCTCAGATTACGAATACATCTGGAGCTGTAGGAGCATCATCAAGAATTGTAATTAGAGGTGTATCTTCGCTTGATGGAAATAATCAACCTTTATTTGTAGTTGATGGTATTCCAATTGACAACTCAAGTTTTGGATCTACTGGAACAGGCGGTACTGACCGTGGTTCTGGCGCGATAGATATCAATCCTGATGACGTTGAGTCTGTTACAGTATTAAAAGGCGCTAATGCATCTGCCCTTTATGGTTCTAGAGCATCCAATGGGGTAATTGTTATTACTACTAAAAAAGGGAAAAGCGGAAAAATGGCTGTTTCATTAAGTTCTTCAATCTCATTTGAGAACCCTTTGAAATTACCTGATTTCCAAGATAAATATGGGCAAGGGAATGCTGGTCAATTTTCATTTGTAGATGGTGCAGGTCATGGTATAAATGATGGTTCTGATGAAAGTTGGGGTCCTAGATTAGATGTAGGATTAATGATACCTCAATTTAATTCGCCTCAAAATCCAGATGGTAGTTACCAACCTACCCCTTGGATTTCACATCCAAACAATGTTAAAGATGTTTTTGATACTGGAATATCAACTACTACTAATGTTGCTTTTTCTGGTGGTGATGATAAATCAAATTTCAGAGTTTCATTCACAAATCTTGATCAAAAAGGGATGATACCTAATACAGATTTTAAAAAGAAAACATTGTCTTTTAGTGGAAGTTCTAGTCCAAATGACAGGTTAACTTTTAGTGCAGGTGGAAACTATATCAATAGTGGAAGTGATAATCAACCTGGTTATGGATATAACGCTCAAAATATTATGCAACAATTTTCTTGGACAGGAAGACAAGTTGACTATACAGCTTTAAGAGACAAACAACGCAATGAAGATGGTTCAATTTTTAACTGGAACTATAATTATCATAATAATCCATATTCTACCTTATATGAAAATCTTTCTCCATCAAGAAGAGATCGTTTTATTGGGAACGCAATGGTTACTTATAAATTAACAGATAATTTAAGTGCATTTGTTAGAACAGGGGGAGATGTTTATTCTAACTGGCAATCTACGAGAAGATTTAAAGGAGATCAAGATTTCAAAACTGGTTATTATGGAGAAACTATTGAATCTTTTAGAGAGGTTAACACAGATTTTTTGTTATCATTTAATGATGAATATGGAGACTTTGGAGTAAGTTTAAATTTTGGAGGAAACAGGCTTGATAGAATTTATCAACATAATACTAGTGTTGCTCCAGAATTAGCTATAGACGGTGTTTATAATGTTGCTAACTCTGCTGTTACTGTTACTACTTCTAATTATTTTTCTAAAAAAAGAGTAAATAGTCTTTATGGATCAGGACAATTGAGTTATAAAAATATGTTTTTCGCAGACTTTTCTGTGAGAAACGATTTTTCAAGTACTTTACCAATAGAAAATGCTTCTTACATATACCCTTCAGTATCTGTAAGTGGGGTTTTAACAGATGCATTTGATATTAAATCTGATTTCTTATCTTTTGCTAAGGTTCGTGGAAGTTGGGCACAAGTTGGGGGAGATACAAATCCATATTCTTTAAGTCCAACCATTGCTTTTGGTAACAGCTGGAACGCAGATCCTAAACTTTTAAACTTAGCGGTTCCAAATACTCTACCAAATGCTCAACTTAAACCACAAACAACAACTTCTGTTGAATTTGGTGTTGATATGCGTTTCTTAAAGAACAGAGTTAAGCTTGATGTAACTTATTATAATGCTAAATCAGAAGATCAAATTGTAAATATTCCAATATCTGCAGCATCTGGTTATACTTCAAAAACAATTAACGCTGGTCGAATAGATAATAAAGGTGTTGAAGTTTTACTTGGTATTACACCTTTAAGAACTGATGACTTTTCATGGGATATTGTTTTAAACTTTGCTAAAAATGAAAATAAAGTTGTTGAATTAGCAGAAGGTATTGAGCAATTTGTACTAGGTGGTTATTGGAGTTTAAATGTATTAGCTGCACCTGGTCAACCGTATGGTCAACTTTATGGATATGATTACGCTAGAGACCCTCAAGGAAATGTTATTTTCACTGACGGTTTACCAGAGCAAGGAGATTTAAAAGTTCTTGGTAATACCACACCAGATTGGACTGCAGGTCTTTTAAATGAATTTAATTATAAAGGATTTTCTGCAAGTTTCCTAATTGATATGAGACAAGGAAGTGATTTATATTCTATGACAACTACTTGGGGTAGATACGCCGGTGCTCTTGAAGAAACTTTGATTGGCCGTGAAGGAGGTATTGTTGGAGTAGGTGTAATGTCTGATGGTAACGGTGGATACATACCAAATACTGTTGTTGCGGGTGCTGAGAAATATAACAAAGAAGCTTATTCAAATGATATTGCATCTTCAAGTGTATTTGATGCTAGTTTTATCAAACTTCGTGAAGTTAAAGTTGGATATACCTTCAAAGAATTTAAAGGAATTCCAATTAATGACTTAAATTTTTCCGTTTCTGGAAGAAACTTAGCGATCTTAAAATCATCTGTTCCTCATGTTGATCCTGAAACTGCATTTAGCTCAGGAAACGTACAGGGATTAGAGTTTGGTCAGCTACCTTCTGCTAGAAGTATTGGATTTAGTGTTAGTTGCAAATTTTAATAATATAAAAATATATAATTATGAATCTAAATAAAATATTTTTAAGTGTAGCTACTTTTATAATGCTTATTGTTTTAAGCACTAGCTGTACTCAGGATTTTGAGGAGATAAATACAAACAATAATTCTCCTGCACTTTCGCAAGCTGCACCAGAAATGCTTCTTACGAATATAGTAGAATCCATGACATCAAGAACTCATGAGATATTCTTTGGACATGAAATGGGCTCAGGTTGGGTTCAACACATGGCTAAAGTACAATATACTGATGAAGACAGATACATCCCAAGAATGGGTATAATAAACAGTACTTGGAACAGTTTTTACGCTTCTTCAGGTATGGATGCTCAGCTTTTAATTAATCTAGGCATTGATAAGAAAAACCCTTCTTACGAAGCTATTGGTTTAATTTTAAAAAGTTATATCGTATCTATAGTTACTGATGAATGGGGTGATGTTCCTTATTCTGAAGCTTTTTTAGGAGCAGATGCAACACCTATTTTATCACCAAAATACGATAAACAAGCAGATATTTACGTAGCACTTTTGGCAAATTTAGCGCAAGCAAACACTTTGCTTAATACTGGAACGGCTATAAAAGGTGATATCTTATTTAAGGGTGATTTAACAAAATGGAAAAAGTTTGCCAATTCTTTAAGATTACGTCTATTAATGCGTCAGTCAGACAGAGTAGATCCTACCGCAGCAATTACTGCAATGGTTAATGATCCGGTTGTATATCCTATTTTTACTTCAAATACTGATAACGCAGCTTTAGCTTATCTAGGATCTGCTCCAAACAACAATCCTATCAATGAAAACCGCAAAACCCGTGATGACCATCGGGTAAGTAAAACACTTATTGATGTGATGTGGGTCAATAATCCAAATATGGATTATCGAGTTGCTGTATATGCCAATCTTCCAGGTGCAGGTGGCTGGTGGGAAGGAATACCGAACGGAATGCTCTCTACTGATGCTGGAAATTACAAAGGAAACGGACTTACGAAAACTTCCAAAATCGGAGATTATTTCTCTGCTGCAACTGCTCCAGGTATGTTGATGAGCTTTGCTGAGTTAAAATTTCTTTTGGCTGAAGCAGCACAAAGAAATTTTATAACAGGTTCTGCAAAGACAGCCGAGCAGTATTACATAGAAGCAGTTACAGCTTCATACAACCAGTTTGCAAATGAAATAGTAGCTAAAAATAAGGCTATTGCCGCACTTGGAATTCCAGCGAGCTGGACCATTAATAATTTTGTTACTGATTACTTAGCTAATTACGGAGCCTGGAATGCATCCAATGCATTGAAACAAATCGCTACTGAAAAATGGCTTGCCATGTTTGATCAAGGAACGCAAGCTGCTTTTGAATGGAGAAGAACCGGTTTCCCAGTATTATTACCAGGTGTTGATGCTTCTAATGGAGGTAAAATTCCTGTTAGAGCTTATTATCCTTCAGACGAGGCTGCTAGAAATCCTACCAATTTAGCTGCAGCAATTGCAAGTCAAGGACCAGATACTATGAACACGAAAGTGTGGTGGGATAAAAATTAATTTAATTAAATAAAACGATCATATTATGAAAAAAATATTCATATCTATTTTTAGTCTTGTAATTGTCGCGCTGTTGTTCACTTCATGTGATACTACACCAGACGATTTTATGACTGGAGATGTACAAACTGGAGGTTTAGTTGCTCCTGCGAAATCAATCCCTTACAAATTAGGAGGTACAGCTTCCTTTGGTGTAAAAGTTGATATCCCTCAAGGACCTGGAATAGTAGCTATAGAAGTTTATAAAACTTTTACAGGTAAAGCAACTGTATTAGATAGAACAGTTGATATTGCCTCTGAAAACGCTAATGCCGATGTTTCAAAAACTTTTACTTATACCTATGCAAATCTAATTCAAGGACTGAGCATGCCTGCAAATGAATTATTATTAAATATTGGTGATGCTTGGACTCTAAGCTATGTTTCTGTTATGGAAGATGGTAGAAAAGTTTTAAACAGCGCAAAAACTAATATTACTGTAGCTAATAAATATGCTGGCAACTACCAAGCTGTAGGAACATTTACTCACCCAACAGCTGGTGCGCGCCCGATTAATGAAGTGAAATTCTTAACTCCAATTGACGCTAATTCTTGTTGGGCAAATGCTGGTGATTTAGGAGCTTCTGGTTACTTTGTAACTGTTACTGTTGATCCAGTTACCAATAAAGTAACTTGTTCTGCTGGCCCGGGAAGTGCTGCTCCTATGGCAAATTTCCCTGGAGATCCTACCTCTAATTATTATGACCCTGCTACAGGTAAGTTCCACTTAAGTTACTTTTATGTGGGTGGTAGTGGTAACAGAATTATGAGAGAGGTTTGGACACCAAAACCATAATTTAAATTTCTTATGTAAAAAAGGTTGTCTTTATAGACAGCCTTTTTTTATTATATTTGTATTTCTATAAATTCTAAGATTATGAAAACATTTAGTTTAATATATTCACTTATATTGTTTAATTTATTATCTACAAACATTGCACTTGCACAGTCTACCACCCATGTATCAGGAATAGATGACGTTCTAACAAAACTTAATTTAAATAGGAGTATTACCGGTGATCTAAATTATTCGTATCAAGATATTGACGGCAGCCCATTTATTTTTGAAGGTTTTAGTAAAGGAACTATTAAATTAAAGAAAAGTGCTCCCATTGAAGGAGATTTTAGGTTTGATAAATATGCAGAAGAAATCCAATTTAAAAAAAATGAAATTCTTTATGCTATTGCTTTTCCAAAAGAAGTAGAATATATTCAAATTGATTCTCTAAAGTTTATCTATTCAGAATTTATTTTACCAGATCATAACTTTAAAAATGAACAAGATACTTATTTTATTATAAAGGCTGATGGACCATACAAATTACTTGTTAAAACAAATATTAGTATAAAAAATGCTCAGCCAAGTAATGGAATTGTCCCAGCGATGAATGCGAAATTTATTACTAAAAGCGATTCTTACTTTATAAAAAAACTTGAGGAACCTGCTATTAAAATTCAAAATGAAAAAAGTATGCTCTCAATTTTTTCAGATAAAAAGGAAGAAATTTCGAATTTTATAAAATCTAATCATTTAAGCACCAAAAAACTTGATGATTTAAAAGAGATAGTGACTTATTATAATTTATCATATACATCAAATTAATAAGTATTCATTTATATTTAAAACCTTTCTAATCAAACCACCTCAACCGAGGTGGTTTTTTTCCTACAATATCCCTACATATGCACCAAGGAAAACAAATCTTCAAAAATATTTTTAAAACAATTCTAGTAATAATCGGTATTATACCAGAAAATTTCGAATTAAAACATAAATATAATTGGTATAAATTCAGCGATAAATAATTTAAAAACACAAATTTTGACGCAACGCTTCTAAAAACATTACATCTTAATTAATATAACACAATCTTAAAAAAAATATCAACCTTATTTTAACTAAAAATTAGGAATATTAATAAATTATTAAGATTTTTGGAAATTAATTAATTCAAATAATTATAATATGAAAACAAAGTTTAATGGAATTTTAACGCTATTACTGGCGTTGCTCGTGCAAATTACGTTTGCACAAGAAAAAACTGTTACTGGGACCATTTCCGATGAATCTGGACCGTTGCCAGGGGTAACAGTACTTATCAAAGGGACTAACACGGGTACCCAAACTGATTTTGATGGAAATTATTCAATCAAAGCAGCAACAGGAAACGTGCTTATCTTCAGTTTTGTTGGAATGTCAACCGTTGAAAAAACTGTTGGAACTTCTAACGTTATAAATGCAACTATGGAAGGCTCTAACCTACTTGAAGAGGTGGTTGTTGTAGGTTACGGTACAACAACAAAACAGTCATTTACAGGAACTGTTAAAACAATTAAGAGTGCAGACTTAGAAATTAAATCGGTTTCCAACGTTTCTCAAGCAATCGCGGGTGAAGTGTCTGGTGTACAAGTAATCAACACTTCTGGACAACCAGGTTCAACCGCAACCATTCGTATTAGAGGTTTTGGCTCGGTGAATGGAAACAGAGATCCTTTATATGTTGTTGATGGTGTGCCTTTTTCTGGAGGTATCAACTCCATTAACCCTGCAGATATTGAATCAACTACCATTCTTAAGGATGCCACCGCTACTGCTATTTATGGAGCAAGAGGTGCCAATGGGGTAATTTTATTGACCACCAAAAGTGGTAAAATAGGAACTTCAGCCATAGAAGTTGATGTTAAAACTGGGGTAAATGTGAGTTTAATTCCACGTTATAGCGTTATAAAATCACCTGAAGATTATATTGGTTTAAGCTGGGAAGCCTTATTAAACAGAGGAAGAGCTACGGGTAATGCCAATCCGGTAAATTTTGCCAACACAACATTATTTTCAACAGGAGGAATAAGCCCTGGCTACAATTTATGGAATGCTGCAACCGGTGCTGAATTAATTGACCCTGCTACTGGTCAAGTTAGAAGCGATGTTACAAGAAAGTATGACCCGGAAAACTGGGAAGATTATGGTTTCCAAAATTCAATAAGATCTGAAGCCAATTTAAAAATGAGCGGCGGAAGTGATAAAACAAAATATTTCACTTCTTTTGGATATTTGGATGATATTGGATATATTATCAATTCCGATTATAAACGTTACACCACAAGAATCAATTTGTCTCATGAAGTAAAACCTTGGTTAACAGGTTCTGCAAACATTGGTTATTCCTTATCTGAAACAAATAATAACGGACAATCTTCGGATTCAGGAAGTATTTTTTGGTTTGTTGATAACATTCCTTCCATATATCCTTTGTTTTTAAGAGATGCCACAGGTGCAATTGTTGAAGACCCAATTTTTGGAGGAAATCAATATGACTATGGAACTTCTAAGGCAAGGGGCTTTGGATTGGCAACCAACTCAATCGCTGATGCCCATTTTGACAGAAGCAGAACTAAAAGACACGAACTAAATGGTAATTTTGGATTTAATATTAAATTTTCTGATAAATTAACTTTCGAAACAACCTTTGGTGCTCAATATTTTAATAACAGATATACCAGCTTAAATAATCCATTTTATGGTTCTGCAGCTGGTCAGGGAGGTTCTGTTTACAAAGCAGATACAGAAACTTTTACACACAATTTACTGAACTTATTCCGTTACAAAAATAATTTTGGAGACCATGGCATTGAAATATTGGCTGCACACGAAAGCAACACTTGGGAAAGAAAGATTGCAACTGCAAGCAAAGAAAAAATGGTACATCCAGACATTGATGATTTAAACAACTTTGTAATATCATCACCTTCCTATTCTTATACTGACCAAGTGAGATTGGAAAGTTATTTTGGACAAGTGAACTATAATTTACAAGACAAATATTTCCTTACAGGATCGGTAAGACGTGATGGTTCATCAAGATTTATAGGCGATAACAAATGGGATACTTTTGGATCGGTAGGTGCTTCTTGGATTTTAAGCAAAGAAGCTTTTATGGCAAATATGGAAACTTTCGACTTTTTAAAACTTAAAGCAAGTTACGGTTTGGTGGGTGAGCAAGCAGGTGTAGGTTTCTATTCTGGATACAACACCTTTAATGTAGGAAATTTAAATGATGAAATTTCTATTTCTCCAAGAGACATTGGAAATCCTAATTTAACTTGGGAAACTTCAAAAATGTTTCAAACAGGTGTTGAATTTGGCTTAGGCAAGTATTTAGACGCTGCTTTCGATTATTATATAAAAGATACTGAAAATCTTATTTTCGATAGACGTGTTGGTCCATCTGTAGGTTATGCCCTTCAAACGGTTAATGATGGTGAACTTAGAAATAGCGGATTTGAATTTGACGTTACAACCCATATTGTAAATAATGACGATTACAAATTAGATTTCACTGTAAACGGAGAGGTTTTAAACAATGAATTGACACTTATGCCAATTGACCCTGCAACTGAAGAGCCTAAATTGTTAGATATCGCTGGATTATACGGTAGATCAAAAGGTCACTCTTTATTTGATTTCTACACAAGAGAGTGGGCTGGAGTTGATCCTGCAGACGGTAAAGCCATGTGGATGGTCTATTACCATGATGCCAATGGAAATGGGGTTATTGACACTGGTGAAAAAATTGGATCATTAACTGAGTATATGGATGCAAATCCTGACAACGCAATTAGCAAGAATACCACAAAAGTGTATGCAGATGCAACCCAAAAATATATTGGAAAATCTGCAATTCCAAAAGTGAGAGGCGCTTTCAGACTTTCAGCAAGGGTTAAGGCTTTTGATTTTAGCGCACAATTTTTATACAGCCTTGGAGGTTATTCCTATGATGGTGCTTACGCCAATTTAATGGGCAATGACGTTATAGGTAATAACAACTGGCATACAGATATTTTAGACAGATGGCAAGAACCGGGAGACATCACCAATGTCCCAAGATTGTCAAGTAATTTGGATACCAATGTGAATAGTGCCTCAACTAGATTTATTACAAGATCTGATTACTTGTCATTAAATAATGTTAAAATTGGCTATACATTACCTGCAAGATATCTTGAAAATAAAGGCATCTCAAATTTAAACATTTCGTTGTCTGCTGACAATTTATTTTTATTAAGTGACAAAGACGGTTTTAATCCTTCAACAGCAGAGGCAGGTAATTCTGATCAATACAGGTATTCTCCTTTAAGTACATTTACTTTAGGTGTAAGAGTTAAATTTTAATAACTAAACAACATTCTTAATTATGAAAAAATTATTTAAATATTCACTTGCGGCCGGCTTAATTTTAAGTCTGAGCAGCTGCGGTGACGATTTTTTAGAAGTTCAACCCACTCAATTTCTAACGCAAGAACAAGTACAAGAAGCGAGTGCCAATAACCCAGATGTAGTTGCTGGTAGTGTGGCCGGTATTTATACCCTGATGTTTGAAACCGGAACTGGCGGAACTAATTTAGACCATGACGATTTTGGCCAAAAAGGATACGACATCTATATGGATATGCTTTCTGGAGATTTAGCATTGTCGCAAAGTGCCTATGGTTGGTACAGAGCTGATATCGCTGAATTTCAAGCAACCCAAGATTATACGAGACAATCTAATTATAAACCTTGGAGATACTATTATAGAATTATCAGATCGGCGAATTTGGTGATAGATGCATTGGGCGGTAATGACATTGTTCCTGTATTAGATGAAAACAAACATCTTATGGGACAAGCAAAAGCGTTGAGAGCTTATGCTTATTTTTACTTGACCCAGCTTTTTGTTGAAAGTTACAACCCAACTCAAGAAATTTTACCTGTTTACACAGATCCTAACCAACCAAATCAACCAAAAAGTACCACTCAGGTTGTATTTGATTTGATGATTAAAGATTTGACAGATGCCATTTCATTGATGGATAACTTTACCAGAACACAAAAAAGTCAAATCAATAAATATGTTGCCAAAGGCCTTCTTGCTTATGTATATGGTGCCATGGACGGTAATGAAAACGCTGTAAAAGCCAAAGATTTGGCATTTGACATTATCAATAATGGCGGCTTCACGCCGCTTATGAGTGCAGATGCTATTGCCTATAATGGTGCTGGTGATGTGGTTGGCGGATTTAATGATGTTAGAACCCCAAGTTGGATGTGGGGCGTTGATTTAACCCTTGACAATGGTCTTGATTTGGTTTCTTGGTGGGGCCAAATGGATGCTTATACATATAGCTACCAATGGGCAGGAGACAGAAAATCAATTGACAAAGGTCTTTATGACCTAATCCCAGTAAATGATGCAAGAAAAGTACAATTTTGGCCTACAGTTGCTGCCAACAATTACTATCTAACGCCTAGAAATAAATTTTACCATGCAGGTAGGACTATAGCTGGTCAAAGAACCATTGAAACAGATTATGTTTATATGAGAGTTGAAGAAATGTATTTGCTTCATGCAGAAACTGCCGCAAGAAGTGGTGATGAAGGTGCAGCAAGAACAAGCTTAAAAGCCTTATTGGCTTTAAGATTGCCAAGTACAACTTATGTAGATGGATTATCTGGTCAGACATTGAAAAATGAAATTTACTTACAAACAAGAATTGAATTGTGGGGTGAAGGAAAAAGTTATTTAGCAATGAAACGTAATAAAGCAACTATAACTCGTGGCTCAAATCATTTATCAAATGTAGGAATTCCAATTCCTTATAACGATAACAGATTGACTTTTGAAATACCACAAAGTGAAATTCAAAACAATCCTTTCATTGATTAAATAATAAAATATAGATGGAAACCTGCTATTAAAAGTTGGTTTCCGTCTATTCTACAATTAAATAAATAATTTAAATTATGAAAAAAATAACCTTTTTATTACTGATGACCTTGTCTTTATTTGTCTTCAATAGCTGTGGAGATGAAGTTGACAACACCGAAGACATCAACTATGTAAGTTTTGAAAATACTGCATATACGTTCGGAGTTGATTTGGCCAGCACTACATCCCGGGACATTAAAGTTTATACCACCCAAGTTTCTGGCTCTGACAGAACATTTAATGTAAAAGTGGATTTAACCAAGTCAACAGCAGATCCAGCATCTTATACCGTTCCTGCATCTGTTACTATTCCTGCAAATTCAAATGTTGGAGTTCTTCCTGTTAGTATCACTGATTTAAATATTGGTGAGGCCGGAAAAAAATTAGTCTTAGTATTTGAACCTGCAGAAGGATTATTATATGGAGCGCCAATAACTTTAAACATAAAACAGGTATGTCCTTTAAATGAAGTTATACTAACCATTAATTTTGACTCCTATCCTGATGAAACATCTTGGAAGTTATTTAATTCTACCGGAGCCGTTATTACTTCAGGAGGTCCATACGATGGTCAAACAAAATTAATAAAAGCATTTTGTTTAGCAAACGGTACGTATACCTTTACAATTTATGACCTTTATGGTGATGGAATTGCACCAGGAACTTATCAATTGGTTTATAATGGTGCCGCAATAAAAGCTGGTGGTGTTTTTGGTGTCTCCGAATCAACTACTTTTACTGTCAACAAATAAATAAACTTCATAACTGTTTTTAAGCAAATATCTTGTTCTAAACAAGGTATTTGCTTTTTTTGTGTCTTTTGATTTGCGCTATTGTAAAAATTAATAAATACTTCATAATCACAAAACCATTTTTAAAAAATGACCGAAATTTATTGGAAATATTTTGGTTAAAATCGCTTTCTAAGGCGCTACTAAATACCTATCTTTTTGAATAAGTTGCCCGACTTAACACTTGCAAACCCAAACAACGCCCTTGTAGGTTTTGTATGGAGATTCCCTTACTCAACAAGCGAAGAGCAATCAAACTCTGCAAATATTCCTAGTGTGAATATTTTTACAGAAAAAGTTTGGTGGGCAGGCGGTACTGAAAAATAATAGTTTTGTTATCATAAATATTATAGGAGAAGAGGATCCAAAATGGTTCCTCTTTTTTTTTATAAATTTGAAACATTTTATTTTCATCTGTTAATTTAAATATGATTCTTACCTTTGCACCATGGAAAACGAAACTTCAAAAATATTTGGTCTTAGGGCGGTTATAGAAGCCATTAATTCTGGAAAAACCATCAGCAAAGTGTATTTGCAAAAGGACTTAAGTGGTCATTTATTTTCAGAATTAAATAGCCTTATAAAACAACATAACATTGCAACCAGCCATGTACCTGTTGAAAAATTAAACCGTATTTCTAAAAACGGAAACCATCAAGGCGTTGCTGCACAAATTTCCCCTATTGAATTTTCAGATTTAGAGGAATTGATAGACACTGCTTTTGAAAAAACCACAACGCCCCTATTTTTGTTGTTAGACCAGATTTCTGATGTCCGCAATTTTGGAGCCATCATAAGAACTGCGGAATGTGCCGGTGTAAACGGAATTGTGATTCAAAAACAAGGAAATGCACCCATAAGTGCCGACACCATAAAAACATCTGCAGGTGCGGCGTTTAAAATGCCTATTTGTAAAGTTGACCATATTAAAGACGCTATTTTTCAATTTCAGGCGGCAGATATTCAATTGGTTGCAGCCACCGAAAAAACGGATACCTTAATTTATGACATTGATTTAACGCTACCTACCGCCATTATTATGGGTTCGGAAGATCGCGGCATCAATCCGTCTATTTTAAAAATTGTAACACATAAGGCGAAATTGCCAATCTTGGGTGAAATTGATTCTTTAAATGTTTCTGTGGCTTGTGGGGCTTTTTTATATGAAACGATCAGGCAGAGGTTGGTTAACTAGTTATTGGTTATTGGTTATTGGTTGTGGGTTATTGTGGTTTCAAGTTTCAAGTTCCAAGCCTCAAGTTTTAAGTTTTAAATATGATTATTAAACATTTCAACCTTTAACTTTTAACATTTCAACAAATTTCTACAAAAGCGATTTCACGTAGTGTTTATGAATTTTCCTAAGATGTTTAATCTCTTTTCTAAGTAATTTTACAAAATCAATTCCTTGAATTTTTGTAC
>JAAFHC010000261.1 GCA_010906935.1 Gelidibacter sp.
TAAAAAGAGACAGTAAAAAAGAGCCTGTGATGTTCGATAAAATCACGGCCAGAGTTCGAAATATGTGTTACGGACTTAGCAGTCATGTAGATCCTGTTAAAGTCGCCATGCGCGTCATTGAAGGGTTGTATGATGGTGTTTCAACTTCGGAACTCGATAATTTAGCTGCTGAAACTGCGGCAACAATGACGGTACAACATCCCGATTATGCAAAACTTGCAGCTCGTATCGCCGTTTCAAACTTACATAAAAATACCAAAAAAGTTTTTTCAGAAGTGATGGCCGATTTGTACAATTATGTTAATCCGCGTACCGGAAAAAAAGCGCCATTGTTATCTGATGAGACCTATAATGTCATTATGGCACATGCCGAAAAAATAGATTCTACAATTATTTACAATCGAGATTTTGGGTATGATTATTTCGGATTCAAAACATTAGAACGTTCCTATTTATTGAAAATAAATGGTGAAATTGCCGAACGTCCGCAACATATGTTAATGCGTGTTGCCATTGGCATTCATCAGGAAGATATTGATGAGGCTATCGAAACTTACGAGTTGATGTCCAAAAAATTCTTTACCCATGCCACACCAACATTGTTTAATGCAGGGACACCAAAACCCCAAATGTCCTCATGTTTCTTGTTGCAAATTCAAGACGACAGTATTGATGGAATTTATGATACCATAAAACAAACGGCACAGATCTCGCAATCTGCAGGCGGAATCGGATTGTCAATTCACAACGTGCGCGCCACAGGTTCCTATATTCGAGGCACAAATGGAACTTCAAACGGCATTGTTCCTATGCTGAAAGTATTTAATGATACAGCCCGTTACGTAGATCAGGGTGGCGGAAAGCGAAAGGGATCTTTTGCCATTTATATAGAACCTTGGCATGCCGATGTTTTCGATTTTCTGGATTTGCGTAAAAATACAGGTGCAGAAGAAAATCGTGCGCGTGATTTGTTTTACGCCATGTGGATTCCCGATTTATTTATGAAACGCGTTGAAGAAAATGGAGATTGGACGTTAATGTGCCCAAATGAATGTCCGCATTTATTTGACACTTATGGCGAGGAATTTGAAAAATTATACACAGGTTACGAAAAAGTGGGCAAAGGCCGCAAAACCATCAAGGCACGTTTACTTTGGGAAAAGATATTGGAAGCCCAAATAGAAACCGGAAATCCTTATATGCTGTATAAAGATGCCGCCAACCGTAAATCGAACCAAAAGAATTTAGGAACCATCCGTTCTTCAAATTTGTGTACGGAAATTATGGAATACACCGCAAAAGATGAGGTAGCGGTTTGTAACCTGGCATCTATTGCGCTTCCTATGTTTATTGACGAAGATGAAAACGGAATTAAATTTTTCAACCATCAAAAACTACATAAAATCACCAAAAAAATTACGCGGAATTTAGATACGGTGATCGACCGTAATTATTATCCAGTAAAAGAAGCTGAAAACTCAAATTTCCGTCACAGACCAATCGGAATTGGCGTGCAAGGTTTGGCCGATGCTTTTATTATGCTGCGTTTGCCTTTCACCAGTGACGAAGCAAAAAAATTAAACGAAGAAATTTTTGAAACTATTTACTTTGCCGCGGTAACTTCATCCATGGAAATAGCGAAAGCAAAAGAACCTTATTCTTCATTTAAAGGTTCACCAATGTCATTAGGTGAATTTCAGTTTAATATGTGGGGCGTTTCAGAAGAAGAATTAAGCGGAAGATGGGATTGGAAAGCGTTGCGTAAAAAAGTAATCAAAAACGGCGTCAGAAACTCGTTGCTGGTGGCGCCGATGCCCACAGCTTCAACTTCACAAATTTTGGGAAACAACGAAGCATTTGAGCCTTATACCTCAAATATTTATACGCGCAGGGTTTTAAGTGGAGAATTTATTGTGGTAAACAAACAAACAAACATTTATTGGAAGATTTGGTTGATTTGGGCTTGTGGGACAATGAAATGAAAGAAACTATTATGCGCGCCAACGGATCTGTTCAGCATATTGACAACATTCCGCAAGAGTTCAAAGATTTGTACAAAACCGTTTGGGAAATGAGCATGAAAGATATTATAGATATGTCTCGTCAGCGAGGTTATTTTATCGACCAATCGCAATCACTCAATTTATTTATGCAAGATGCCAATTATGCCAAACTAACCTCTATGCATTTTTATGCATGGAAATCGGGTTTAAAAACGGGTATGTATTATTTGCGGACCAAAAGTGCCGTGAATGCCACACAATTTACTGTTTCAAACGTGAAAAAGGAAGAAGAAAAACCGCTTACGCCCGAAGAATTGAGACAATTAATTTTGCAGTCGAAAGAAAATCCTGACGATTGTGAAATGTG
>JAAFHC010000262.1 GCA_010906935.1 Gelidibacter sp.
TTGGCCCTCTTGCCCGTTTATTGGTAGGTTACGGAAGAGGAAATAAAGAAATTCAAGATGCCGTTAATGGCGCCTTGGCACATTTAAATGTTCCTGTTGATGCCTTATTCTCTACATTGGGAAGAACTGCCGCACGCGGAATTGAAACACAATTGGTTGCAAATTGGACCATAGAGTTCTACAATACTTTAATGAACAACATTAAAAACGGAGATGAACGTATGGCAAATACGCAAAGTTGGGAACCATCCAGCTGGCCAAATGAAGCCAAAGGTGTTGGTTTTATGGAAGCGCCAAGAGGTGCTTTGGCACATTGGATTACCATAAAAGATATGAAAACTGAAAATTATCAAATGGTAGTTCCTTCTACCTGGAATGCTTCACCGCGTGACCCAAAAGGACAAAGATCGGCTTACGAAGCTGCCCTAATTGGCACACCGGTTGCAAATCCTGAATTGCCATTAGAAATTATACGCACCATTCATTCTTTTGACCCTTGCTTGGCTTGCGCCGTACATTTATATGATGAACACGGAAATCACATTTCCCAAGTTCAAAATATTGCAAGTTGTGACAGTTAAACTATAAATTATGGAAACTAGAAATTTTAAACGCGTGATGGTTTGGGAATTGCCGGTTCGGATTTTCCATTGGATAAATGTGCTTTGCGTTTTAACACTCACACTTTCCGGATTTTTAATTGCCAATCCGCCTGCACTTATTTCAAGCGCAGAAGCTACAAATTTACATACCTTTGGAATTGTGCGATACATTCATTTTATCGCTGCATATATTTTCTTTTTTAATATGATTTACGCGTGTATTGGTCTTTTGTTGGAAACCAGTTTGCAAGTTGGCGCGCCTATTGGCCTTTCACCAAAAAAAGCTGGAGTAATTTAAAGCACGTATTAAAAAATGATATTTTATTAAGGAATGACAAAAACCCAGAATTAAAAAATATCAGTATTGGTCATAATAGCCTTGCGGCAGTTTCCTATATTGGTTTATTTTTAATTGCATTAATTTCAGTTTTTACCGGCTTTGCGCTATATGCCGACACCTCAACTTGGTTTTTGCCAAAAATGTTTAGTTGGGTGACGCCCTTATTTGGCGGAGACTTTATGGTTCGCAGCATCCATCATATTGCGATGTGGGGATTTATATTCTTTACTTTAATTCATATTTATTTGGTTTTTTACCATGATTGGCTTGAAGGCCGCGGGGAAGTATCCTCTATGTTTGGCGGCTATAAATTTGTAAATGAATCGCGCTTAAAAAAAGTTCGGGAAGCCGAAAAAAAATAACAAATTACCCTTTAATCAAACTTTGAAGTAAGTTCATTCTGCCGCTGTATTTTTCAAGCCGAATGAATTTACTTTTTAAACGAATACTATGAGCACAAAAGAAAGAACTCCAATAGCCATCAGCAGCGATTCCTATTTTTTCGAAAAAGACAAATCGAATAGCATTTTAATCCTAGGCGTTGGCAATTATTTAATGGGCGATGAAGGTATTGGCGTTCATGTAATGCAAGAAATGGCTAAAATGAAATTGCCTGAATATGTTGATATTTTAGACGGAGGAACTGGAGGGTTTTTATTGCTGAACTGCTTTGAAGCCTACAAAACAGTCGTTTTTGTTGATGCAACTATGGATGGAAAACCGGCCGGTACCATTTCATTGATTCGCCCAAAATTCGCTTCTGATTTTCCTTCAGCGTTAAGCGTTCATGACGTTGGCTTAAAAGATATGATCGAAGCCGTTTACCTAATGGATGAAAAGCCCGATGTGTATTTGTTTACCGTCTCCATTGAGGAATTGGTTCCTATGACCATTGAATTGAACCCAAATGTTAAAAATGCCATTCCTGAAATTATAAAACAGCTATTAACACATGCCGAAACACTTCATCTGAAAAAAGTTTAATTTACTGTGAGTTATTTGTTGTTACTTGTAAGGTGTTATTTGTTAAATTTAACCTTTAACCTTTAACCTTTAACTTTTAACTTTTTTAAATGCAAACCTATAAAATTTCTATTTCGGGACAAGTTCAGGGTGTAGGTTTCCGTCCGTTTGTTTATGGTTTGGCAAAATCCCTTTCTTTAACAGGAACTGTTTCAAATAATGAGGAAGGCGTTATTATTTATATCTCAGGATTCGAAACTACCATTCGAAATTTTTACAAAAAATTAATTGAAAATCCACCGCCGGTTTCTAAAATAAAAAGTCCTAAAATCACCCAAATCGATTTTTTGGAATTTGCCGATTTCAACATTATTCCATCCAATAAAAACGGACAGTTAAATTTATCTTTAACACCCGATTTTGCGATTTGTGACGACTGCAAAAAAGACATTCAAAATCCGGAAAACAGGCGTTTCAACTATCCGTTTGCCACCTGCGTAAACTGCGGTCCGCGCTGGGCAATTACCCGAACTTTTCCTTTTGAAAGAAATCATACCAGCATCCATGATTTTCCTATGTGTGCTGAATGTGAAAAAGAATATTCAAATCCGGCCGACCGTCGATTTCATTCACAAACCAACACATGTCCTACCTGCGGAATTGAATTGATTTTGTCAGATAATCTTGGAAATATTGTTCCTTCAACACCTCAAAATAT
>JAAFHC010000263.1 GCA_010906935.1 Gelidibacter sp.
ATGAATTTTTAGAAATGATTACTGCTGGTGGAGGTAAAATTTACGCTTGTAAATTAGCAGTTGATATGTTTAAATTGAAAAAAGAAGATTTATCAGATGAGGTTAAAGACATTATCACCATTGGTGAATTTTATGAATTATGCGATGGTGACAGAACGCAAATTATTTTTACTTAGTCTTAAAATTATAAATCAAAAAAAATACTGTGCTTTGGGTTCATTCAAAGCGCAGTATTTTTTTTATGGTGTTTTTAAAAACTTAAATCACAATATTTTCCTTCTTAAAACTCATGCTTCCAAAAGCAATAAGCAATACCCCAATTATGGTTATTACCCCACCTATTATGGCTATTGGTTGAGGAAATTGCCCAAAATACAGGTAAGCGCCAAACAATACAAAAATTCCTCTTGTACTTGAAATAATTGCTCTGTGAGAAGATGTAATGTATTGCAAAGCCAAATAACCTGCGATTACCGTCAAAAATGGTCCTAAAAGCGATCCTATAAAAATATTAATAAAGGCTGTTTTAGTAATTATAAAAGATTCCTTAAAGTAAATCATGGCCATTATTGAAAAAATAAGTATAAAAACACACCTGCTTATTGTTAGCAGAATAGGATGAATTTTAGTAATATTTTTTTTAACCACCACATAATTTATTGCGGAAAACAGACTATAAAATAAAACATCCCGTGCGCCACTAATAAACATATCCTTGAAACCCATATTCCCTTTATAACTTATCACAAAAGCACCAAACATTACAACAATCATCCCTGTAAATTCCAAATTGCCGAATCGTTCTTTCAAAAAGAAAAAACTTAAAACAATCATAAAAACCGTAGAAAGATTTCCTAAAAAGGAAACAATTGCCGGGTTAAAAATCACATGAATTGACTTATAAAAATAATAAGTGCTAAAAATTTCTATGATTCCTAAAAAAAATAAGACCTGATAATTCTTAATTGAAAGTTCTCTGAAAATTTTATATGTTTTTTTGTACCATGCATATAACAAAACCCAAAGTAATCCCAAAGAAAACCAATACACGCCAAACTGAGGAATGCTTACCTCTGCAAGAGCGGCTTTACTAAAAATATACACGTTAGCTACTGCAACAACAGACAATAATGCCAATAAATATCCTTTTCTGGTATTGGTTATTTTCATCAAATAAAAGTAGATTAATTAGCCTTCATAAAACGCAACCTTTGTTGCAAATTCTATTAATAGTAATTAAACCGTCTTACTTTTGAAATGTATCTCGCCAACCTAATAACCTGATGGGTATATCCAAATTCATTGTCGTACCAAACATATAAAATCGCGTTTTTGCCGTCGTTGCTTGATATGGTGGCATGACTGTCAAAAATTGCCGGTGCCGCGGTTCCCACAATATCAGAAGAAACCAACTCATTGCTTAAAGAATATTTAATTTGCTCTACCAAATCACCTTCCAAAGCATATTTTTTCATCATTCCATTAATAGTTTCTTTGCTTGCCGCATTTACCAATCGCAAATTTAAAATAGCCAATGAACCGTTAGGAACCGGAACACGAATGGCATTTGATGTTAAT
Source organism: Gelidibacter sp. (assembly GCA_010906935.1). Taxonomy (GTDB): domain Bacteria; phylum Bacteroidota; class Bacteroidia; order Flavobacteriales; family Flavobacteriaceae; genus Lutibacter. The sequence goes on from JAAFHC010000263.1 coordinate 1,579, forward strand.
TTCCCCTCAAAAGAAGGCAATGCTTTAGAAACAGCACTTCCTGCACCGGTTTCGGTAATCACCATATTTAATGCTGCAGCTCTTCCTCTTCGGTATTTTTTATGCATATTGTCAACCAAATTCTGGTCGTTTGTGTAGGCATGGATGGTTTCTAAATGTCCATATTCAACGCCAAAATTGTCCTCGATAACTTTCAGTACTGGCGTAATGGCGTTTGTGGTGCAGGAAGCCGCAGAAAATATGTCGACTTCGTTCGGATTGTATTCCAAATGATTTACGCCGTGAACAATATTTGGCACACCTTTCCCAGGCGCAGTCA
>JAAFHC010000264.1 GCA_010906935.1 Gelidibacter sp.
AAGTGGTTTTGTTTTCAGAAAAGGAAAATAAAAATCTTTCTAATTATCAGGTTTTTATCATTGATACGGTAGGGATTCTTACAAAAATATACAGTTATGCCGATTTGGCCTATGTGGGCGGAGGATTTACAAAAACCGGCGTTCACAATGTTTTGGAGCCGGCAACTTTTGGTATTCCAATACTTATTGGTCCAAATTACAATAAATTTAATGAGGCCATTGATTTGGTGAAAAATAAGGCTTGCTTTGTGGTAGATAATACTAAAGAATTATCTTTACATTTAGAAAAATTTTATCAGTCAAATGAAATGAGACTGAAAACCGGAGAAAGTGCAATAAAATATGTAGTTGATAAAACGGGTGCAACTGCCAAAATTTTAGAATTTATAGAAAAATGAGAGAAAAACTAGAAAAATATTATTCCTTTGTTTTTGAAAAGGAATTGATTGATGAAATCGTTCAGGTTGGGGTATATAAAAAATTGCGCGAAAATGAAATATTGGTTGATTTAGGAGATAAAATGAAAGGAATTCCTTTGTTGTTGGAAGGCGCCATTAAAATTGTGAGGGAAGATAAAAATGGGGAGGAAATTTTATTGTATTTCTTAGAACGGGGCGACACTTGCGCCAGTTCTTTTGCGAGTGCCATCTCAAATGGCAAATGCGGCATTAGAGCCATCGCTGAAAAAGAATCTGAAATTATTTTTCTACCGAAAGAAAAATTAGATGAGTGGATGTTAAAATATAAATCATGGCGGAATTTTGTGATTGAAAGTTATAACATTCGTTTAAATGAAATGATGGAAACTATCGATAGTTTGGCTTTTATGAATATGAGTGAGCGATTGTATAAATATTTGACTGACAAAGCCCAAATTATGAGAGAAACGTCGCTAAACACTACGCACCAAAATATCGCGTACGATATGCATACTTCCCGAGTTGTTATTTCACGATTGCTAAAGCAGCTTGAAAATGAGGGAAAAATAAAGTTACACAGAAATAAGATTGAGATACTTGAATTTTAAATTAAGTGATGTAAATCACAAAATAATTTAATTTTTAAGATATTTTTGATAGGTTTAAACATTTAAATTATGGATTTTATTATGCAACCTTGGGAATGGTATGTTGCCGGTCCTGTAATTTCGTTTATCATGTTTTTGCTATATTATTTTGGTGAACGATTTGGTGTATCATCAAATCTGGAAACATTTTGTTCTATCGGCGGAGCTGGCAAGTATGTTAACTATTTTAAAATTGATTGGAAAGAGAATTTGTGGAACTTAATTTTTATCGCTGGTGCTATTGCTGGTGGTTTTATAGCCTCAAATTATTTAACAACAACCGATGCTGTTAGCATAAATCCGCAAACTGTTCAGGATTTGGCCGATATTGGAATTATGAACGCAGGCCAAACATATTTGCCTGATGAAATCTTCAGTATTGAAACTATGCTTACTTTAAAAGGTTTTTCAATCTTAATCATCGCAGGTTTTTTGGTTGGTTTTGGTGCGCGTTGGGCTGGAGGCTGCACATCTGGCCATGCAATTGTTGGCCTCAGTAATTTAGAACTTCCTTCTTTAATTGCTGTAATAGGCTTTTTTATTGGAGGTTTGGTGATGACTTGGTTAATTTTACCCCTAATATTTTAGCGTCATGAAGTTTGTAAAATTTTTTTTAGTGGGTATTATTTTTGGAATTGTAATGAGCAAGGCCGAAATAATTTCGTGGTACAGAATTTACGAAATGTTTAAGTTTCAATCCTTTCATATGTATGGAATCATTGGTTCTGCTGTTCTTTTGGGGATGATAAGCATGTTATTATTTAAGAAAAAGATGGTTAAAACTTTTGAAGGAGAAGAAA
>JAAFHC010000265.1 GCA_010906935.1 Gelidibacter sp.
GTTACATAACTGAAACCAGTATAAATCATCATCAATATTCCAATGATGGCAATTACGATTCCTATAGTTTTTGTGTTCATAATAAGGTTTTTTTTAATGTTTTTATTGAACGATTTATTTTTTAGACTACTTAAATTTATGAATAAAATTCAGGTTTCTGGTTTTTTATCCTTTCTAAGTTTGATAATCAGCTATAAAATTAATTTACAGCTTTTAATAAAGGGTAAACTTTATGATTTGTTTTTTATAATACCAACCAAGCCAATACTCGCAACAAAAAACACCAAACCAAGTGTGCCAAAAACAATTAGCGCTTTTGTAGCGTATTGTCCATCGGAAGAATTTACAAACAAAAATGCAGGGTAACTAAGACCGCCTATTACAACTGCGATAAGTAGGGCTTTAAAGATTTTTTTGATATTCATTGTTTTGGAATTATAGGGTTAAACGTTTTGTTTGTTTTTTATTTTGGTTAATGCTGTTTTGTATTTATATTTTTTCTTTATTGAAGAGCATTTTCTTTGTTATTTTAATATTAAACCAGTTCATTAACAAAGTGCTGTTTTCTGTGATAATTTTTCTTTCAGATCGATGCGATAAGGAAGCGAAAAATAAAATTTGGAGCCTTTACCTTCCTTACTTTTTGCCCAAATTTTACCGCCTAACAACTCAACATATGCTTTGGTTATTGACAAACCTAAACCGTTCCCTTGCTGCGCCATTTTATCGGAAATATCAGCTTGTGTAAAACTCTCAAAAACGGCTTTTTGTCTGTTTTTTGGAATTCCAATCCCAGTGTCTTTTACAAAAAATAGCAATTCGGTTCTCCAGGTTGATGAATTTATTCCGGCATATCCAAATTCTATAGAACCTTTTTGGGTGTTATTAATGGCATTTTTAACAAGGTGTATAAGCACGGTGTATATTTTTTCACAGTCTGTTAAAAAAAAGGCTTCTTTTTTAGGAAGGCTGTTTTTAAAAGAAAACTGTAATCCTTTGCTTTCAGCCTCAGGCTTGAACAATGTGTAAATTCTTTCTACTTGCTTGTTTATATTGGTTTCCTTCAGATTAACTTTTTCAAGACCTGAATGTATTTTTGACATATCAACAATATCGCTGACGGTATTAAGCAAACGGGCACAGCTTTTTTCAACAATATTTAAATATTTTTGTTTTTTCTCGCCTTTAAGTCCAGGTTCTTTTAATAAATTGGTAAACCCTAAAATGCTGTTCATTGGCGTCCTAATTTCATGAGACATATTGGCCAAAAAAGCCGATTTCAGATTGTCACTTTCAGCTGCTTTTTCATTTGACTCAATTAAAGCGACAATTTGTTTTTCATTTTTTTTGTTTTGAACTTCAAGCTCTTTATTTGCAGCAGTAAATAATGCAAAGGCATTGTCAACATTAGAATCGATTAGTGCATCTAAATGTTTTCCTTTTTTATCGTTTTTAATGGTGACTGCTTTGCGGGCATTGGCTAGTTCATTAGCATTCTCTTTATTTGCAATGATTAAATTAGAAGCCCCTTCTTTTTTGGTTTTATCATGATTTTTCATAATTGTTTGTTAAAATAATGAAATTGATTTTCTACGTTGATAAATTAAGGGGGTTCTGTTTTTTTTAGCATTTGCTATATTAAAGATTCTGTTTATATAGTGCAGTTTATTATGATTCGTCTTTTGTGGTACGAACCAAACTAATTCCCGCAATAAAAAATACGATACCTAACACACCAAAAACCACAAGGTTTCTTATTGAATAATTACTGTCAGAGCTATTCACAAATAATACGGCAGTATAAATTAAACCACCAATTCCGAGGGCGGTAAGCAATGCCCCAAAGATTCTTTTTAAGTTCAATTTTTTTAGGTTTTAAGATTTGTAGAAAAAAAAACATTGGAGATATAGGCTATTTTGAAGTCTATAATAACCAATGTTTTTAAGTTTATTTTTAGGAGTTTATAATTTGAAGGTAAGACCAAATTTTCCACCTGAAAAAGCGTTTCCACCTCCGAATTCAAGATTTAAACCAACGCTGTTTGATAAATAATATCTAAAGCCTAATTGTGCACCAACACCTAAACCGGAATTATATCTTCCATCATAACCATCATAGTCATTTTTATATGAATAGTAACCTATGTTTGGACCAATATAAAAATCCCATTCGTTAGACATGTCTAATGCATTGTTGAAGTGGTAGTTTAAATTACCTGAAATTCCAATAACATTGTGGTCATACTTATTACCTCCTTCATATTTATTAAAAGAACGGTAAGATAATTCACCTCCAATTGTTATGTCTCTGCTGATTCCGTGATCCAATCCTAAATAAATTGGAACACCTCTATCTGAAAGACCAAAACCAACGTTAAGTTGACTTTGTCCTACACTTAAAGGGTTCTGGCTAAAACCAACTGACGAAACTAGTGCCAATGCTACTACTAAAATTAATTTTTTCATTCTTTAAATTTTTTATTTGTTTTATTTCCTGCTTTTTAATTGCCCTTACCAATTACCCTAACGGTTATTAGATTTGTATAACCAAGCAAGCCGTTTTTTTAGGTGGGTTCTGGTCTCCACCTTTTTTTATGATGTGGTAATATTTTCGATTTTTTC
>JAAFHC010000035.1 GCA_010906935.1 Gelidibacter sp.
TTTAAAAAATAGAGTATGGCAATTGAAGTAACAGATGCAACTTTTGACGAAGTTGTATTAAAATCGGACAAACCAGTAATGGTTGATTTTTGGGCAGCTTGGTGTGGACCTTGTAGAATGGTGGCGCCAATTATGGATCAATTAACTACAGAATATGCTGGAAAAGCAGTAATCGCTAAAGTGGATGTTGATGCAAATCAGAAATTTGCTGCTGAATATGGCGTAAGAAATATTCCTACAGTATTGGTGTTTAAAAATGGCGAAGTTGTTGAAAAACAAGTGGGTGTTGCGCCAAAAGCAACCTATGCGCAAAAAATTGATGCGCATTTATAAGCGTTAATTTTCAAACAATAAAAAGAAAAAGCCCGACAAATTTGTCGGGCTTTTTCTTTTTATATACTATATTTACAAGAATCAAATTTAGAAAGATGGCCGGTATTTCATTAGAAAATATTTCAGAATTACACCACCTTGAATTGTTGGCAAAACAAGTAGTGGAAGGATTTATTACCGGCATGCACAAGAGTCCGTTTCACGGTTTTTCGGTGGAATTTGCCGAGCATATCAATTATAATCAGGGCGAAAGCACACGCCATATCGATTGGAAATTATACGCAAAAACCAAAAAGCTATTTGTAAAACGCTACGAAGAAGAAACCAATTTGCGTTGCCATTTAATTATAGACAATTCGGCTTCCATGCACTTCCCGGTTGTTAAAAATCCGTCACTGGAGAACCTGACAAAAATTGCATTTTCGGCCATTGCTTCGGCTGCTTTAATGGAGCTTTTAAAACGTCAGAGGGACGCTGTCGGACTTAGTATTTACAGTGATATCAATGAGTATTACGCCCCGGCAAAAGGAAGTGAGCGCCATAGGAGAATGGTGATGGCTCATTTGGAAGATTTGTTAAAGCAACCATCTAAAAAAACAACGGAAACCTATAAATTTTTGCACGAAATAGCGGAAAAAATAAGTAGAAGGTCGCTTGTTTTTTTGTTTACGGATATGTTTCAAACCAACAGAAGCGAGCAGGAGTTGTTTGAAGCCTTACGCCATTTAAAACACAACAAGCATGAAGTTGTTTTGTTTCACACCTACGATGGAAAGCTAGAACTGGATTTTGATTTTGGAGATTCGCCCAAAAAATTTGTTGATGTGGAGACTGGAGAACAACTGAATTTATATGCCGCATCGGTAAAAAATAACTATAAAATGGCCATGGAAAACTATTTTAATGATTTGAAGCTGAAGTGTATGCAGTACAAAATAGATTATGTGCCCGTAGATATCCATAAAGGGTTTAACCAGATCCTAATTTCCTATTTAACAGGCAGAAAAAGATTTTTGTAAATTTATTGGAAAAACCTTTGCCAATACAAAAAACGCTGTTATATTTGCATCCGCTAAGAGCAACGGTTTGGTAGTTCAGCTGGTTAGAATACCTGCCTGTCACGCAGGGGGTCGCGGGTTCGAGTCCCGTCCAGACCGCTTTTAAGAGTAAAATAAAACCTTAACAATCTAATTATTAGAGAGTTAAGGTTTTTTTATTTCTTATTTAGACAGTCATTAGATAGTAATTTTAAAAAGATGTTTTTTTTAAGCCTACAATTAATACATTATGGATATAGGTATTTAAAGATTTGAATACTTATCCAGTAAATATCCTATTCATAAAACCTCACATTTATATAAGATGGTAAGTTGGTTTTGGTACTAACTACATAGTTAAGTTAAATGTTAAATAAGAGGACTATCACAAAAATAACACTGATTGCTATTGAGACAATAAGATAATTCACCAAGAACGCAGTGTTTTTTCTTGTTTTTTTTGTGTTATCTGCTATATCGTGTAAAATCCGAAGTTGTTCTTTGTTGACCTCTTCCGATGTCATTTCAGATATATTTTTCATAATATCTGTGTTTATTTTATTGATTAATTGAATTTCATCAATGTTGTTATCTATTTTTCCATTTAATATATCTAACCTTTTTTCAAATTCCTTCAAGGTAATATTTCCATTTTTTAATAGACTATTTAATTCATCTTTATTCATAACAAATTAGTTTTAATAAACATTAGATGTAAATATAATAAATATAACAAGTATAATTTCAGTTATCAGGCTTTTTCATTTTTTAACTATCTTTCTGTCACGGGATTTGTGAATACAAACTTTATATACTTTATTTAATTCTTATTCTGATTTATTAAAAATTGCTTTAAACATCATTGGATATGAAAGCCATTAGAAAATGTTTCGGAACTACTACAGGACAATAGCGCTGTTGTTATGGTATTTGAAATAGAAAAAATTATTAAAAATAAAATTTGATAGCAATTATTATTTCCAACTTTTTAATTTATGTCCCCAAAGAGCAAAGAATAATATAATTGCATAACAAGGCAACAAAATCCAGTAACTGCTTGTTGCTGCGGTTGAGATAGCATCGGCTTCATTAAGTCCACTAGCAATGAGTTCATATTTATTTGAATCTACCAATCTTCCATATAAAGGAGGGATAATGGCCCCTCCAGAAATAGCCATGATTAATAATGCGGATGCTGTTTTGGTGAATTTACCCAAACCTTGAAGCGATAATGGCCATACTGCAGGCCATACCAAGGCGTTTGCGATGCCTAATGCCGCCACAAATAAAATGGAGGTGTAGCCAGTTGTTAGTAAGATGCAAATACTAAATACAATTCCTAAAAAAGCACTAATTTTAAGCGCGGCTCCCTGTTTAAGGTACTTGGGAATTAAAAAAACACCCAATGCATAAGTTACCACCATGGCCATTAAGGTAAATGTGGTGAAAAATTTAGCTTCATCGGCCGAAAAACCTAAAGAAATTCCGTAGGCAATAATAGTATCTCCTGCAATTACTTCCGCGCCAACATATACAAATAAGGTTAAAACACCCAACCATAAGTGCGGAAATTGAAATATGCTTGTTTTTGCCGTTTCACCATTGTCGGTTTCTTCAATCGGCTGTGCTTCTACATGTGGAAGCGGTGCTTTTCTGATGAGCAATCCAAGCACAAACAATACTGCTGCCATAATGAGATATGGCATAAATACACTATCGGCCATGGTATCCAACAAAACTTCTTTTTCTGACACGGACACTGTGCCGATTTTCTCTTTTACTTCATCGATGCCCGACAATAATAAGGCACCGAAAATCAAGGAACCTAAAGCGCCTGCCACTTTATTTGCTATGCCCATAATGGCAATACGCTTTGCGCCACTTTCTAAGGGACCTAAAATAGTGATATACGGATTGGCGGCTGTTTGTAATAAAGTCATGCCAATACCTTGTATAAATATTCCCGACAGAAATACCCAGTAAGTTCTTGCTTCTGCAGCAGGAATAAATACCAAGGCGCCAATAGCCATAATGAATAATCCCAACGACATCCCTTTTCTGTACCCAATTTTATTTAAGATATAGGAAGCGGGCAATGCCATAACCACAAAAGAAATGTAAGAGGCTGATGCCACAAAATAGGATTGCGTGTCGGTTAATTCGTTGATGGTTTTCATAAACGGAATTAAAGCTCCGTTAATCCACGTTACAAACCCGAAAATGAAAAACAATCCGGCAATAATAAGGATTGGGATGAAGTTGTTATTTTGATTTTTTTGAGTGCTGTTTGTTGGTGACATATTGCTTTGGTTGGTTGATTAATCAAATGGTTATTTTAAATTCACAGGTTGAAAAGTATTGAATTTTTTTATCATTTTTTATAAATGTTGTTTGGTATTTTTTCCTGTGATGGCTAATTCATATAGTCCGCCAGCATTTTCGGCTTCCAATCATAAAATCCATTTTCCGTTTTTGTCGGCTTTGGTGTATTTTAACTGTTTTATAAATTGCATTTCAATTTTTTTATTGGCATCTGCCCATTCCAAAATGAGAATTAATTAACCTCTTTGCAACAGCATATCATCAGCAAAAATTTTTGACAATAAGATGTTGGCTTTTGAATAAATACTGAAAAGAACTGACAGAAATAATATAAATAGTCTCATTTTTAATTTTTAAATTGGAGAAAAACGATTTTTTTATCATTGATGACCGTAAAATTAAAGCTTTTATTTTTTATAAAAAGAATTGATTTACGACTTATTTCTCTCATTTTGCACACTTACAATTTGATAGTAAATTTATTTTTGAAGGTATTTTAGGACGAGAAATGACATAGGCAATAGTGCCTTCAGCAATAATGAAAAATTTAAGGAGTTAATTTAGAAGATAAAAATCCCGAATGGAAAAGAATTAAACAGCGTAATTTTTTAGAAATTCATGAAACAACATCGGTTTTAATTTTCTGGCTTCACAATGCGCCACATAGGTATTGTAATTCTTTCTTGCAAAGCTTTTGACGGATTCAGGAGTGATTAACTCCATAATTGATACTGATTTCATAATCAAAGAATTTTAGTGGTTAGCTTACTTTTTTGATATTTAACAAGTGTTTTTTTTTATAAAAAAATAAAAGTAAAAAAGACTTTTGAATAATCCAAGGTAAAACACCATTTATTTTATATAATTAACCATTTGTATTATAAAACTTACCATTTGTTTATAATTTTGTGTATTTGGCGTTGAAAATATTTATGGTTAAAAAGTGCTGCTTAAAACGATTATTTGAACATAGTGATTGGAGCTACAGCTATAACCAACGCCAAAATTGTAAAGGAATCGAATAAAATTCTGGTTCATTCTTGGGATTGTCTCTTTCCGTCTGAATGATTTTGCGGAAGCTGCCGAAATTTAACAATAAATAGTTAATTTCGCATAACGTTTTAAATAGATGCGTTTAAGAAAGAGGAAAACAAATATTTGTATAAAAATACAGTAAATAAAACAGACAACTATGAAGGGAATTATATTGGCAGGCGGCTCCGGAACAAGATTGTATCCCATAACAAAGGGAACTTCCAAACAATTGTTGGCCATTTACGACAAGCCAATGATATACTATCCGCTTTCTATTTTGATGCTTGCGGGAATCACTGAGGTGCTCATCATTTCCACACCGCAAGATTTACCGAACTTTAAAAAACTGTTGGGAGACGGTTTGTCCATAGGAATGAAATTTTCCTACAAAGAACAGCCTTCACCGGAAGGTTTGGCCCAGGCCTTTATTTTAGGTGCTGAATTTATTGGAAACGATGATGTTTGTTTAATTTTAGGCGATAATATTTTTTATGGAGCAGGCATTGACAAACTGCTCAGTGATGCGGTTCAAACGGTTTCTGAAGCGCATAAAGCCTCTATTTTCGGATATTATGTGCAAGATCCGCAAAGATATGGCGTGGCCGAATTCGATAAAGCAGGAAATGTGCTCAGCATCGAGGAAAAACCAGCAAAGCCAAAAAGCAACTATGCTGTGGTAGGCTTGTATTTTTATCCGAACAGTGTGGTAGAAATTGCAAAGGGCATCAAGCCAAGCGCGAGAGGTGAATTGGAAATCACCACCGTAAATCAGGAGTATTTGAATCAAAATAAGTTAAAAACGGAGATTATGGGACGCGGTTATGCGTGGTTGGATACCGGCACGCAAGATTCGTTGCTGGAAGCTTCCAATTTTATTCAAACCATAGAAAAAAGACAAGGCTTAAAAGTGGCTTGTATTGAAGAAATTGCCTTCGAAAAAGGGTATATTTCTAAGGAACAATTACTTGTTTTGGCGACTCAATATAAAAATAATGAGTATGGAACCTATTTAACTCAAATAGCAAATCAAAAATAAAGTGGAGTTTATAAAAACTAAAATACAAGATTTAATTTTATGTAAACCCACAGTCTTTAACGACGAGCGCGGTTACTTTTTTGAATCCTTCAATCAAGAAGTTTTCGAAAAACACATGGGAAAATCAGTTCATTTTTGTCAGGATAACGAGGCAAAATCCACCAAGGGCGTTTTAAGGGGATTGCATTATCAGCTTCCACCTTTTGCACAATCAAAATTGGTGCGGGTCATTTCTGGGAAAGTGCTGGATATTGCGGTTGATATCAGAAAAGGTTCCGCCACTTTCGGCCAATATGTGGCTATTGAATTGAGCAATGAAAACAAACACCAGCTTTTTATTCCGGCCGGATTTGCGCATGGCTATGTGGTGTTGAGCGATGAAGCTGTTTTTAGTTATAAAGTAGATAATTACTACCATAAAGCATCGGAAAGAGGCATCATTTTTAATGATCAAGAGCTGCAAATCGATTGGAAATTAGCTCAAAATGAATTAATTATTTCTGAAAAAGACAAGATTCAGCCCGCTTTTGATAAGGCCGATTTATTTGAAATTAATTTTAAATAATGATGAATGTATTAATTACAGGCGCAAAGGGTCAATTGGGATTGGAATTGGCAAGTTTAGAATCCAAGTTTCCGAACTTTATATTTTTCTTTGCTGATAAAAGCCTGCTAAATATTGCAGATTTTAAGGAAGTTGAAAGTTACATTTCAAAAAATAAGATTGATGTAATTGTTAATTGCGCTGCATATACCAATGTGGATAAAGCTGAGGATGAACCCGAAATGGCAAATGAAGTAAATCATTTGGCCGTTAAAAATTTGGGAGAAATAGCCAAAAAACACCACATAAAATTAATACACCTTTCAACCGATTATGTGTTCGACGGAAATTCGAGCATTCCTTATGCGGAAACAGATAACAGAAATCCGAAAAACGCCTATGGAATAAGTAAATTAAAAGGAGAAAAAGCATTGTTGGAAATCAATCCGAAGAATTCAATTATTATCAGAACTTCTTGGCTATATTCAGAATTTGGCAATAATTTCGTAAAATCAATCCTTAAATTAAGCAAAGAAAAAGAAAGTATTTCGGTGGTTTCAGATCAGATAGGATCACCAACCTATGCGAAGGATTTGGCAGCGGCCATTTTGAAAATGCTGCCTATGATAAAATGTGAAGGAGTTGAAATTTACCATTATGCGAACAAAGGCCAGTGCAGCTGGTTTCAGTTTGCATCGGCAATCATTGAAATCGTACAGCATAACTGTGAGGTGTTGCCCATCTCATCAGAATCATTTAAAAGCAAGGCAAAAAGACCGAAATACAGTTTGTTGAATACTGAAAAAATAGCGCAGGTGTTTAATTTGGAAATTCCTAATTGGGAAGATTCTTTGAAGGAATTTATTAAGCCCCCTAACCCCCAAAATCCCCCTAACCCCCAAAGGGGAAATTAAAAAGGTAAACAGCATATCAATATCCAATTACACAGTTAAACAGTTACACAGTAAAACAATAATCAAATGAAATCACTTTTAATAACAGGCGGAGCCGGATTTATAGGATCAAATTTAGTGGAATACCTAATTGAAAAATATCCTGATTATCAAATTGTGGTACTCGATTTGCTTACGTACGCCGGTGATGCCGACCATTTAAAATCGGTAAAAAACGCCAAAAACTTCACTTTTATCAAAGGAGATATTTGCGACAGGGCTTTGGTGGAGCGAATTTTTCAACACCATATCATTAAAGGTGTTTTCCATTTGGCAGCGGAATCTCATGTGGACAATTCAATCCTGCATCCCGATGTGTTTATTGAAACCAATGTAAAAGGAACTTTTACATTATTGGATGTGGCTTATAAATATTGGATGGAAAAACCGTTTGTTTTTAAAAGCGGACTTGAAAATAGCCGTTTTTTACATGTTTCTACCGATGAGGTTTATGGAACCTTGGGCGAAACAGGCCTGTTTAGCGAACAAACCCCCTATGCACCGAATTCCCCATACAGCGCATCAAAAGCAGCCAGCGATATGATTGTGAGAAGTTACCATCACACCTACGGAATGAATACAATCATCACCAACTGTTCAAACAATTACGGACCTAAACAGCACGATGAAAAGTTAATTCCAACCGTCATCAGAAAAGCATTGGCAGGAGCACCTATTCCAATTTATGGCGAGGGAAAAAATATCCGTGACTGGTTGTATGTGCTAGACCATTGTAAAGGACTAGACTTGGCGTTTCATAAGGGAAAATATGGAGAAGTCTACAATATTGGCGGAAAAAATGAACGGAATAATAAGAATATTGCCGAAAAAATTTGTCAAATTTTGGATAACTTGGCACCGTTAAAAAACCAAAGCCATAAAAGCCTGATTACCTTTGTGGAAGATCGCGCCGGCCACGATTTCAGATATGCTATCGATGCCACTAAAATTGAAAAGGAATTGGGTTGGAAAGCCGACGAGAATTTTGAAACTGGTTTGCTGAAAACAGTGAAATGGTATTTGGAGAAGTATAGCTCTAACCCCCAAAGAGGGAATTGATAGGTAGAAGAAAAAGCCTAGAGTTTAAAGGGTTTTCGATAAGCCAGACTAATAATAAAAGAGCGAAGCGCGACTGAAAGACAGCAAGACCGCACGACAAAAAAAGAACCGCACAACTGTAAGACTGCAGGGCTGCAAGACAAAAAAACAATGAAAATTAAAATAGCGATAATAGGTTTAGGGTACGTCGGACTCCCACTGGCACGATTATTCGGCACAAAATATCCCGTAGTTGGTTTCGACACCAACAAAAAACGCGTTGCAGCATTAAAAAGCGGTATCGACAGCACATTGGAAGTTTCCGATGAATTATTAAAATCAGTTTTACGGAATGAAAACCCAATAAAAAGTGCTTTCAGCTCTGCTTCTTCTGATGGGGCTGGTTTATTCTGCACTTCAGCACTATCCGATATTGCTGATGCCAACATCTACATCGTCACTGTTCCGACGCCTGTCGATAAAAAAAATAAACCCGACTTTACGCCATTGGTAAAAGCGAGTGAATCCGTAGCTAAAGTAATTAAAAAAGGAGATATTGTTATTTATGAATCTACAGTGTATCCCGGCGCTACGGAAGAAGTGTGCATTCCTATCATAGAGAAATTGTCAAAACTCACTTACAATAGCGATTTTTTCGCAGGTTATTCCCCTGAACGCATCAATCCGGGCGACAAAGAACATACCGTTGAAAAAATACTGAAAGTCACCTCGGGTTCCACGCCCGAAATTGGCATCAAAGTAAACGAATTGTACAAAAGCGTCATTACCGCAGGCACGCATTTGGCGCCTTCAATAAAAGTGGCCGAAGCCGCAAAAGTGATAGAAAATTCACAACGCGACATCAACATTGCTTTTGTAAATGAATTGGCCAAAATTTTCAATTTGTTGCACATAGACACCCAGGCCGTATTGGAAGCTGCCGGAACAAAATGGAACTTTCTGCCTTTTAAACCCGGATTGGTGGGCGGACATTGCATAGGTGTTGATCCCTATTATTTGGCGCAAAAAGCCCAGGAAGTTGGATACCATCCCGAAATTATTCTGGCAGGAAGAAGGGTAAACGACAGTATGGGGCATTATGTGGCTTCAGAAGTGATTAAGCTTTTCGTGAAAAACGACAAAGAAATAAAAAATGCAAAAATTTTGGTATTGGGCATTACCTTTAAAGAAAACTGTCCGGATGTGAGAAATACCAAAGTGGTGGATGTCATTAAAAATTTGGAGGATTTTGGCACGGAAGTTACCGTTTTTGATCCTTGGGCAAATCCTGTAGAAGTGCTTAAGGAATATGGTCTCACAACTACCAACCATCCACCGACAAATACTTTTGATGCCATCGTCTTAACCGTTTCTCACAAAGAATTTTTAACATTGGATCTATACAAATACCTGAACAAAAACGGCGTAATTTATGACGTTAAAGGAGTGCTTAGCTGTAAGGTTCATGGGAAGTTGTAAAGCCGCCGTGGCAAATGGCTTATGCAGTAGCAGTGTTACTATAATAACAAACAGATTGCCGTAGCTTTTTTCAGAAGCCTTGCAATTACGAAATAGAAAATAATAAAAAAACAGCAAGACTGCAACACAGCACGATTGCACGACATTAAAAAAAATGAAAAATTTCGCACTCATAGGAGCAAGTGGCTACATCGCGCCACGACACATGAAAGCCATTAAAGAAACCAACAACACTTTAATCGCTGCCCTCGATAAATTCGACAGTGTAGGCATCATAGACAGTTATTTTCCAAATGCCGATTTCTTTACGGAATTCGAACGTTTCGACCGACACATTTCAAAATTGAAATTCGAGAAAAACACGCAATTGGATTACGTGAGCATTTGCACGCCAAATTATTTGCACGATGCCCACATCCGCTTTGCGTTAAGGCAAGGTGCCGATGCCATTTGCGAAAAACCGTTGGTACTCAACCCTTGGAACATCGATGCCTTGGCCAATATAGAAAAAGAAACAGGCAAAAAAGTATTTAACATCCTGCAATTGCGCGTGCATCCAAGCATCATTGCTTTGCGTGAAAAAATAGCGGCCGGTCCAAAAGACAAGATTTACGATGTGGATTTAACCTATTTAACCTCACGCGGACATTGGTATTATACCTCTTGGAAAGGCGACATTACAAAATCTGGCGGCATCGCCACCAACATAGGTGTTCACTTTTTTGATATGCTGTCATGGATCTTTGGCGACCTTAAACAAAATATCGTGCACATAAACACCCACGACCGTTCTGCAGGTTATTTGGAATTTGAAAAAGCACGGGTGCGCTGGTTTTTATCCACCAATTATGAAGTGTTACCCAATGAAATTAAAGCCAAAGGACAAACCACCTACCGTTCCATCACCATTGAAGGAGAAGAGCTCGAATTCAGTGGCGGCTTTACCGATTTGCATACAGTTTCCTATCAGGAAATCATTGCAGGCAATGGTTACGGACTCGAAGCACCGCGCCAGGCCATTGAAATAGTTCACAGCATCCGCCACGCACAACCTATTGGCCCAAAAGGAGACTACCATCCCTTTGTGTTAAAACCATTGGCAAAACATCCTTTTGAAAAGTAAAAAGTTAAAGTCTAAAAATTGCACAGTTTTAACCAATAACTTTTTCAAGAGCTAGGAGGCAAATTGTTTCCTCCTATAATCAGAAGGTGTAACGCCTTTTATTGATTTAAATTTCCGATTAAAATTGGCCAAATTGTTAAATCCGGACTTGTAGGAAATTTCGGTAATGTTTAAATCGTTGTTTTTGGTCAGTAATTTACAGGCATTTCCTATTCTGATATCAATTAAAAAATTCACAAAAGTTTTGTTGGTTCGCTGTTTAAAATACCTGCAAAAGGCATTGGGCGTCATATTCGCAATATCAGCAACATTATCTAAGGTAACTTCTTTATGAAAATTATTCATGGTATATTGAAAAATATCGCTCATTCGTTTTCCTTCATCGCCATCATATTTTTTTAAATTTATTAATGAAGACAATGTTTGTTTTTCTGCTTCAGAAATTAAAGACATAATGTTTAAAAAAGAGGTAAACTGTTTGTATTTTGAATCCGAATTAATTTTTGTCAATAATGAGAAAAGTTCAGGTTTGTTGGAAAGTACCTCAAATCCTAAAACAGCATCATAAAAAAACGAATTGAAATGCTCAAATTCGGGCATGGAAAAAAAATGTTCACCATATGAATTTTTTGAAAAAAACAAGGATATCATAACGGTTTCCTGTTCAAATGCAGTATCTCTTTTAAAAATATGCGGTAAATTTTCGCCGATTACAAAAATGTCGTTTTTTTTAAATTCCCCCACACAATCTCCAATAATATAAGTGCCTTCACCTTCCGTAAAAATGCTTATTTGAATTTCCTGATGTTGGTGCAGTTTTTCATAAAAAGACTCTTCATCATATTTCTGAATGTATAAAGTTACATTTTCAGGTTTCGGAATTTTAAATGGCAATACCTTCATTTCAGTTAAATATGCGTCGAAATTAATCATTTTTTTTGATTAAATAAGAAATATAAGGTAAAATACTATTATGAATAGATAAAAAAAAGGCTAGTTTCGAAACTTAGAAAGTATTATTTTGGTTTATTAGTTCAAAAGTTAAAAGCTATTGTTTACGACTTACAGCTCAAAACTTATTATACACAATTAAAATGACTGTTTATGAACATACAATGGAACGGCGTAATGCCAGCGGTTACAACAAAATTTACTGATGAAGACACATTGGATTTGGTAAATTTTGAAATAAATATCAACGCGCAATTAGCTGCAGACGTCAACGGAATTATTCTTGGAGGCACTTTAGGCGAAGCAAGCACGCTTACTGCGGAT
This sequence comes from Gelidibacter sp., assembly GCA_010906935.1. GTDB lineage: Bacteria > Bacteroidota > Bacteroidia > Flavobacteriales > Flavobacteriaceae > Lutibacter. The sequence continues at coordinate 12,176 of JAAFHC010000035.1, forward strand.
GAAAAAAAAATGCTGATCATAAAAACGGTTGAAATTGTAAAAGGCAAAGTTCCGGTGATTATCAATATTGCAGAGCAATCAACCAATGGAGCCATTGAAGCGGTTCGCAAGGCTGAAGAATATGGGGCAAATGGATTGATGTTGTTGCCGCCGATGCGTTATAAAGCCGATGCCAGGGAAACGGTAACCTATTTTAAAAAAATTGCCAAAAGCACTTCGTTGCCAATTATGATTTACAACAATCCGGTCGATTATGGCATTGAAGTTACTTTGGATATGTTTGAAGAATTGATGGAGTGTGAAAATATTCAGGCCGTAAAAGAATCTACCCGCGATATTTCAAATGTGACGAGAATGAAAACGCGTTTTGGCGACCGTTTTAAAATTTTATGTGGTGTTGACACCTTGGCCTTAGAGAGTTTATTAATGGGCGCCGATGGTTGGGTCGCTGGTTTGGTTTGTGCTTTTCCGGTGGAAACTGTTGCCATTTATAAATTGGCAAAAGCAGGAAAAACAAAAGAAGCCATCGCTATTTATCGTTGGTTTTTGCCCTTGTTGGAGTTGGATATAAACACTAAATTGGTACAAAATATTAAATTGGCAGAAGTGGCTACAGGAATAGGAACCGAAAATGTTAGGGAACCGCGTTTGCCATTGGTAGGAGAAGAAAGAGTAAAAGTATTGGCAATTATTGAAAAAGCGTTGAAAAACAGACCCGTTATCAATTAAAACGACTCCAAGGCGGGAATTAATAAATGAAATTAAAAAATTGTTTTGAGGTGTTTTTGATTAACCTACTAATAATCTAAAATACCAAAATACTAAAAATACAGAAGATGATAACAGGAAAAAATTACATTGGGAATTTGCTTTCATCAACAGGGAAAGTAACATTTAAAACATTCAATCCGTTAGCAAATAAGGAGAACGAAGTTGTTTTTTATGAAGCTTCTGGGGAAGAAATTGAGATGGCGGTTGAATTGGCTTCGGAAGCATTTAAATTATTCCGAAGTATTTCAGGAGTCAAGAAAAGCGAATTTTTAAATCAAATCGCCAATGAAATTGAATCGTTGGGTGACGAGCTGATAAAAACCTATTGTTCAGAATCTGGTTTGCCGGAAGGCAGGGCAATTGGTGAAAGAGGAAGAACCATTTTTCAATTGCGAACCTTTGCCAATTTGGTAAAAGAAGCCTCTTGGGTGGAAGCCACTATTGATACTGCCAATCCATACCGACTCCCAATTCCGAAAGTTGACATTCGTAAAATGTTAATTCCAATAGGTCCAGTCGTTGTTTTTGGCGCGAGCAACTTTCCGCTAGCATATTCTACCGCTGGTGGCGACACCGCTTCAGCTCTTGCTGCCGGTTGTCCGGTGATTGTAAAATCGCACCCAATGCATGCGGGAACAGGTGAACTGGTGGCATCGGCAATAATAAAAGCTGCGGAAAAAACCGAAATGCCAAATGGCGTATTTTCAAATTTAAACAGCAGCGGCATTGAAGTTGGCGTTAAATTGGTGAAACATCCGCAGGTGAAAGCTGTCGGTTTTACGGGAAGCATTGGCGGCGGAAGGGCTTTGTATAATATGGCTTCACAGCGCCCTGAACCCATTCCTGTTTTTGCGGAAATGGGAAGCGTAAATCCGGTGATTATTTTACCCAAAGCTGCAAAAAATGGAGGAAATGATTGGGCAATAATTTATGCGGGTTCTATTACTTTAAGTTCTGGACAATTTTGCACAAATCCCGGATTAATTTTAGGAATTAAAAATCCCGATTTAACGAATTTTATTCAGAAACTTTCAGAAGAAATAATCAAAATTGAACCTAGTTGTATGTTGCATCCAAACATCATAGGAGCTTATGAAAGTAAAAAAGCCAAAATGCAAGAACAAAAAGGTTTACAAACTGTTGCAAGTTTTTCCAATGAAATTGCTACTAATTTTGGACGGCAAGCCATCACAACTGTTGAAGGAGCCACTTTTTTAGGAAACACCGCGTTGCATCAGGAAGTTTTTGGTCCATTTTCAATGGTGGTTCAATGTGAAGATGCGCAACAATTAGAAGAGGTAATTGCGCATTTGGAAGGTCAGTTAACAGGAACGGTTTTGGCGGAAAACGGAGAGTTAAAAAAATATGAAAAGGTGATAAATGCACTTCAAAATAGGGTGGGGCGCATTATTTTTAACGGCGTTCCAACAGGTGTTGAGGTTTGTGCAGCGATGGTTCACGGCGGTCCTTATCCGGCGTCAACCGATAGCCGATTTACCGCGGTGGGAATCAATTCCATAAAACGTTGGGTTCGTCCGTTTAGTTTTCAAAGTTGGCCAGATGAATTATTACCTGATGAATTGAGAAATGAAAATCCGTTAGGGATTTCAAGAACAATTGACGGAAAAAGCACCATTGAACCTTTATCAAAATAATCATGAGCAGAAAAACTTTTTTTTGCGTTGACGCCCACACTTGCGGAAACCCCGTTCGCGTAGTTGCCGGTGGTGGTCCAAATTTAAAGGGAGTTGATATGAGCGAAAAGCGTCAACATTTTTTAAAGGAATTCGACTGGATTCGCAAAGGATTGATGTTTGAACCACGCGGACACGATATGATGAGCGGAAGCATTTTATTTCCGCCGCATCACGAAGAAAATGATTTTTCAATTTTATTTATAGAAACTTCAGGCTGTTTGCCTATGTGCGGCCACGGAACAATTGGAACAGTAACCATTGCCATTGAAGAAGGTTTGATAACCCCAAAAATTCCAGGCAAAATAAGGATGGAAGCGCCAGCCGGACTCGTACAAATTGAATACCAACAAACCGGTAAGAAAGTGGATTGGGTAAAATTAATCAACGTAAAATCGTATTTGGCAGCGGAAGGATTAACGGTTGAATGTCCTGAATTGGGCGAACTTTCTTTCGATGTTGCTTACGGTGGAAATTATTACGCCATTGTTGATCAACAAGAAAATTTTAGCGGCGTTCACAATTTTACAGCAAGTAAATTAATTCAATATTCTCAGGTTGTTCGTTCAAGAATAAATGAAAAATATCCCAATTTATTTGTGCATCCCGAAAATGAAACCATAAGAGATGTGAGTCATATCATGTGGACAGGAAATCCTATTGATTCGATTTCCTCTGGAAGAAATGCTGTTTTTTATGGTGATAAAGCAATAGATCGCTCACCTTGCGGCACTGGAACATCGGCTCGAATGGCGCAATTGTATGCGAAAGGCAAACTGAAACCGGGAGACGAATATGTCCATGAAAGTATTATTGGCTCTAAATTTATTGGAAAAATAGTAGAAGAAACTATGTTGGACGGAAAAAAAGCAATCATTCCCAGCATACAAGGCTGGGCAAAAGTGTACGGATACAATACCATTATTATTGATGATGACGATCCATATGCACACGGATTTCAAGTGTTGTAGAGACAGGTCACGACCTGTCCGTACTGAAAAAAATAATCGAATAAACAATATTGTGAAAAAAGTAATTATCATCGGGGGTGGAATTGTTGGATTGTGTTCGGCTTATTATTTGGCAAAAGAGGGCGCTAAAGTAGCTGTTATTGACAAATCTGATATGTTGGACGGCTGTTCATACGGAAACGCGGGAATGATTGTTCCCAGCCATATTATTCCTATGGCACAACCGGGCGTTATTCATCAGGGAATTAAATGGATGTTCAATGCAAAAAGTCCGTTTTACATAAAACCCGCTATAAGTGTGGATTTGTTGGCCTGGCTGATCCAGTTTTATAAGAATTCCAATCAAAATCATGTAGATAAATCAATGGTGCCTTTGCGAAATCTTTCTTTTTTCAGCAAAGAATTGTATCAGGAATTTGCAATTTTAAGCAAGGATTTTGGCTATGATGAAAAAGGACTTTTGAGGCTTTATAATACTGAAAAAGTTGGGGAGGAAGAAATAAAAATCGGAAAAATTGCTAAAGAATTGGGTATAGAAGTCGATTTTTTAAATCAGCGGGAAGTTAAGGAATTAGAAAAAGATATTAATGTTGATGCATTGGGTGCTGTACATTATAAATCTGATGCGCATTTGTCTTCAAATCATTTTATGGCATTTTTAAAAGCTGAATTAAATAAAATGGGCGTGAAGATGATTTCTAATTGTCCCATTTTCGATTTTAGAGTTTCAGGAGGAAAAATTGATGAGGTATTGACCAAATTTGGAATTTTTAAAGCAGATGAGTTTGTGATAGCTGCAGGTTCTTGGAGCGTGGAAATTGCCCAAAAGCTTGGAGTTAAATTACATATTTTACCTGGTAAAGGTTATAGTTTTAATGTAGAAAATCTCTTATCAAAACCTACAATTCCATCTATTTTATGTGAGGGAAAAGTTGCCGTAACGCCTTTGGGAAATGAAGTTCGATTTGGCGGAACATTAGAAATCACCAACAATAAAGATACTAAAATTAACATAAAACGATTGCAGGGAATTGTTGAAAAAGTGAATGAGTTTTATCCTGATATCAAAGTTGACCTTCCATATAAAGAAAAAGTTTGGCATGGTTTTAGGCCTTGCACACCAACCGGATTGCCAATTATAGAACAATCAAAGAAGTTTCAAAATTTAACCATTGCCACAGGTCATGCGATGATGGGTTTGAGTTTGGCACCAGCTTCTGGCAAACTGGTTAGTGAATTGATATTGGGTAAAAAAACATCTGTAGATATTACCGAATTTAGGAGTTGTTAATGTTTTTTGGTTACTTTTGAAAATGAATTCTATCGAAATTTTAATAAAACTCAGAAGAATTGTGCGTTCCATAAACTTGGAAAGCAAGCGTGTGGATAAAGAATTAGGCGTGAGTATTCCCCAATTATTATGCTTGCAATTTTTGGCGGAACAAGATGACTTTCGGGCAAATTCATCAAAATTAAAAAAATTTTTAAATTTAAATGCCAGCACCATTACCGGGATTATTGCCAGACTAGAGAAAAAAAATCTGGTCGTAAAACTGCCCAAAGTTACCGATAAGCGAATCAATTTAATTTCTTTAACAGCTAAAGGAATGGCGCTTATCCAAAATGCGCCAATTACTTTTCAGCAAAAATTAAGTGGAAAATTGCAAGCGCTTCCGCCGGAAAAGCTTAAAACGATTATTGATGGCATGGATTTGTTAACTGAACTTATGGAAGTGGATGAAATTGATGCTTCACCCATTATTACTTCAGAAGAATTTATATAGCAATTTTCATCATTATTACATGGTTTTTAACCATAAATAGTTTCTGTAGAAAATATGAATTTTGCATAATTTTTGTTTGAAATAATCGACATTAATTGCGTTAAAAGCGTATTTTTTGCTTGCTTATTGAATTATATTAATTAAATATTAATAGTTTCCATAGAAACTAATTCGTATTTTTGCATAATAACCAATAAATTAAAACAAGAAATATGCTCATTATACAAGTAAAGGAAGGCGAAAACATTGACAGAGCGCTAAAGAGATACAAACAAAAAACAAGAAGAACAAAACTGATCAATAATTTAAGAGACCAAAAACAATTTATCAAAAAATCGGTTAAAAACAGAAAGAAAAAAGGAAAAGCGATTTACGTACAGAATTTAAGAAATCAAGAAGAGAAATAGATATGGAAACTTTTAAAATTTACAACAAAATCACAGAACCTTCAGCAGCAGAAAAGGAGGAAGTTATTTCATTTTTATATCAGCATTTGCAGGAATACGGCGATAAAAAGGAAGACATTGGCAAATGTTTCGATTTCGCCATTAAGGATTCAGTAGAAGAACTTGGCGGATTTGTTTTGATTATTCTGGAAAACGATGAAATTCAAGGAGTTACAATAGTGAACAAAACCGGAATGGCAGGTTATATTCCTGAAAACATTCTTGTATACATTGCTGTTCACGAAAATGCCAGAGGCAAAGGCTACGGTAAAAAACTTATGAACAAAGCCATTGAATTGGCCGATGGAGATATCGCTTTGCACGTAGAACCTAACAATCCGGCAAAATTTTTATATGAAAAATTAGGTTTTGAAAACAAATACAAATACTTAGAAATGCGACTTAAGAAACAAAAATAACAAATATGGCTATTTTAGACATTGTTGTTTTTGTTGTTTACATGGTCTTAGTTTTAGGAATTGGGTTTTATTTTTTTAATAAAAACAAAACCGTTAAGGACTATTACATTGGTGGAGGTGAAATGAGTAGTTTGCATGTTGGGCTTTCCGTTGTTGCAACAGATGTAGGCGGTGGGTTTTCTATTGGATTGGGTGGACTTGGTTTTGTTATGGGAATATCCGGTTCCTGGATGCTATTTACCGGACTTATTGGCGCTTGGTTAAGCGCCGTTTTTTTGATTCCAAAGGTTGTAAAGCTTGGCAATTTGCATGGTTTTTTAACATTTCCAGAATTTTTGAAGCACAGTTACGGAACAACAGTAGCGCTGGTTGCAGGTATTATTTCCTTTATTGGCTATTTAGGTTTTACTTCATCTCAATTTCTTGCCGGAGCGAAGCTGGCTGTGGGCACATTTCCTTCTCTTGACTTAAATGAAGCTTTGCTGATAATGGGAGGTATAGCATTAGTTTATACTGCTTTTGGCGGAATGAAAGCTGTAATTTACACAGACACTTTTCAGTGGTTAATTTTAATGGGAGGATTAATTTTTGTTGGAATCCCTATTGCCTACAACTACCTTGGAGGTTATGAAGCGATTGTTGAAGTGCTTCCTGACAAATACTTTTCATTACAAAATGTTTCTTGGGTTCAAATTGTAAATTGGTTTGTAATTATTGTACCAATTTGGTTTGTTGGAATGACACTTTATCAAAGAATTTATGCGTGTAAAGATGAAAAGACAGCAAAGAAAGCATGGTTTATCGCAGGGCTTTTTGAATATCCCACAATGGCATTTATGGGTGTAATTCTTGGATTATTTGCAAGAGTTGCGGCTGCAAAAGGTATTTTTATTTCCGACGGATTTGAAAGTGAAATTGGCATGGATCCTGAAATGGGCATGCCTTTGCTTTTAAAACATGTCTTGCCCGTTGGTTTAATGGGATTGATGTTATCAGCTTATTTTTCTGCAATAATGTCAACAGCCGATAGCTGTTTACTTGCAGCTTCCGGTAATTTTGTAACGGATATATTAGGGCTTAAAAACCTTAATAAAAAAACGATAAGAATTTCTCAAATTATCACCTTCTTTGTTGGAGGTGCAGCAATAATAATCGCCACTACTATGCAAAGTGTACTGGAATTGATGTTGCTATCCTATTCATTTATGGTTTCGGGATTATTGGTACCGGTGTTGGGAATTCTATTATCAAAAAACAGAAAACCTTTAGCGGCTTTATATGCTATGCTTGTAGGAGGATCTTCTACGTTAATCTTAACTTTTCTTGAAATAAAAATTCCTTTTGGTTTCGACCCAATATTAATTGGAATTTCACTATCTTCCATCGTCTATTTAACAATTAAAAAATAACGAAATGGCATTTATAACACTTAATAAGAAATCTTTAGCTCATAATTATTCATTTTTACAATCGTTATTTAAAAGGCATGATAAAGAATGGGCGCCTGTATTGAAGATGCTTTGCGGAAATAAAACCTTTCTGGAATATGTTTTATCTTTAGGTGATGAACAAGTTTGTGATGCCCGATTGACAAATTTAAAAAAAATTAAAGCCATAAACCCAAACAAAGAAACCATTTACATAAAACCTCCTGCAAAGAGAAGCTTAGCCAATGTGGTAAAATACGCCGATGTTAGTTTTAATACAGAATTAACAACCATGAAATGGTTATCTTTAGAAGCCGTTAAACAAGAAAAAGTTCACCGAATTATAATTATGATTGAATTGGGCGATCTGCGTGAAGGCATTATGGGTGAGTATTTAATGGAATTTTACAAAAAAATATTTGAACTGCCCAATATTCAAGTGGCTGGAATTGGTGCAAATCTCAATTGTTTAAGTGGCGTAATGCCCAGCAAAGACAAACTCATTCAACTGAGTTTGTATGAGCAATTGATTGAAGCAAAGTTCGGCAAAAAAATAGATTATGTTTCGGGAGGATCTTCTGTGATGATACCACTTTTAATGAAAAAGCAAATTCCCAAAGGCGTAAATCATTTTAGAATTGGGGAAACCTTGTTTTTTGGCGTTGATTTGTTTACCAATAAAACAATTCCTAAAATGAAGAATGATATTTTTTTGCTTTATGCTGAAATCATTGAAATTACGGAAAAACCTATTGTTCCTTACGGTTATTTGGAGGAAAATCCATCAGGAGAAACCTTGGAGATTGACCCCGAGGATTACGGAAAAAACCATAGTCGAGGAATTTTGGACATAGGGCTTTTGGATATTTCCAAAACAGAATTTATTATGCCTGTTGATGAAAATATTTCTTTTATTGGCGCAAGCTCTGATATGTTGGTAGTGGATTTAAGTAAAACCACAAAAAAATATAAAGTCGGTGATTTGGTTTCATTTAAAATGAAATATATGGGCGCGTTGCGCATCATGAATTCTGAATATATTGAAAAGAAACTTGTTTAATGTATTGTTTCATTTCCAGATTATTTCGGATTGCGTTTAATGGGATAAAATTTGCTTCAAAATTGATTTCAAAGAGAAAAAACTTCCTTAAATTTAGACTTTTTCAGCAGAGAATTTAACTAAATTAAACAATATGAGATACACACAAATTCCTTCCTCATTATTTATAAAAAATCGGCAAAATTTTACCGCAAAAATGGAACCGAATTCCATTGCTATATTAACTTCAAATGATGTAATGCCCAATAATGCAGATGATGAAATGGGGTTTTCCCAAAACAACGATTTGTTTTATTTAAGCGGCGCTGATCAGGAAGAATCTATTTTAGTATTGTATCCTGATGCTTCATTGCCTGCAAACAGGGAAATCTTGTTTGTGAAAGAAACAAGTGATCTCATTAAAATTTGGGAAGGCGACAAGTTAACTAAAGAAAAGGCTTTTGAAGTTTCGGGTGTTAAAAATATAAAATGGCTGCAAGATTTTGACTTGACATTGCAATATATGGCGTTTGAAGCAGACACTTTTTATTTGGGCCATAACGAACATAAAAAAACATTGACTGCTGAAATGTTGACGCAACAAGACAGAATGATTGCCAAATGCAAAGAAAAATATCCATTGCATAATTATCAGCGTGCCGCAAAAATTACCCGAGAACTTCGTCAAATTAAATCAGAAGAAGAAATTGCATTAATGCAAAAAGCTGCAAATATAAGTGTTGGCGGTTTTAAAAGGGTTTTAAAAGCTGTGAAGCCGGAAATGATGGAATACGAATTGGAAGCGGAATTGACCTATGAATTAATCAGAAATGGTGCGAAACGTCACGCCTTTATGCCCATTGTGGCTTCAGGTGTAAATGCCTGCGCGTTGCATTACAACACAAATGATTCCATTTGTAAAGACGGCGATATGATATTAATGGATTTTGGCGTGTGTTATGCAAATTATAATTCTGATACTACTCGTTGTTTTCCTGTAAACGGGAAATTTTCTGTTCGTCAAAAAGAAGTTTACAATGCCGTATTGCACTGTTTAAAAGAAGGGTCTAAATTGCTAAAACCAGGAGCGGTTTCTGCCGAATACGAAAAACAAATGGCGGGTTTGGTTGAGCAGCAATTAATTAAATTGGGCGTGCTGGATGCCGAAAAAGTTAAAAATCAGGATCCGGAAATTCCGTTATATAAAAAATACTTTATGCACGGAACAGCCCATTTTATTGGTTTGGATGTGCATGACGTTGGTTTATATACCCGACCATTTGAAGCGGGAATGGTATTTACTTGTGAACCTGGAATTTATATTGCGGAAGAAGGAATCGGCTGCCGTTTGGAAAATGATTATTTAATCACCGAAAATGGTAATTTTAATTTAACGGCAGAAATGCCCATTGAAATTGACGAAATTGAAGCATTCATGAAGGTTTAGAATTCCAAACCAAAAGTTAGAAAACTTCAATTAATTAGTATAAAAAAACAGTTTCAATTTCTGCTTCTATCACAAAAAAGCTTAATTTAGTGACGAATTGGAAGTACACGTGTTTTATATTTTACATGAGATTCTCCAATTCTTGGAAACTGGTAGGCATAATGATTGAATACTAAGCAATAGCGTAAGCATAAAAATATAAATTTATTGTTTTAAACTTACGTCCATTGCTGTTTTAAGGTTTCTGAGTAACATTTAATTTACATACTTTTAATGCGAAGGAAAAAACAATTAAGGTCGCATTTAATAATATTGTGAACCATAGAAGGAATTAAAAAATCCTATTAATTGAAATATTTATCGTCAAATAATTGATAATGAAGGAATCTATTCTAATAGGATTATTACAAAATGCAGCTTTATTGATTGCTTTTTCAATGCTTTACCAAAATTTTTGGATTAAGCATGAAGGACCTAAGAATATTTTCGAAAAAATTATTGTCGGACTCGTTTTAAGCAGCATCGGTATTATTTTGATGTCTACCCCTTGGATGATGGTTCCCGGAATTTCATTTGATATGCGTTCTGTATTGCTATCTGTCTCAGGATTATTTTTCGGACCAATTCCCACTGTAATTGCTATGTTGGCAACAGGATTTGTACGTTTATCCATTGGTGGAGTTGGTTTATGGATGGGTTTGGCAGTCATTCTTTTTTCAGGATCTATCGGTTTGCTATGGAGAAAATTTAGGCCAAACTGGAAATCCAATAACTATTATATGGAATTGTTGGGCTTGGGATTGGTTGTGCACATATCAATGTCTGCTACTACCATATTTCTGCCTACAGATATGATACTCCCTGCATTAAAGGTCATTGCAATTCCACTCATATTTATTTATTCTCCTGTGACCATGTTGCTGGGTATTTTAATGGTTAATCAATATAAAAACTGGCAAAATGAATTGGCGCGACTGAAATTACAAGAATCTGAACGCCGATTTTCACAAATATTAGAAAGTGGAAATGTGTTGTCACTGTTGTTGAATAATGATGGAACAATTAATTTTTGTAACGATTATTTATTGGAAATTACCGGCTATGAAAGGAGGGAAGTATTGGGGAAAAACTGGTTCGAGGGATTTGTTCCATTTGATGAAAGAGCAAAATTAAAACAGCTATTTTCTAATGGAATGATCAATAAGAAATTTTCAATAAATTTTGAAAATAGAATATTGACAAAAGAAGGGGAGGAATTATATATTTTATGGTACAATATTGCATTAAAATCAGATACAGGAGAAGTATTGGGAACTGCCAGTATTGGGGTTAATGTCACAGACAGTAAAAGGCATGAAAAAAATCTTGAAGAAAAAAATGCAGAAATTGAAGCCCAAAATGAAGAGTACAGAAAAATAAATCAAGAATTACTGAAAGCAAAAGAACATGCTGAAGAAAGCGACAGATTAAAATCGGCTTTTCTTGCCAATATGAGCCATGAAATTCGCACCCCAATGAACAGTATTCTTGGCTTCTCAGACTTGCTGAAAGAATCGAAATTAACAAGTGAAAAGCAGCATAGGTATATTGATGTTATTGAGCATAGCGGCAAACGAATGCTCAATATTATTAACGATATTATCACAATCTCAGAAATAGAATCTGGGATTGTTGATATTCATAATTCAGAATTTAATATCAATGAGCAAATAGAAAGCATATATGCTTCATTTAAAGAAGAAATTGCACAAAATGGAATTAATTTCAGTTATTTAAACACCTTGCCGGATAGTGAAGCCATCATAAAATCGGATGGCGAAAAAATTTATGCCGTTTTGGTCAATTTGGTTAAAAATGCCATAAAATTCACCAATCACGGTGCCATAGAATTTGGCTATAATCTAAAAAAAGATAGTGAGCCTGCCGAACTCGAGTTTTTTGTAAAAGATACAGGCGAAGGTATTCGGCAGGAACAAAAGGAATTAATCTTTGAAAGATTTAGGCAGGGCAGCGAATCGCTTACCAGAAATTATGAAGGCGCAGGTTTGGGATTGGCTATTTCTAAAGCTTTTGTTGAAATGTTAGGTGGTAAAATTTGGGTTGAAAGCGATGAAGAAAATACAGCTTCAGGTAAGGATGGAAGCGCCACTTTTTACTTTACGATTCCCTATGATATAAAATTAAATAAAAAAAATAGTGATGAATAATGAATTTAGAGGAAAACAACAAATTAAAGATTTGAAAATTTTAATTGTTGAAGACGATCCAACATCAGTAATGATGCTGGTAATAATGATTGAAGATTATTGTAAATCGCCTTTAATTGCTCTTAACGGATTAGAAGCGGTTCAATTATGCAAAGAGAATCCAGACATAGATTTTGTGTTGATGGACATTAAAATGCACGAATTAAATGGCTATGAAGCAACAAAGCAAATAAGGAAGTTTAATAAAGACCTTATTATTTTCGCACAAACAGCTTTTGCGCTTCCGGGAGACAAGGAAAAATCAATTGCAGCGGGATGCAACGATTATATTTCAAAACCTTACAGTCAAAGTGAATTGACGGGGTTGATAAATAAATATATCAAGAAATAAATATTTAAATTCAAAGCAATTATTAATAAAGCGGCAATTATTTTATCGCCAAATTCAAAAAATGATAACAGTGAAAAAAATATTATTCTTAACAGGAGATTTCACGGAAGATTATGAAACAATGGTCCCTTTTCAAATGCTTGAAATGGTGGGTTATGAAGTTCATGCAGTTTGTCCGGGCAAAAAAAAGGGAGATTCTGTTAAAACAGCCATTCATGATTTTGAAGGTGACCAAACCTATTCTGAAAAACCCGGACATAATTTCACCTTAAATTACAGTTTTGACAAGGTAAATGTCAGTGATTATGCTGGCTTGGTTATTCCAGGAGGAAGAGCTCCCGAATACTTGCGACTAAACGAGAAAGTACTTAAAATGGTGCAGCATTTTTTTACCACCAATAAACCCGTTGCCGCAATTTGTCACGGTATTCAAATTTTGACTGCCGCCAATGTTTTGAAAGGCAGGAAGTTAACCGCATATCCTGCTGTTGGTCCAGAAGTTAAAATTGCTGGAGGCGAATTTCAAAATATCCCTGCCGATGGAGTTTATGTTGACGGTAATTTGGTGACTTCACCTGCCTGGCCAGCACATGCAAATTTTATAAGGGAATTTTTAAAAATTTTGGGCGCAAAAATTAAGATTTAATTTTGTTGGCAATATTTGGGCATTCCCCGCCAGCTGGCGGGTCGGGCTTTTCACTATATCTTTTTTACTTCGCCGAAAAGGCGAATAAAAAAGGATATCGCTGCAATCCCTAACGCGGCTTTTCCTTAATTAATAACTATCTTCACATAATATTTTACCCAATCTTACTATGAAGTTTTATAAATCCCTGATTTTATTTGTTGTTTTAAGTTTTTCAATAGTCTCATGCAAAGTTGTTGCATTAGATCCTGTTGAAATTTTAACTTTTGAACAAAAACTTTCAACCCTTTTCCCAACTGCTGAAATTACCGAAATGGAGGCCAAAGACCATTTTACAAAAGCGTATCAGATTGTATTGGATCAGCCGTTGGACCATAAAAATCCTGCCGCCGGAACCTTTAAACATTACGTTTATTTATCGCATACCGACACAAAAATGCCGACTGTTTTAATTACTGAAGGCTATAATGCGAATCCGAGCACCTATGAGCTTAGTAAAATATTCAAAGGAAACCAGGTGCAGGTTGAATATCGTTTTTATGGAAAATCGCGCCCGGATACCATTCCGTGGCAATATTTAAAAAACGACCAAGCCATTGAAGATTATCACAAATTGGTCACCAAATTAAAAAGATTGTACACCGGAAAATGGATTTCTACCGGAATCAGCAAAGGCGGCGAAACTGTATTAATTTATAAATCGAAATATCCTTGGGATGTTGAGGTTGCGGTGCCTTATGTGGCGCCATTGATAAACGGGCAAGAAGACATAAGAACTGAAGACCATATAAAAACCATTGGAAGCGATGCTTGCAGGGCAAAAATTGTTGAATTTCAGCGAGCTGTATTAAAAAACAGAGAAACCGTTTTAAGTGAAATAGCAAACTATGCTGCAGCAAAGAATATGAGTTTTACGGAGCTTTCTGTGGATGAAGCCTTGGAATATGCCGTATTGGAATTTCCTTTTTCTTTTTGGCAATGGGGCGGTAATTGTGCCGAAATTCCTGAAGAAAATGCAACTGCCACAGCCATGTTCAATTATATTAATGATATTGTTGGCATTTCTTTTTATAATGATCAAACATATACCGAGTTGCTACCATCTTATTATCAGCATTTGACCGAATTGGGCTATTACGGATTTGACACCACGCCAGTGAAGGATTTGCTTAAAGTAGTTCATAACCCAACAAACAAGCGTTTTGTGCCAAAAAATGTGGATTTAACTTACAATCCCAATTATATCAATGAAGTTCGCGATTTTGTGGAGAATAAAGGAAATAAGATTTTATATATTTATGGAGAATATGATACTTGGGGCGCTTGTGCACCAAATTTTAAACCTCATGTGAATGCTTTGAAAATGGTTTTAAAGGAAGGTTCACACAAAACCAGAATCGCCGATTTTTCAAAAGAAGACCAGAAACTAATTTACGATAAATTGCAAAACTGGCTGGGATACAGTGTTATTATTTATCCGCTAGAATGATTTTATTTTTGCGGTGAAAACTTAAAATATTAGCCAATAACTTTCTTTTGGGCTGCATGAAATGCATCTGCCTGAAATTGTAAAATTTCGCGTGCTTTTTGTTTTTTATAATTGTACAACTCTTTTTCATCGGCCAATTCGTTGTAAATGGCTTCATTGAGTGCGGTATCTGTACTTAATAGTTTTTCACGCTGATTTTCCTTTTGTTGCACCCAATCTCTCACAGAATTTTCAACATCTTGCGTTTTGAAATCATATTCGCCTTTTGAGGCGATTAATTTTGCCAGAATGGGCGAAGTTTCAATGGCTAAAAACAATAAGAAAATAAAAAAGGATGGCAGCCAGGGCAATTCTTCCAAAGCATTTATTCTTGCCATCAATCCGTCGAAACCATTTATTATGGGTTGTGTTGCGGTGATTTGCGTGGTTTGTTGATTGATTAAAGTGACAATTTGCGATTCCTTTTCAGTTATTTTAGCTTTGTTGTCTGTTTTTATTTGCTGCAATTCGACCAAAGCGGCATCGTGTTTTTCACGTTTTTCAGCATAAACCGGACCTTTACCAAGCAATTTGGTTCCTTTTCTGCCTTCAGCTTCCGCAATATAGGTTTCATATAAGGCATTTGTTTCAGTTTCTTTGGAGTCAATTTCTTGTTTTAAGTTGGTTATTTCATTTTGGATAGCAGAAATCTCGGGCGTAAACTGGTTGGCAATTTGCGCTTTGTTCGCCAGCGTTAATTCGTTTTTTTGCGTTAACAAAACCTGGTTGATTTCTTTTTCAAAAATCTTTATTTCCAAAGGTTTTGAAATAACCACAGCAATAATGACGGCCAATATAATTCGCGGTGTTGCCTGCCAAATTTCTTTCCATTTGGAATCGCTTTTTTTGATGGTGGAAACAATAAAGCGGTCTAAATTAAAAATGAGCAATCCCCAAATAAGTCCGAAAAAGATGGCCGTGTAGTAATTGTCGAAAACCGTAAATAGCGCATAACTGGAGGCAATAAAAGCCATCACTGCCGTAAAAAATACGGTGCCGCCAATACCTGCGTATTTGAGTTGTTCGGCTTTTGAACTTGTTTTTAAAATATCGGTATCTGCGCCTGAGCACATCCAAAAGAATTGATTAAGCATAGCATAGTAGTTTGTTATGCAAATAACGTAAAAATTATTAAATTATTTTCTTAAAGAAGTATTAAAAATAATTGTGGAATTAAAATAACATCGAAATTTAATTTTTATTGCTTTTTGTATGATGAAAAAGTTCAAAGCAGAGACAAGCCGTGACTTGTTCATATTATAAATTAAAAAACGAGTTACTGATTATAAAAAATATATTTTTCTAATGATTAAATCAAACTCCCTTTCCTTCGGAAAGGTCTGGGGATAGGCTTTGCGTTAGCGATGGCAGTGAAAAGCCCGCAGTTTTTACGAGGACTTGCAACGTACAGCGCGACCGAAGGGAACGCCCTACAAAATGGCGGGCAGGCCCAAAAACGTTGATTTATTGGTGCGGTTGTGATTGCTATTTATTAAACGTAGTTTTGCGTTTTTAAAAACACTTATGAGTATATCGAAAAAATTAGATGCACGCAGCGGATCAACATGTGAATTGTGCGGTTCAACGGAGGATTTAAGCGCTTGCGAAGTGCAACCTGCAAAAAATGGAAATGAGGATGACAGTGTGGTTGTTTGCGGAACGTGCAGCAATCAAATTGAAAATCTGGAAGCAGTTGAAGCAAATCATTGGCGTTGTTTAAACGACAGTATGTGGAGTGAAGTTCCGGCGGTTCAGGTAATGGCTTGGCGTATGTTAACACGCTTAAAAGCAGAAGGTTGGCCACAGGATTTATTGAATATGCTGTATTTGGATGAAGAAACTTTGGCGTGGGCAAAAGCTTTGGGTGTTATTGAAGAAAATACAACAGAAATTGTGCATAGAGATGTGAATGGTGTTATTTTGCAGGCTGGAGATTCTGTTGTGCTGATAAAAGATTTAAAGGTAAAAGGGTCTAGTTTGATAGCGAAACAAGGAACTGCTGTTCGAAGAATCACCTTAGATCGTGAAAATGCCGAACATATTGAAGGTAAAGTTGGTCCTACGCAAATTGTGATTATTACGAAATATGTAAAGAAAATGTAAGAATAAGTTAAAAGTTAAAAAGTTAAAAGTTAAAAGTTAAAAGTTTTTTATTTTAAATACGATTATAATTTCAGATCAAATTAGCCAATTAAAGTAAAGAGAATAGAGACAAAATTTTATTGAAATAAGCAACCTTCAAACTTTTTAACAAATAAACAAATAAACATTTAAACAAAAAAAGAAGCTCAAATTTGCAACGCAAATTTGAGCTTCTTTTTTTAAGACATTTCCGTGAAATATTTATAAAATAACGGAATAGTTTCAATGCCTTTTAGGTAATTAAATATTCCAAAATGCTCATTTGGAGAGTGAATGGCATCACTGTCCAATCCAAATCCCATTAAAATAGTTTTGCTTTTCAGTTCTTTTTCGAACAGTGCAACAATAGGAATACTTCCTCCTGAACGTTGCGGAATTGGAGCAACTCCAAACGATTCCTGATATGCTTTGCTCGCCGCTTTATATCCAATAGTGTCAATTGGCGTCACATAACCTTGTCCGCCATGATGCGGTGTT
Organism: Gelidibacter sp.; assembly: GCA_010906935.1. Classification (GTDB taxonomy): domain Bacteria; phylum Bacteroidota; class Bacteroidia; order Flavobacteriales; family Flavobacteriaceae; genus Lutibacter. Next base: position 29,565 of record JAAFHC010000035.1, read on the forward strand.
ACTTTTACTTTCACCGATTTTGGCGCTATATTTTCGAAGTGTTTTTTAAACAATTCGGTAATTTCCTGCCAATCTTGGTTTGGCACCAAACGCATTGAAATTTTTGCGTGTGCTTTGCTTGCAATCACTGTTTTTGCACCTTCACCGGTATAGCCTCCCCAAATTCCGTTGACATCCAATGTTGGGCGGATGGAATTTCGTTCGTTTGTGGTATAATCTTTTTCACCGTAAACTTCTGCAATGTCTAATGCTTTTTTATAGTCGTCCGATGAGAACGGTGCTTTAGCCATTTCTGCTCTTTCTTCTGTAGATAAATTTGCTACTTTATCGTAAAAACCAGGAATGGTGACATGGTTATTTTCGTCGTGCAAAGAAGCAATCATTTTGGCTAAAATATTGATTGGATTTGCCACAGCGCCACCGTACAAGCCTGAATGTAAATCTCTGTTAGGACCGGTAACTTCAACTTCAACATAGCTCAAGCCACGCAAACCCGTGGTTATTGAGGGTTGCGAGTTTGAAATCATCCCTGTATCGGAAATTAAAATAATATCGTTGGCCAATTTTTCCTGGTTGCGTTCAACAAACCAAGCCAGACTTACGGAACCAATTTCTTCTTCTCCTTCAATCATAAACTTCACATTACAAGGAAGTTCATTGTTTTTAACCATATATTCCAACGCTTTCACATGCATATAAACCTGACCTTTATCGTCACAGGCTCCGCGGGCAAAAATAGCGCCATCTGGATGAATTTCTGTTTTTTTGATTACCGGTTCAAAAGGTGGCGAATCCCAAAGCTCAATAGGATCTGCTGGTTGCACATCATAATGTCCGTAAACTAGGATGGTCGGCAATTTTTTGTCGATTATTTTTTCTCCATAAACAATTGGATTTCCTGGAGTTTTGCATATTTCAACTTTGTCGCAACCCGCTTTTTCAAGTGCGGATTTCACGGCGTCGGCAGTTTTTAAAATATCTTTGCTGAAAGCAGAATCGGCGCTGACTGAAGGTATTTTTAGCAGTTCAATTAATTCAGCAATAAATCGGTCTTTATGCTGATTTACGTATGATTTTATATTTTTCATGATAATATATTTATAAGTCCAAATTTACGGAATTTTTATTTGATTGAATTTATTGAAAAAAGATAAAGATGTACTTTGCAATTTGCAAGTATTGTGTATATTTGCACCCACAATAATGCGGGCGTGGTGAAATTGGTAGACACGCCAGACTTAGGATCTGGTGCCGCGAGGTTTGAGAGTTCGAGTCTCTCCGCCCGCACAAAAGCTCTTCGGAAACGAGGGGCTTTTTTTATGGAAAAAATTTTGATCGAAACGCTAAGCGGAGAGACGAGAAGTTTATCCCGAGAAGCGGAGAGACGAGAAGTTTATCCCGAGCTAGCCTGTCCGTTAGGCAGGCGACGCCGAGGGAAGTCTCTCCGCCCGCACAAAAGCTCTTCGGAAACGAGGGGCTTTTTTTATGGAAAAATTTTGATTGAAATCGAAAGCGGAGAGACGAGAAGTTTATCCCGAGTGGAGCCTGTCCGTTAGGCAGGCGACGCCTAGGGAAGGATTTTAGCCCGCACAAAAGCTTTTCAGAAATGAAGAGCTTTTTCTATTTTTAACTTTGCAATTTCAAGCCATAAAACCTTTCACCGCCTGTCTTGTTCCCAAATATATTTTTACAAAATCCGCTAGTAATTAAGTCATTTGGTAACGATAAATTTAGTAAGTTAGCGTACTAATTAATAAAATGGCTAAATAATTTAGACCTTTTAATGAAGCAAATTGATTTCATCAGCTCCGAAAACGTTGTAAATATAGAATCTCCAGAAAAGATTAACATAATTGGAGAAAATTCTTATTGTAAAAAGGATTCTGTTTTGATTACCGAAATCGAAGAAGATCGTTTAATTTAAAAAAAAAAGAAGGCTGAAAATCATTATGGTGTTTTCAGCAAAAATTTTGAAGTTTTTGTTTTCTGTGTCTCAAACGCATATTTTAAAAAATTCAATAAAAAATCAATTATTTATCAGGCTATGCCAAGAGAAATTTCAATAAGAATCAATAACTAAATACAAATAAAATATCATGACTGCACATTTCGGATTTTGGGATTATTTCGTTTTTATAGCGTATGCTGTATTAATTTTAGGCGTGGGTTTATGGGTTTCCAGAGACAAAAAGGGACATCAAAAAACTGCCGAAGATTATTTTTTGGCAAGTAAATCTTTGCCTTGGTGGGCTATTGGAGAGCTTCTTTAATTGCCGCAAACATTTCGGCAGAACAGTTTATTGGAATGTCGGGCTCCGGTTTTGCATTGGGATTGGCAATTGCCTCTTATGAATGGATGGCGGCGATTACTTTAATCATTGTCGGGAAATTCTTTTTGCCCATTTTTATTGAAAAAGGATTGTACACCATTCCCGAATTTGTTGAAAAACGATTTTCTACCAATTTAAAAACCATTTTAGCCGTATTTTGGATTGCGCTTTATGTGTTTGTGAATTTAACTTCGGTATTGTATTTAGGATCTTTGGCATTAGAAACTATTATGGGAATTCCTATGGTTTACGGTGTTATAGGATTGGCGTTGTTTGCGGCTGCGTATTCTCTATATGGCGGACTTTCAGCAGTTGCCTGGACCGATGTAATTCAAGTAATATTTTTGGTTTTAGGCGGATTGGTTACAACCTACCTGGCTTTAAATATGGTTTCTGGAGGAGACGGGATGATATCTGGTTTAAAAATTATTTATGAAAAAGCTCCTGAAAGATTTGTAATGATTTTTGATGAAACAAGTCCTTATTATGATCGTTTACCTGGAATTGGTGTATTGATTGGCGGTATGTGGGTTGCGAATTTATACTATTGGGGTTTCAACCAATATATCATTCAAAGAACTTTGGCTGCTAAATCATTAAAAGAAGCGCAAAAGGGTATTTTATTAGCAGCCGGATTAAAATTAATAATTCCATTAATTGTGGTAGTTCCTGGAATTGCAGCTTATGTAATGGTAAATGATCCTGAAATTATGGCGAGGTTGGGTGAAGCTGGATTAAAGAATTTACCTACTTTAGAACAGGCAGATAAAGCGTATCCTTGGTTACTGCAATTTTTACCTACCGGATTAAAAGGAGTTGCTTTTGCAGCTTTAGCCGCCGCGATAGTATCTTCTTTGGCTTCTATGTTGAATTCAACGTCAACCATTTTCACTATGGATATTTACAAACAGTACATCAACAAAACTGCAAGTGATAAAAGTAGTGAATATGGGAAGAATTTCAGCAGGCGTTGCTTTAGCTATTGCTTGTGTTATGGCACCTTTATTGGGAGGCATTGATCAGGCTTTTCAATTTATTCAAGAATATACAGGCGTGGTAAGTCCGGGAATTTTAGCCATATTTATTTTGGGGTTGTTCTGGAAAAAAACGACGAACAAAGGCGCCATTGTTGGGGCTTTGGTTTCAATTCCAATCGCTATGTATTTTAAAGTGGCTCCTAAAGGATGGTCAACAAGTTCTTTATTTGTGAATATTCCTTTTTTGGATCAAATGGCATATACCGCGATACTTACGATGATTGTTATTGCGATTGTGAGCTGGACACAAAACAAAGGAAGAGATGATGAAAAAGGAATTACACTTTCGAAGCAATTGTTTAAAACAGGTCCTGTATTTAATATTGGTGCATTTGCCGTGATGATTGTTTTAGTGGCATTGTACGCTGCATTCTGGAAATAGAATAATATACATAAAAATAAAAAGGACTTCGTAATTTACGAAGTCCTTTTTATTTTTTAATTATTTTTTTATGGTGTTACCTAAAACTCCAACTTTTATAATTGCTCGATTTTTCCAATTCATTTTCCAGTTCATCAGGCAATTCAGGAAAAAAGTCAATGCCAGTTAATTTTTCAATTTCATCAATACTTGTCACAAATTGGTACAATCCTTTATCCGATTTTTCATGAGGCATTAAAAATGCAATGGCTTTAATTTCAGTACCATTATCATTCAAAATTATTTTGTAGAAATATTGAGGAATCGCAACTTTTTCGCTTCCAATGGTTTTTAAATTTGGCGTTAATATCCCACCTGTCACAATGTAGAGTTTTTGATATTTTTGTGCCCAATATCTTACTTTTTCTTCCAACCTGTTCCAAACACCACTGTTAAATTCATAAGTTTGCGGAGAAATATTGGAGGTAAAAAATGTTTCATTGTAAGCTTCCGTGGAAAATTTTCGATCGCCGGCCGGACATAAATGTCCTTTATTATAACCGGAATTTTTATAATTTCTATAATGTGCGCTTTGCGTTGTTACCTTTGGATCTTGTTCAAAATAAGGTCTTTTATTGGGGAGGCCTAAAAGCTGTTCTTTATTTAATTCATAAGCAATCCATTCTGCCTGTTCATATTTTTCATTATAGGAAAGCGAATAAAATTGATGATGAATAACTTGTCCGGTCATTGAGGTAGGCAAGAAATCGAAACCAGAAATTTTTGTCGTTTTATTTGAAATGATATTTTCAAAAGCAAAACCGTCATAAAAATAAAATCCGATAGCGAATAGTAAGGATATAACGGTGTAAACGGCTTTTCTATTTTTCACTTTTCAGCAAAATTTTCTGAAAATTTTCAGATTTAGGAAGGCCATCAAAAATGGTCACAAATTTTTGAGGAGGCGAAGTCAATTTGCGTTTTATCAAATCTATCCATGCGCCATATACTTTTATTTCGGCCGAAAGTTGTCCGGTTTCATTAAAAATTTGATGTTTAAAACGCCAGCGTTCTATTCCTTTTGAAACGCCTTCCAGCTCCATTTTTACGGTAATATCTTCACCAATATGTATTTCTTTAAAATAGGAAGTTTCTTCTTTAAATAAAATCGGACCAATATTTAGTTTTGCAAATTCGTTGATGGAAAGCCCATGTTCCTGAAAAAATCTCACTCTTACTTCTGCAGCATAATCGTTGTAAGCCGTGTGACGCATATGTCTGTTTGGGTCAAAATCCGACCATTTTGTTTTGAAGGTAATTTCGAAATTCATGAATTACTTTTTGAGAGGCAAATTTAGACTTAACTTTTGTTTTAATAAACCGATTGAGAAAAAAGGTTGAAATTTTTAGGGGTTTTTAATTTTTCACATCCAAAGCATCACGTAAAGCGTTTCCAATCAACATAAAAGCCATCACCAAACTCATTATTGCCAAACCTGGAATAATGGCCAAATAGGCTTTTCCTAAAATAATGTAACTGTAATGGTCTTTAATCATGGCGCCCCAAGAAGGGATGGGAGGTTGTGCACCGATTCCCAAAAAACTCAAGCCGCTTTCCATCAAAATGGCTCCGGCAAAGTTGGCTGCTGAAATTACAATTACAGGTGCCATAATATTGGGTAAAATATGTTTAAAAATGATTCTGAAGTTGGAGAAACCCAACGCTTTTGCGGCTTCAACATATTGCATTTCCTTTGCACTGATGAGCTGTCCGCGCACAACCCGTGCAACTTCAACCCACATAGTTAATCCAACGGCAATAAAAACTTGCCAAAATCCTTTTCCCAATGCCAAGGTGATGGCAATGACCAAAAGCAGTGTAGGAATAGACCAAGTAATATTGATGAGCCACATAATAAAAGCATCAATTTTTCCACCAAAATAACCCGCTATCGCACCAATAGAAAGTCCAATGACCAAGGATATGAACACGGCTATAAAACCAATGGAAAAAGAGATTCTTGTGCCAATCAGCATTCTGCTCAGTAAATCTCGTCCATACTTATCGGTTCCCAAATAGAATTTTTTTGTTTTAATAGAAGTTGAAATGTCTTTTCCCTGAAATTTTGAAAGCGGATAGTTTTTTGTTAAACTGACAGCATTGTTTTCAGTATAGGTATGAATGGTCAATTCTGTTGCAGAAAGGCTGTATTTTGAAATCGGAATTTCAGTTTTCGGATTTTCCCCCCCAAATAAAACAGTGTTAAAAAAAGATTGATTGGTTGTTTTTTCTGAAGGAATGCTTAACATCAAAACCTCAAAACCCGGTTTTTTTGAATGGATTTCCAAATGCATTTGGTTGGCATTGCTGCTATTATCGGGTGCTAAAACGTAAGCAAAGATGGCTACTAAAGCACATAAAATCACAAACCAAAAAGATAACACTCCAGCAGTATTTTTTTTAAACTTCTGGAGTGCTAGCGCTGATAATGAGTTTGCTTTGGTTTTCAATAGTTATTGCTTTACAAGTGTAAAGTTACACTATTTTAAAATTAATTTTTCACCAATTGAACTTGTGGTTTAATTTTTAATTCGCTGAGCACATTTAAAGCCTCTTCCACATAAATATCTTTTTTCAAATTGGTATGCCAAGCTTCGCGTTTTTCTGCCAAATCTTTATCAGCTTCAACCAAAGGCATTTCATAAAATGGTGATGTATAGGTTAAATTGGAAGTATATTCTCCAAGTTCTTTATATTTTAATGATTCGTTTTTACGATTTTCCAAATCATTTTTATAAACTTCATAATTTAAATACACCAAACTTTCATCCTGTGAACTTTTCAGCCACTTTGCATTCTCGTCTATTAATTTAAAATATTTATTATTTTCAATACGTTTTTTGCTGTTGTTGATTGCTAAATCATAATTTTCATAATTGTTCCAAATGGCATAATTGGCTGCAGGAACTTTGTCAAATTTTAAGGCGTTTTTCATATCTCGCTCACCAATTTCCATATAACTGTATCTGCTTGGCAGCATAATATCAGAGTGCACGCCTTCCATTTGTGTAGAGCCACCGTTAATTCTATAGAATTTTTGAATGGTAATTTTTAGGCCGCCCAAATCTTCTTTTAAATTATGGTATTTATTTAAGTCTAACACACTTTGAACCGTTCCTTTTCCAAAAGTTTGTTTTCCGCCAATAATAACTGCTCTATGATAATCTTGCATAGCCGCCGCAAATATCTCTGAGGCAGATGCTGAAAGTTCATTCACTAAAACCACTAACGGGCCGCTCCACTGAATTTTTGGGTCATTGTCGTTTTTAATATCGGGTTTAGCGTCTCGATATTTAACTTGAACTATCGGTCCTTTATTGATGAATAATCCGCTAATTTCAATCGCTGTTTGCAATGATCCGCCGCCATTATTTCTTAAATCCAACAAAATTCCTTCAACATTTTCTTTTTTTAAACGCTCAATTTCTTGGGCCATATCTGTAGTGGAGTTTCTGAAGTTTTTCTCGTCAAAATCAATATAAAATTTAGGTAAATTAATAACGCCAAAAGTTCTGCCGTCTTTTTTAATGATGCTCGATTTTACAAAAGTTTCTTCCAATTCAACGATGTCTCTGATAATGGAAACGACTTTAATGGTGCCATCTATTTTTTTAACGGTCAATCTAACCTCGGTACCTTTTTTTCCTTTGATGAATTCAATGGCGTGGTCTAAACGCATTCCAACAATATCTAAAGGTTCTTGATTTCCCTGAGCTACTTTTAAAATGATGTCGCCAACTTCCAATTCACCCGATTTCCAGGCCGGACCGCCAGAGATCAATTCATCAATCCTTGTATAATCATTTTTCTTTTGAAGTCGTGCTCCAATACCTTCCAATTTGCCAGCCATGCTTTCGTCAAACTGTTTTTTTACGTTTGGATCAAAATAACTGGTATGCGGGTCAAAAGCTTCAGTAATGCAATTCACGTAAGTTGAAAACCAATCGGAATAAGTGAGCTCGTCAATTCGTTCATAAAGATCATTCATGCTGGTTAATGTTGCTTCACGCACTTCAATTTCAAGTGAATCTATAGGTTTTTTAACGTAAGTGCTGTCGGCTTTATATTTATCGTCTTCGTCATCTATTTTGTCGTATAAACGCGTAAGGGCATTATATTTTAATTGCTTATTCCAAATGTTTGCCAAATCGTTTTTAGTTTTAGGATAAGGCAATTTTTCCGGGTCTAATTCTAAGGTTTCTTTAGCTTCAAAATTAAATTTATTCGCTAAAATTTCTTTATAATAGATTTTCGATTCATCGGTTCGTTGCATAAAACGATTATAAACCAAAAAGAAGAATGACAAATCCTCATTATTGATTTGGTCATCAATTTTTGTTCTGAAAGCCGAAAATTCATCAATATCCGATTGCAGGAAATACCTTTTTGAAGGGTCCAGTCTTTCTAAAAATTCATCATAAACTTTTATGGAAAAAGCATCATCAATTTGCTGGGGCTCATAATGGCCTTGAACCAACACATGTTTTAAAATAGTCAATAAAACTTTATCTTTCGGGTCGTTGTTTACTTTTGTTTGAAAGCTTGTAAGCAAACTGAAAACAAAGAATAAAGGCAATATGAATTTGAATTTTCTAATCATCATCTGTCGAATCAATATTTGTTAATATGTTTTTGCAGCTACTAAAATAGTGCCATTTATTAGTTAGACGCCTAAATTAACCTTTTTTTATAAATTTCTCGGAAGTCTTCTAAGGTTTTATCACTATTTTAACTAAAATTTTCCGATTTCACAATTAACTTGTTTTGTTTATTTTTTAGATAATTTTTCTTTGGTGAACACAATATTAATGAAATAATAACATGATTTTACTTTAAAAAATGTTAAATTTTAATTTATTGTAAGCAAATAAAATAGCCTAAATTTGTGGCTTAATATGAGTATAATGAATAAAAGACCTTTGATTTTAGTCACCAATGATGATGGCATTACGGCACCGGGAATTAGAACCTTAATTTCTGTGATGAATGAAATTGGTGATGTGGTGGTGATTGCACCCGATAGTCCGCAAAGCGGTATGGGACATGCAATTACCATTAATGAAACTTTGTATTGTGATTTGATAAAAATTGATGACGGTCCCCAAGAAGAGTACCAATCTTCCGGAACGCCGGCAGATTGCGTAAAATTAGCAGTTAGTGAAATTTTAGACAGAAGACCGGATTTGTGTGTTTCCGGGATAAATCACGGGTCAAATTCTTCCATCAACGTTATTTATTCCGGCACCATGAGCGCCGCAGTGGAAGCAGGCGTGGAAGGAATTCCCGCCATCGGATTTTCTTTGCTCGATTATTCTTGGAATGCCAATTTTGAACCTTTAAAAAAATACATTAAAAAAATAGCACTGAATGTGTTGGAAAACGGATTGCCCGATGGCGTTGTGCTCAATGTGAACTTTCCTAAAAGTGAATCATTTAACGGCATTAAAATCAGCCGTCAGGCGCGTGCAAATTGGGTGGAGGAATTTGACAAACGAACCAATCCGCAAGGAAAAACGTACTATTGGCTTACTGGGAAATTTGTGAATATGGATAAGGGTGAAGATACTGATGAGTGGGCGCTGGCAAACAATTACGTTTCGGTTGTTCCAGTACAATTCGATTTAACTGCGCACCATTTTTTGCCAAAATTAAACAGTTGGAATTTGTAATTTGGTAACTTAAAATTTAAATAAATGAAACGAGCATTATAAATTTTGACACAAAAAAAATGATTAATGGCGAACAGCATCTGTTCCCGCTAAAAAAATAAAATTTAAACAGATGAAAAAGGAAATACTCATAGGTTTTTTGGTCGCTTTGTTGGCAACTTCATTTGGTTGTTTTCTGTTTATTGAATTCTTTTCTCCTGTAGGTTTTGAAGAAAGTTTAGCACTCATAAAAGAAGGCAATTTGGAGGGAAAAATTTTGGTATTGGGCGCCATTGCAAACTTTTTTGTATTTTTTGTATTTTTGAAAAAGAAACAAATTTATAGGGCCAGAGGCGTTGTAATGGAAACTTTTTTAATAGCATTTATTGTTTTATTGTTAACATTATTTTCAAAGTAAACACAACATGAAGTATTACATTATCGCCGGCGAGGCTTCGGGGGATTTGCATGGATCCAATTTAATGAAAGCATTGATGGAGAATGATCCATTGGCTGAAATTAGATTTTGGGGAGGCGATTTGATGCAGGAAGTTGGTGGTACTTTGGTAAAACATTATCGCGACTTGGCGTTTATGGGTTTTGCCGAAGTTTTTATGAATTTACGAGAAATTTTTAAAAATATAAGTGTTTGCAAAAGCGATCTGTTAAATTTTAAACCCGATGTTTTAATCCTGATTGATTATCCCGGATTTAATATGCGAATTGCTGAATTTGCCAAAAAAGCCGGCATCAAAGTGCATTACTATATTTCACCGCAAATTTGGGCATGGAAAGAAAATCGCATTAAAATAATCAAACGCGATGTGGATGAGATGTACGTTATTTTGCCTTTTGAAAAGGATTTTTACGAAAAAAAACACCATTTTCCAGTCCATTTTGTGGGCCACCCATTAATTGACGCCATTGCCGACAGGACCCAAATGGATGAAAATACGTTTAGGGAAATTCACCAACTCAATAGCAAGCCAATTGTTGCCTTATTGCCGGGAAGCAGAAAGCAGGAAATAAAAAAAATGCTTTCCATAATGTTAAATATCGTTAATAAATTTCCCGATTTCCAGTTTGTGATTGCCGGTGCGCCAAGTCAGGATTTTGAATTTTACCAGCAGTTTATCACCAAAGATAATGTGAAATTTGTGCCCAACAAAACCTACGATTTGTTGTCTGTTTCCTATGCGGCCATCGTAACTTCAGGAACGGCAACCTTAGAAACCGCTTTGTTTAAAATCCCGCAAATTGTTTGTTATAAAACCAGCAATATATCCTACCAAATTGGCAAACGTTTGGTGAAATTGAAATTTATTTCGCTGGTAAATCTAATTATGGACAAAGAAGTGGTGAAAGAATTGATTCAGGACGAATTTAACGAACAAAATTTAGAGAAGGAACTTCATAAAATTATTGACGGTTACCAACGTGCGCTCATGTTTATAGATTATTACGATTTAGAGAAAAAACTTGGAGGCAAAGGCGCTTCAAAAAAAGTGGCGGAGCTGATAATTAATAATAATCAAAAGGCAATTTAATTAAAGTATGTTTTGAGCCTGCCGACCTTTTCGGTTGGCGTTCCCCTTAGGGTCGGGCTTTTCGTTGCAAGTCCTCGCTATCGCTGTGGGCTTTCCACTTCAAACAAGGTTCACTGAACACCAAGACAAAATAATAAAAAAGTGAAGTAATCCCTAACGTTTAAATTAACAATTGATAATTTATTTAGCGTTCTTATCGAATTTTTCTTTGCGACCCTTGCGGTTAAATGCCGCTTCCATTCGAATTTCATCTTAAAACATAGCAAAGAAAATAGGGTTTAAAATTTTATTAAAATCCTAAACCCTATCAAAAATTTTTAATTAAAATTACTACTTACAAACAGCTTCCAAAGTATCTTCAATATCTCCAGGAGTACTCATAATTTTCATAAAAGTTCCCATACTTAATTCAGGCCAACTTACCGCCAACCTGTATTTTCCAGGAAGCATCGTTACTTTTTTTCCTTGTAAAATAATTTCATAAGGCATTGCGGCTATATTGTCATCTCCAATAATTGGCAAAAAATGAGATTCTCCTTTTGCTTTGTTTTGCAAACCAATACCAAATACCGCCACGTTTTCTTTTTCATAAATCAGTTTATAAACCAAAACCGTTTCTCCCTTTTTAGCTTTTAAATTGGCTTCTATTATTTTCACGCCTTCTTCAAACGACGAAAATTCATTAAGCGTAACAGGATCTGTAAAATAAGGCATCATCATTTTATAATGATATTTTTTTAAATTTTCGGCTTTCACAGTTCCGCCAAACGGACTAAATTCTTGACCAATGGTTGAAAATGTAGTTTTTAAATCGGCGTTAACTTTTTGAAGTGTGCTTTTATAGGTATTGTAATTGTCGCCTAAATAAGCTCTTAAAATATATTCCGGATTGGTATACGACATGGTAACTTTTCCGTTTTTTGAAACCAAACCAACTTTAAATACCGCTGCAAGCGCGCCTCTGTCGGTCACTTTTACAACCGTGTTTTTTAAATCTGTTCTGGTGAAAGCAATCACTTTTAAGGTGCTTTTGTTCGACGGATTGTAAGTCCCTAATATTGTAAAGGAATTGTTTTGTAACGCTTCGGTGATTTTTTCAGATGCCTGTTGCATGGTTTCGGTTGTTTCGCCAATTTTAATGTAAGGCGATAAATTTTGTCCGAAAGAACCGGTGCTAAAAATTAAAATAAAAATAAGGCTGATAAAGATGTTTTTCATAATATAAATTTTATAAATCGATCAAAATTACCTTTAAAGGAAGTGGTCAATAGTGATAAAAATCAGTCTGTAACAATTGTTACCGGTATTTTGATTTAAAAATGATATGCTGTAATTTAAATTTCTGTTGTTTTTTTATTTAACTTTATCCTGCTATGATAAAATTTCTAAAATTTATACCTGCTCAACTTACCTTCTTTTTGATAGTCGGTATTATTTTTGGAAATTATTTTACCATTCAACCTATTCAATTGATTGCAGTTTTTGGTTCATTAATACTACTATTTACCACAGTTTATTTTTATGCCATCAAACAATTTCAAACGCCATTTATTTTTCCGGCATTGGCTTTTTTGCTTTCCTTTTTCATTGGTTTTGGCGCCATTACATTTAAAAATCAATTAAACAGTAAAAAGCATTATTCAAAACAACTTCAATTTTCAACAAATGAGCCAGTTTCAGCTTTAATTATAATTGAAAGCATCCTAAAATCTACCAACTATTACAACAAATATGAAGCTGAGGTATTTGAGCTGAACGGTAAAAAAACCATAGGCAAAATATTGGTCAACATAAAAAAAGACAGCACCATTAGCCAACTTCAGGTCGATGATTATTTGGCGGTTAAAATGGTTTTCAATCCCATCGCAGAACCTTTAAATCCTTATGGTTTTAGTTATAAAAAATATTTGCGACTGCAACAAATTCACCATCAAATTTATGGCGACAATTCACAATTTTTAAGGTTACCTAAGAGAAATCAAACGGTAAAAGGAATTGCGGCTAACATTAGGGGAAAGATAAATGTTGCCTTAATTCAATACAGATTTAAAAACGATGAGCTAGCAGTGGTGAACGCTTTGCTTTTGGGTCAGCGGCAACACTTAACCAGTGAACTACAACAAAGTTATATAGGTGCCGGAGCCATTCATATTTTGGCGATTTCCGGATTGCATATCGGGATTATATTGCTCATTTTAACGGCAGCTTTTAAGCCGCTGCATTATTTTAAACATGGAAAAATGACGGCTACCGCACTCATCATCATTATTTTGTGGATGTACGCCATCATTGCCGGTTTGTCTGCGTCTGTGGTTAGGGCGGTGGCGATGTTTACCGCAATTGCGTTTGGAATGTACGTAAACCGACAGTCAAATGTGTACAGAAATTTGGTGATTTCTATGTTTTTTCTGCTGCTGTTTAATCCGTATTATTTGTTTGAAGTCGGATTTCAATTAAGTTATTTGGCTGTTTTTTCCATTGTGTGGATTCAGCCAAAACTGTACAATTTATGGAAGCCGAAATTTTGGATTTTAGATAAATTATGGCAATTATTAACGGTTTCATCGGCAGCACAAATGGGAGTTTTGCCTTTAAGTTTGTATTATTTTCATCAATTTCCTGGTTTGTTTTTTGTGTCTAATTTGGTGATTATTCCTTTTTTGGGTATTATTTTAACTGTAGGAATTGTTATAATGGCGCTGGCTGTTTTACAAATTGCGCCCCAGTTTTTGGTAGATGCATATATTTTTGTGATTCAGCAAATGAATAAATTTATCGAGTGGATTGCTCATCAGGAATATTTTATTATTCAGCAAATTTCTATGTCTTTTTTGCTGATGATGGCACTTTATGCGCTCATGTTTTTTGGGCTAAAATGGACAGAGAAAAAAGTTTTTTACCGATTTGGACTCGTTTTAATTGCAATTGTTTTGCTTCAAACTGTCTTTATTTTTGAAAAATACAAGCGACAAATTACCAATGAATTTATTGTTTTTAATGAAAGTAAGTCTAGCACAGTTGGAAAAAGGAATGGAAATATGATTCAATTTTTCACTTCATCAGATACATTGAAGAGAGATGCGAATTTTAAAATTGCCTATTTGGTTGGTGCGAAATTGGATGAAATCCTTCCTTCAGAAAAAATAAAAAATTTGTATTCATTTAACAACGAAACTATTTTAATTGTTGACAGTTTGGGACTTTACAAGTTTACTTCAGTGAAACCAACAATGATAATTTTAAGGCAATCACCTAAAATAAATCTGGAAAGATTACTTGAACACTTGAATCCAAAAATAATTATTGCAGATGGCACAAACTATAAAAGTTATTTGAAAGATTGGGAACAAATATGTGTAAAAAATAAAACTCCTTTTCACAACACGTTGCAAAAAGGAGCTTTTGTACTCAATAAATAATTTGTCCAAAACAGTTCTTAAAGTGCCTAAAGTTTGAAGTACTTAGAGTTAAAATAAAAATTGTTCTGTTTAAAAGTAAAGTTTAGAGAACTTAACTTTAGGCATTTTAGGCACTCTAAACTCTAGGCACTTATTTATTCTTTAAACTCAAATTTAAAATTGGAGGAATAGGCGTTAAATTCTTCCTGTGTTTTTAAATTTTTATAATCGTCATTTCTAAACATTTTTAAATAAAGTTCTAGTTGTGATGGTGTTCTGTAACCTGTTAAAGGCGTAATAAAATTTGCTTCCTCGTCTAAAAATAACAATGTTGGATAAGCCCTTACACCAAAAAAGGCCGACAATTCATGCGAACTGTTTCTGCCATTTGAATTTGGGTTAAAACCGGGATTGGTATATTTTTTACCTTTAAAAGTAATAGTTTCATTGCCTTCAGCATTAAATTTAACCGAATAATAATTTTTGTTCATATAGGCAATCAAATCCGGATTGGAAAAGGTATTTTTATCTAACAATTTACACGGACCGCACCAAACAGTATACGCATCAACAAATATTTTTTTAGGCGTAACTTTCTGGGCTTCAACTGCTTCTTCAAAACTTATCCACTTAATTCCTTGTGCGGAAATTGAAAGGCTAAATAATGCAATTGTTAAAATAAGTATTTTTTTCATCTTCATCTATTTTTATGTTGCTTTAAACGTTTGACGCAATAATGTTGCCAAATTTACAAAGTTTTTAAATTTACTTTACACCGTGCATTAATTTCTTCAATACCGGATTTAACGATAGCGCGATAAAGCCAATAATTATGGGCACAAAAGTGAATATCAAAAAGAAAGTTGAAATGTCATATTTCTCCGTAATAACGTCAATCATAGCACCCATTTGTCCCGATGTTTTGTTACCGATGGCCAATGCCAAATACCAAACGCCAAACATAAAAGCAATCATTCTTGCCGGCACCAATTTACTCACGTATGAAAGTCCGACCGGCGACACGCAAAGTTCACCCAATGTATGAAACAGATAAGCGAGTATGAGCCAAACAATACTTACCGAAGCTGTTTTGGCACCTTGCGGAATTCCAGCTGCACCATAAGCCAAGAAGGCAAAACCAATTCCCAAGAAAAATAGGCCAATGGCGTATTTATTGGCGGGTTTCGGATTGTATTTGCTTTCCCACCATTTAGAAAATAACGGCGCGAATGCAATGATAAACAAAGAGTTTAGAATTAAAAACCAGGTGGCCGGAATTTGAATTTCATTGTCTTTTTTTGCCACAACGGTAGCCGCAATATTTGTATTGATTAAATCGGCCTGTTGGGTGGTTAAATATTTATAATTTGCTCCTTTTTTATCGATATCAATAATGGCTATTTTATCATTTTTAACAAAATCGCTGGCAACTCTAATTACGGTTGTATTGTCGACCAAAACCGCATTTTCCGGAATAACAGTTTCTGCGGTTATCGGAAAATCTTTTATAGTTGCTTCGCCTTTGTCATTGGTTTCGGTAATGCGATAGGTTTGATAGGTTATTTCATAAGAATAGGTGCTGAAGTTTGTGTTTACTTTCCAAATAATCAATCCCCAAATAATGATAAAACTAAATCCCAATACCAAATTTGACCATAAATATTTTTTAAAGGTTTGTTTAAACAGTAAAAACAACACCCAGGTAATAATGGCAACAGGCACAACGGTGATGATCACATCAACAATATTGAAAATCATGGCTGAATTTCCCGACAAGATTCTGCTGGTATAATCTTTTGCAAAAATACTCATAGATCCGCCAGCTTGTTCAAAAGAAGCCCAGAAGAAAATAATGAAAAATGCAAAAATTACCACTGCAAACATTTTATCTCTGGTAACGGCGCTGTACCTCACAATTCTGGACCCCAACAGGTAAATAAATATCAGGAGCGTAATAATAATGGTGGGATTTGAATAATCTGTTCCGCCAAATTCCAAAAAGTTAACTGCCCCAATTTTAGACAATGGATCATTGATAACCCAAGTTAAACCGGCAACGGCAATGATCACAATAAGGATTCTGTCTATTAAAGTAAACGGATTTAATTGGTCTTCAACTTCCGTTTTTTCGTCTATTTTAATGGTATTGTCTTCTTTGTTCGGTTTTTTCCCAACATCGCCAAAAATGCCTTGAGCCAACGTAAATTGCAGCAAGCCCAACAGCATAAAAATACCTGCCAAACCAAAACCCCAACTCCAGCCCAGCATTTCGCCCATATAACCGCAAAGCATTATTCCTAAGAAGGCTCCTGCATTTACGCCCATATAAAAAATGGTGTAAGCACCATCTTTTTTCTCTGGAAAATCTTTGTATAGAACGGAAATGAAAGAAGTCATATTTGGTTTAAAAAATCCGGTTCCAATAATCAATAAAGCCAAGCCTGTATATAAAAAGAATGGATTGGATTCAATAGCCATACTCGCGTGACCCAATGTCATAATAACTGCGCCAATAATTATGGCACGTCTGTTTCCTAAGTATTTGTCGGCTAAAATTCCGCCGATTATGGGTGTTAAATATAACATCGCCAAATACGTTCCGTACAAAGCCAACGCATTTTCACGTGGCCAATCCCAACCGCCAATGCCTAAAGCGCTTACTAAAAATAATACCAATAAGGCGCGCATTCCATAAAATGAAAAGCGTTCCCACATTTCAGTAAAAAATAACACAAAAAGTCCGGCCGGATGACCTAAAACCTGTGTTTTAAAAAAATCGTTTCTTGATTTGTCCAT
>JAAFHC010000266.1 GCA_010906935.1 Gelidibacter sp.
GTAACTTATGAGAAAGCACTTCATAGCATTAGCCGTTTGTTTAGTTGGAGGTTTTTTTTATGGTTATGGACAGCAAGATTGTTCTAATGCATTACCAATATGCTCAGATGCTAATTCTGGTGGCGTTGTGAATGGTTTTGGCTTTGATGATTTTTATGGAAATTCAGTTTCAGGCTGTTTAAGAAATGGTTTGGGAGTAACTACAATAGAAACAAATTCTTATTGGTTTCGCTTTAAATTGGCTGCCAGCGGACAATTCGGATTCAACATTACCCCAAATAATTTAAGTGAAGACTGGGATTTTGCGGTTTATGGCCCAAATCCCAACTGTAGTGTTTTAGGATTGCCAATTGCCTGTAATTATAGTAAAGCTTCGCCAACGGGGTACACGGGTGTTGGCGTTGATCCTGTTACCAATACCCGAACCGATGCCTATGATCTCTGGATGAATGTAAACGCAGGTGAGGAATATGTAATATTAATCAATCAATATTCAGGAAGCAATTCCGGATTTTCCATCAATTGGAAAGGTGCTGTAATAACAGATAATGCAACGCCGTTAGACTGCTCTATTTTGGTGGATTTGGGACCCGACAGGAATTTTTGTGTTGGACAAAGTACTCAATTAAATGCCAGAACTTTTGGGCCTTCAATAAGTTATGAATGGAAGTACATGAATACTACAACTGGTTTGTTTGAGCCCTTCTTTCCTGCAAAAAACGGAGAGTCTATTTTTGTAAATACAACAGGAAATTATGAGGTTACTGTTACAGACAACACTACGGGGATACCGAAGTCCGATGATATTTTGGTTACTTTTCATGCCATTCCCACTGCCGGAAATCCAATAGATATAGTGCTCTGTGACACAAACGGAGATGGCATTGAGACTTTCAATTTAGCGTCTAATACAACAGCAATTTTGAATGGACAAACAGGAATGACCGTAACATATCATGAATTTCAACCTTTTGCACAACTTGGTGCTGCCCCAATAGCAAGTCCTTATGTCAGTGGCGGAAAAACAATCTGGGCCCGAATTCAAAATGATGCGAATACAAATTGTTTTGATGTCATTTCATTTGATATTTCAGCAGCGCCGCCTCCGATAGCCAATAAACCACCAGATTTAAAGGCATGTGACGATGATTTTGATAAGGTTATGATATTCAATTTGGATGCGCAAGCACCTATTTTATTGAATGGACAAACTGCTATTATTACTTATTATGATGATGCAACTAAAGCAAATGATAGAAAAGGATGGATTCTTAATTCAAATGCTTATCCATCTAAAACAGCAACTATTTGGGTACGTATTGAACCGAGTGTAAATTCAGCATGCTATGCAATAACGACATTCGAACTAGAAGTTTTTGAAAAAGCGATGGCAAATCTAACAGCTAACTTGCTGCAATGTGATTTCGACAATGACGGCGTATACCAATTCGATTTAAAATCCTTAAAAGATGCTGATATTTTGGGTGCGCAAAGCATTGCAAATTTTGAGGTTAATTACTTTTCAACGCAAACGGATGCCAATAATAATACAAATGTGCTGCCAAATCCATACACTACAGTTTCGCCTTATGCGCAGGAAAGAATTTATGCGCGTATTCAAAATAAGGGATTTGTTGATTGTTACCAAACCACCAGTTTTACTTTACAGGTTTTTGATATGGCGTACCCTGCAGTTTCGGCAAATATTCCTAATTTATCATATTGTGATGATGCTTCTGATGGCAATGACACCAATGGTTTTTATCAATTTAATTTAACCGAACGGGAAAGCGTTATTTTGAACGGACAATCACCCTACGTTTTTGAAGTAAATTATTACC
>JAAFHC010000036.1 GCA_010906935.1 Gelidibacter sp.
GCAGCAGCAAGAATGGGTTTGACTGTTCAGGATTTGTTTACTATGTTTTTAAGCATTTTGAAATTCAAGTTCCACGCAGTTCATCACAGTTTAAGGATTTTGGAGAAGAAATCCCTATTGACAATGTAAGAAAGGGAGATATTTTGGTGTTTTTGAGCCCTACCAGAAATGATATTGGCCATGTGGGTATTGTAACAAACCCAAAAGGTAAAGAAAGTGATTTTATCCACGCATCCTCGGGCAGTGAAATGAAAGTGATTGTTACAAGTCTGAAAAAGGAATCCTATTCTCGACGATTTGTAAAAGCAGTAAGAGTTTTGTAAATTTTATGATGTAAAGAAAAACCTCTAAATATTCAAGCTATTAAGGTTTCACTTAAAATTGAAGATTCTATGTTTTAATTTTTTTCTGATGTTTAAAGAATAATTGTGATAAAGGAATAAATAACAAACCTGCAAACACAAAAATATAAAAGGCATTTTTTAAGCTAAATGCATGTGCCACGTAGCCTACTAATGGCGGGCCAATAAGCATTCCAACCGTAGCATAAGTTGATATAATTGAAATTGCCATTCCGGGTGAATATTTTTTTGATGTCCCCGCAAGCATAAATGTCATTGGAAAAATAGCGGCTGTTCCCAGACCTACCAAGCAAAAGCCTATCAATGCCGGATAGAAATAAGGGAATGTTATTGCCAACAAAATGCCAATAGCAATTAATATAGAACTAAAAATATATGTTTTTTTCAATCCAATTACATCCATTAATCTATCTGAATAAAACCTTGAAAAAGCCATAGCTGCCATAAATAATAAATATCCATAGGTAAAAATAGGTTCATTTATTACTTCTTTAAAATAAACACCACTCCAGTCGAACATTCCTCCTTCACAAATTGCAGCAAAAAAGACCAATAATCCTAAATAAAAAATAAAAGGATCGGGTTTTCCAAAAATTAATTTATTGCCAAAAGTTGATTTATCATTCTTAAGTGTATAAGAAAATACCAATAAGGAAATGATTGCTATAAATACGGCTATTAAAGCCATGTGTATCTGTAAAGGTACATTGTATTTTACCATAATGGTTGAAAAAACAACCCCTACCAACCCTCCAGTACTCCAAAGACCATGAAAAGAACCAACAATTTTTTTTGTGTATTTTTTTTGAATGGTAATGGATTGGGTATTCATTGCAATATATAAAATACGCGAACTAAAAGAATACAAACTAAGCGCCGCTACCAGTAAAAATGTGGTATCGGCAAAACCAATAAAGGTTAGAGCCATGGTTAAAAACAGCATTGCCACAATCAATGGCAAACGACTGTCAAATTTTGAAACAAGCCAACCTGAAATTGGCAATCCAATAAGTGAACTAATAGGCATTGACAATAACACGGTACCTAGCTCCGCTTCATTGAAATTGAAAAAATCTTTTATTGTTGGAATTCGAGAAGCCCAAGTGGCAAAACATAATCCTGATAAAAAGAAGTAGGTACTTAAGGCAGCTCGTTGTTTTGCTTTTAATGGCATTTTAAAATAAATCTTCAGCAAAAATAACAAAGTAAACCCTATGAATCCTCTAATTTAGGTTTATTAATTCACTATTTAAATATTGTTTAAAACTTTTATGCTGATGCCTAAATATTCAGGAAATTCTTCCGAAGTTACAAATTGGTATGAGTGCTTTCTTAATTGGATTTTGATTTCATTTAAAAGCTTGCGCCCTGAGCATTAAAAATGGTCAAATTCAGGGTCAGTAGGTAAGGCCTCCTTCCTACAACCCTTTGTCTATAAGGAATTTTAAAATAGTTAGGGCTTTTTATTTTTAAATTAGTCCACCTCTAGCCCACCAAATTTAAATTTATTCAAATAGCTGGAAATTAGTTATAAAATAACGTGGGTTTGATATTAACTGCTATATTTGAACAGATTTTATAAAACCAAACAACCAATCTAAAATCACATGGGTTCGAAAAGTCCAATCCAAAATAATTTGTGATGCCATTAAAAAAATTTATGCATCTTTTGGCCAACTTATTTCCCAATTCGGATTCAGGGGACAATCCTATGGCTGTAAAAATATTTCACATAATGAGTGTTGTGAAAGATTTTTTTGTCACTAAAAAATTCAATAAAAATAAGGGATGGCCAGTAGTTCAGGGTAATTATATAGTGGGAAACTCCAACGGACAAATAGCTGTTTGCACATTAACGACCGATGCACTTATGAAACAAATAGCGCAATGGAACAACGTAGCGATTGTTGGCAAAGTTTACACGCCGAACCTGGGGATTGAAAAAATAATTTTAAACATCATTTCCAATCCGAAAATTAGATTTCTTGTGCTCTGTGGAAAAGATTCCCCTGTTTTTCATACAGGGCAAGCGCTGCAATCACTTTTTCAATACGGAATTGACAAGGAAAAAAGAATTATCAATGCAATTGGCCATTATCCTGTTTTGCGCAATTTAACGGTGGAAAATATCAATCAATTTATTGAGCAGATTGAATTGGCAGATTGTTTAGAAGAAAAAAACATAGAACAATTACATCAAAAAATGTTGGAACTGTCCAAAATGAATAAAAAACCATTTTCCAAAAATAACACATCCATGCATTCAGAAATATATCCTGATCAAGAAGAATTCACAATGTTAAAACCTGGCGGCAAACGAATTCCACTAGACTATGACCACAAAGGATTTTTTGTAATCACCACCGATTTAGAAAAAAAACTAATCACCGTAAAACATTATTATAAGGACAATAAACCTGGATACCTCATCCAAGGACATTCTGCAGAAGCGATCTTACTCAGCCTTTTGCAAAATGAGTTGGTTTCACAATTGAGCCACGCAGGCTATTTAGGCGCAGAATTAAATAAAGCAGAAACCGCATTAAAATTGAATTTAAAATATGAACAAGACCAATCATTGAAAAAACCAATTTAAATGATTGAGAGGAATCATAGTGTATATATCAAGGGCCGTATAATGCGCTACGATTTCAAAAACAAATTTTGAAGTGCCATGAAGACTAGCAAATCAAAAAGGAGATTTGCAGGCTAAAAAATAGTTTAAAAAAAAAACTAAAACTGCTCCAAAAACTGAATGCGTTTTTCAATAGGCGGATGCGTTGAAAACAATCCTTTTAAGCCACCAAATAAACCTGCGGATGTGTCTTGTGGCGTGTTTTCAATAAACATTTGCTGCACTTCTTCACTCTTCACTTGCTTCACATGGTGATTCCCTGAGATTTTTTTCAAAGCAGAAGCCAAAGCCCAAGGTTTCCGCGTCATTTCAGCGGCACCGCTATCGGCCATATATTCTCTTTTTCGGCTCAATGAAAACTTAAAAAGCATTGAAATTAAATAAGCGAGCAAAGAAACGGCTAAAATTATAATCATTAATTTCCCTGAATCTTTATTGTCTCTCCTGCTGCCCATTCCTCCGTATAAAAAACTGCGGAATGCAATTTGAACCACAAAAGAAAAAATGCCCACAAAAACAATGGTAACCACCAATAAACGCACATCTTTGTTGCGAATGTGCATCAATTCATGAGCAATAACGCCTTCCAGTTCGTTGTCGTCTAACGTTTCAATAATGCCGCGCGTTAGGGTGACTGTGTAGTTTTTTTCTTGCAAACCGCTGGCAAAAGCATTTAAAGCATCACTTTCAATAATATTTACTGAAGGCATTTTCATGCCCACACTCATGCAAAGATTTTCCACCAAATTGTAAACCCGCATATTTTCTTTGCGCTCCAACGGTTTTGCGCCGGTTGCCATCGCAATCATTTTTCCGTGCGCAAAATAAGCGATGAGAAACCACACCAAAACAGCGGTGGTTACAAAAGGAATCGCCTGTAAAAACATGTCGGTTGCCAACTCTGGACTCGGATTTCCATATTCGTCGTAAGTGGTAAAATAAACCACGGCAAATACCGCTGCCAAAACCAATAATGGAAATGCAATTAAGAGAAGTACAGATTTTCTGTTGTTTCTGCTGATTTGAGTTTGAATTCCTACAAACGCCACTGCTTAAAATTTAATTTCAGGCGCTACGTCCATTTGTTCTCTTCCGGCAACGCCCAAATCAAACATTGGTTCGGTTTTAAAGCCAAACATACTTGCAAAAATGTTATTTGGAAATTTTTGAACGGCAATATTAAGTTCTTTAGTTGCGGCGTTAAAGTAACGTCGTACGGCAGCCAATTTGTTTTCAATGTCAGAAATTTCAGTTTGCAATTGCATAAAATTCTGGCTTGCTTTTAAATCCGGATAGGCTTCAACCTGAATGCTCAATCCTTTCAATGCAGCGCCCAATTCCTGTTCAGCAGCAATTTTTTCATTGATGCTTCCGGCATTCATAGCCCTTGATCTTGCGTTGGTTATAGCTTCCAAAGTACCTCTTTCGTGTTCCATATAACCTTTAACCGCGCCCAAAAGTTGCGGAATTAAATCGTGACGTTGTTTTAATTGCACGTCAATATCTGCAAAAGCATTTTCCCGGTTGTTTCTAAAACCCACCAGACCATTGTAAATTGCCATTAACCAAATAGCCAACACAACAACAATTCCTAAAACAATAAATATTACCATAATTTTGAATTTTTTGATTTGTTAATAATCAACAAATATAACGATTAAACTTTATTTGAAAAAAATTCTAGCAATTGCAATGCTAAAATATTGACTATCAATAAATTAAAAGATAAAAAATATATAGTTTATTGCGCTAAATAGCTATTTTTGAACAGATTACAATTAAAAAATGACCCATTAAATAAAATGCAAAAGTTTCGTTAAAAATACAAAATACTAAAACTTTGGGCGTTCCCGCCGAAAAGTCGGGCGGGCTTTTTGTTGTAAACAAAGTTCACTGAACACCAATACAAAATAATAAAAAGGTGAAGTAATCGCTAACGCTGTTTCAATTAATAATTACCTAATTAGCTAATCATTAACATTATAAAAATCAATGAGCAACAACATTTTAGAAGTACTTGCAGCAGCATATAAACCAGACAATCTATTAAATACATTTTTATGTTCGTATTGATTAAAATCAGTCATCAATAGATCATCGTATTTCATAAAATAATAGCTTACTTCATGTGCCAAATAGTTCATAATATCAATTGTAGGGTTTATATGCGATAATTTAATCGTTGGATTGGCACCGCTTTTTAGCAAATCAATCACCAAGTCTTCATTTCTTGCTATGACCGCATTTACCAATTCCAAGTCTAAACTTTCAAACCCTCTATTTATATAATCATTAAACACTTCTCCTTCAATATCATTTTTATTAGCAAGAGAATCCAACATCAAATCACGATGCTTAACATACTCAAAATCAGCATTAAAATCAGGAAATTTATGGTCTAAATATTCCTTGCATTCTAGGGCTCTTTTATAAATTTTTTCAGGTAAAAAACCTGTTAACAATTCTAAATTTTCCTGAATATTAACCTGCGCCCAAATATCAATTTTCATTCTTAAAATATCAAAAACGGTCAATTTCACGAAGGATTCCGGATAAGCAATTTCTTTAGGAACTGGAAAAATTAAGTGCAAATCACTTTCTTCCTGAATTAAATTTTTCAAAGAATCTAAATTTAAATAGAAAAGTGACTGATATATCTTTAATGATTTTTCTTTCATAGAAACCGCAATTTTAAGAAGAACTAAGATAAATTCCTAGTTTTTAATAAAAATTTATCCAAATTCATTTGCTGGCAAGGGTCTCTCTGGCGCTTTTTTATAGATAAATTACCTTAAACACGAGCTGGAATCTCACCAATAGAAATATTAAGTTCCTTGACTAATCACCATCGTGATCCTCCCCTGTTTGAATCTGAATCAAATTAGCATCGTTTCTAATTTCTGTATGTCTTATTTCACCACCGGTTGTTCCAACGTTTTTGGCCAATACGACAGCTACCAATAAAATCAAAGTCACCAAAATAAATCCAAATTTGGCAAACTTATATTTTTTGATTTCCAAAAACATGGCAACCAGTGAAATTCCGCCTAAAATTAAAATTACGGTAAAAAACAATTCAGCAACTTCTTCATGCTGATTGATCAATGTTTCGCTAATCCCCGGAATTCTCTCCACAATTTCTTCAGCGCCTTCCCCTGAATAAAAAGCTGCAATTGACGCCAAAGCACTGAAAACAAAAATGCCTAAAGCGGTGACTTTAACTTCCGATTTTTTCAATAAAAAACCAGTGACCAAAACCAATAAACCAATCAAAATACCCACAATAGGCAAATGATTAACCACTAAATGTAAATGCGCTTCGTTCATAATATGCTGTTTTTAAATTTGTTATATGTTATACGTTATTTGTTAGATGTTTTAAACTTGAACTTTTACTATTTAATATTTAACTTTTAAATATTTAACATTTTATCCTGCAATAGATACGCCAATAATATGTCCTATTCCAAAAGTTACAGCCGCTGCGGCCAAACCAAACAACACTTGCCTTAAACCCGATTTTACAAAAGATTTTCCTGTAATCAGCGTTATGGCAGCGCCAATTCCAAACAAACCTATGGTGCTCGCGATGGCGCTAAAAATGATGGCGTTAAATCCTTTTGCAAAAAAGAAAGGAAATACAGGGATTATTGCCCCAATTAAAAATAGGAAAAAAGAGGCAAAAGCAGCTTCCCAAGCCGACCCGCCCAATTCATCGGGATTAATTCCCAATTCTTCCGTAACAAGCACTTGTTTTGCCTTTTCAGGGTCATCCCAAATTTGGGTTACGGCATTAGTAGCTTCTTGTTCACTAAACCCTTTGGCGCGATACAAAAGAATCAATTCTTGTTTTTCTTCTTCCGGATTGTTTTCTATTTCTTCAAATTCAAGTTCTATTTGGCGTTCATATAATTCTTGGGAACTTCGAACGGAAATCCATTCCCCCAAAGCCATAGAAATAGCGCCTGCAAGCAATCCTGCAAGACCGGCAATTAAAACACCATTGCCTTCCATGGTAACACCGGCAACACCCATGACCAAACTAAGGTTTGAAACCAAACCGTCATTGGCGCCCAAAACTGCGGCTCTTAAGGCGTTTCCGCCAACAGTACGGTGCCTTCCCTCAATTTTGCCTATACCGCCACCGGTAAAGGATTCCATCGATTTAAGAATATTAAAATGCCTTGCTTCGCTTCCTATTATGGGCTCATTATTTTTTTGTTTTTTATTCAAAGCAGCCAAAGACATACTTTTTTCGGTATTGGTAAGAGCGCTCAAAATAATGTTTGTTCCAAAGCGTTTGCCTAAATTTGCTAAGATTCTTGCCCTGAGTGATGGACCACTAAGTTTAAAATTCGGATTATAAGCAGCAATTTTGGCGAAGAATTTTTCTACATGCCTGTTTTCAATAGCTGCCATTTCTCCGTAAAAAATTTTAAGTTCTTCATCTTCGGAAAGTTTCACCATTTCGTGATAAAGAAATGCGGTATCTATTTCGGTTTGTATAGCTTTTTCGAGGTTCATGATTTATTCAGAAATTAAGTTAAATGCGCCTTTGGTTAAAAATTCTGTATTCGCATCAAAATCTTCTGCGTTGAGGATTTGCACATATCCGTTGTCGGTTGCACCAATTTTGACAGGCATTCTTTTAAAAGAAGTTGTATTTTGTTTTACCAACACAAAAAAATCATTTTCAATATTCGCAACCGCTTCTTGGGGTAAAGCAAGGAATTTTTCAGTTGCCGTTAAAATAGCTGCTTCTAGATACATCCCAGGTGCAAAAAGTTTGGCATCTTCTTTATTCACCAAATCTCCATGAATATCTATGGTTCTTTCTGCAGCATTTATCGCTCTATTAATTAAATGCACTTTGCCTTCATACACTTTTCCGGGTTCATTTTGGAGCATTACTTTAATGGATTGACCCACTTTTACGGAAGGTAGGTCTTTCTCAAAAATCTTTAATTCTATATGCAATTGTTCGGTATTGGTAATGGTCATAGCAACATCAGAAGGATTTAAAAACATTCCTTTGCTGGCATTTATGGTAGTTGCAAAACCTGATAAAGGAGACAACACACTGATCACTGAACTTATGTTTTCCCCAGTTAACGTATTTGCATTGATGTTCATTAATCCCAATTTCTTTTTTAACGACTGAAATTGCACCAGTGTAACCTTGTATTCCGATTCTGCTTTCAGATAATTCTTTTGGGAAGTCACGTTGTCATCCAATAACAATTTTTGCCTGTCATAGTCGGATTTTAAATAATTTAAACGTCCTTTTGCTTCTAAAAAATCCTGTTGCATCTGAACATATTCCGGATTTTCCAAGGTGAACAAAACTTGTCCTTTCTTCACCACATCGCCAGGTAAAAGGGTAATGTTTTTTACATATCCGGCAAAATAAGCACTTACCGTGGCTTTGTTTTGGGGCGGCACATCAAACATTCCATTGGCTTTTATAGACTTGCTAAAATCTTGTAAAGTGAGCTTTCCCAATTCCATATTGGAAGCTTTAAATTGAGATTCGGTGATGGTGATAGAATCTGTATCTGCATTTTCTGAAGCATCGTTTGTGCCTGCAGTTTCTGACTTTTTTTCAGCATTGCAGGAAATCAAACTTACCAATACCAAAACAAGCAATCCTTTTAAAATCCTATTATTCTTAAAATTGTTGAACATTTTTTTCATCATTAATTGGTTAAATAGTTTAATTCTAATACCGTTGAGTTGTACTCAAAAAGGTTATTCAAATAACTGATTTCTATATTTTTAGCATTTTCCAAGAGCTGAACATATTGAAGGAAATCAATCTCTCCGCTTTGAAAGGCTTTCGACGCATTTAAGGTTAATGCATTGGCTAACTTTTTACCTGTTTGATTATAATAGTTGATGGCTTCTTCAAATTTCTTTAGGTCCGATAATAATCCCTGATAATTAGCTTCGAGTTGAATTTTATAGTTTTCTAATTCATTTTCCAAAATCAAGACCTCCGTTTTTGCGGCATTGATTTTTGATTTGTTCGCCCCAAACCATAAAGGAATGGCAACCCCTGCTTCAAAACCCTGATATTGTTTGGCATTCAACCCATTATTGGTTCCTTGAAAAACAGAAAATTGTAAATCGGGCAGCAATCGCTGTCTTTCCAAGGAAAGTGTTGTTTTAGACAATGCCTTTGAAGCTTCAAAATACTGTATTTTAGGATGTTCGGCCACATTCCATTTCTGGAGATTTAATCGTGGCATTTCACTTTCCCCAACCACAAAAACCGTATCGGATTGCACCCATTGCTGTAGAAATGTATACGCTTTAAAAACGCTTTCCCTGCTTTGGGAAAGCTGCAATAAAATTTCCTTCTGCTTGGTTTCCGCCGTCAGTTTTTCCAATAAGTTGGTTTCGCCAACCCCATAGCGTTTGTTTGCAGCTCTTGCAAATTGCCCGTACAAGCTGTCCAAATACATATACTGTTTTACCAGATTTTTGTTATAAATAACATGGTAATAAGCTTTATAAACTTCTTTTGTTAACAATCTTTCACTAAGTTTATATTGCTGTGTTGACATGGCAACTTTTTGCTTTTCCACTTTTCGTTGCGCTCCATAAATGGTTGGAAACATGATAGACTGGCTTATGCCAAAAACTTTGAGCGGAACTCCGTTTTCTGCAAAATTATTTTCATCATAATTATAATAAATGTGAGTTTTGTCAATATTAAAGGCAGTACCCACCAATTGTTTTGCCTGATTTACTTTTTCTGCGGAAGCTTGCAAGCCATTGTTATTTTTTAATGCCATTTGTACCGCTTGGTCTGCAGAAACCTCTTTGCTTTGTGCCATACCAAAAATAGGTATCAGCAAAATTATCAACATGGTAAACGCCTGCTTTTTGACTTTTACTTTATGATGGCCTTTTCTATCGAACATGGCATACAAAATTGGCAATACCACAAGTGTTAATGCAGTGGCCGAAATTAATCCGCCAACTACTACAGTCGCTAAAGGACGCTGCACCTCAGCACCAGCAGACGTTGAAATTGCCATTGGAAGAAAACCTAACGCTGCCGCCGCAGCCGTAAGCAATACTGGCCTTAATCTGTTTTTTGTCCCCATAAGAATTCGCCTGTTAATGTTAATAATTCCGTGAGCTTTAAGATCTTTAAACTCTTCTATTAATACAATTCCGTTCAAAACCGCTATACCAAACAAGGCAATAAAACCCACTCCTGCTGAAATGCTGAAAGGCATTCCTCTTAAATAAAGCAGAAACACACCGCCAATGGCCGATAAAGGAATGGCGCTGTAAATAATTAAGGCTTCTTTTACCGAATCGAAGGCAAAATATAGCAATACAAAAATGAGCACCAAAGCAATTGGCACGGCAACTTTTAATCTGGCCGATGCCGTGCGTAAATTCTCAAATTGACCGCCGTAACTTATGGAATAACCTATTGGAAGATTTACATCACGTTCTATGATCTCCTGAACGTCTTTTACCACCGATTCTAAGTCTCGGTTACGAACATTTACGCCCACAACAATTCTCCTTTTTGTATTGTCTCTAGATATTTTAGCCGGACCTTTGGTGTAGCTTATTTCAGCAAACTCACTTAGTGGAAGTCGGTTGCCATTGGGCATCATTACAGAAGCCATTTCAATATTGTCAATATCTTTTCTATGGGCGTCATCATATCTTATCACCAAATCAAATTGCTTTTCCCCTTCAAAAACAGTTCCGGATGGCATTCCTGCAAACCCCATGGTAATAACCTTATTTAGGTCTTCAATATTCAATCCGTATTTTGCAATTTTCCGACGGTCATATTTTACCGACATTTGAGGCAATCCGGCTGTTTTTTCCACAGAAATATCTGCAGCACCTTCCACATTTTTAATGGCTTTTTCAACCTCTAAAGCCTTTTTGTAAAGCAAATCTAAATCCTCCCCAAATATTTTGATGGCCAAGTCGGCTCTAACACCGGTAATCAATTCATTGAAACGCATTTCTATGGGTTGTGTAAACTCATAATCAACACCAGCAATTTCAGACAAAGCTTCTTTAAACTTATCAGCCAATTCATCTTTCGTTTTGGCAGAAACCCATTCGCTTTTCGGTTTTAATTTAATAATAACGTCACTTTCTTCCATGGACATAGGATCGGTAGGTATTTCTGCGGCGCCAATTCGGCTTACCACTTGCTCCACCTCTGGAAATTTTATTAATATTTTTTCCATTTGTGTGGTCGCTTCAATCGTTTTTGTTAAAGAAGTTCCCGTTTTAAGCACAGGCTGAATCACAAAATCGCCCTCATCAAGTGTGGGAACAAATTCTCCACCCATACTATTATAAAGTAGTGCTGTGATTACCAATAATGCAAAGGACATTCCCAAAACCAACTGTTTTTTTCTTAATGCCCAAGAAATGGTAGGTTGGTATTTACTGATAAGAAATGCAATTAATTGTGATGAAATTGTTTTTTTCTCCGTATTTGTAGGCTTAATAAACAATGAAGCCATTACCGGAATGTAAGTAAAACACAAAATCATGGCACCAATAAGTGCAAAAACAAATACCATTGCCATTGGCTTAAACATTTTTCCTTCCACATTTACCAAGGATAAAATTGGTATAAAAACAATGATGATAATTAACTGTCCAAAAACTGCGGAATTCATCATTTTGGTTGCGCCCTGATAAGTGATTTTATCGATTAAGCCTTGTCTTTCATTTTTTGGAAGTGCCAACAAATTCGCTCGCTGACTTGTTATTTTGAAGGCTATAAATTCTACAATGATGACTGCACCATCAATAATAATCCCAAAATCGATAGCACCAAGGCTCATTAAATTGGCATCTACGCCAAAAATATACATCAATGACAAGGCAAAAAGCAACGTAAGCGGAATTACTGAGGCCACAACCAATCCCGATCGCAAATTCCCCAACAACAACACCACCACAAAAATGACGATTAAACAACCTAAAATCAGGTTTTCTGCAATGGTAAAAGTTGTTTTTGCGATAAGTTCGCTTCTTTCCAAAACAGGATTGATGGTTATTCCCGGAGGTAAATTGGTTTGTATTTCAGCAACGCGTTGTTTTACGGCTTCAATAACCGCGCTTGAGTTTGCGCCCTTTAACATCATAACCTGGCCTAAAACTTTCTCTCCTTCCCCATTGCCTGTAATGGCGCCAAAACGATTTGCGTAACCAAAACCAACCGATGCGATATCTTTTATGTAAACAGGAATACCTTCTCTATTGACAATAACAATATTTTCAACATCATCAATAGACCCAACAAGACCTTCTCCTCTTATAAAATAACTTTCGTTAACTTTTTCAATATAGCCGCCTCCTGCAACACTATTATTTTTTTCCAATGCGTTAAACGCTTCAAATATGGAAATATTTAAAGCTCGCAATCGCTCCGGATTTATGGCAACTTCATATTGTTTTAAATGCCCTCCCCAAGTATTCACTTCTACCACACCCGGAATACCTGACAATTGGCGTTTTACTGTCCAATCTTGAATGGTACGAATATCCGATAGGGAATATTTGTCTTTGTATTTTGAATCAACATCTATAATATATTGGTAAATCTCCCCCAATCCGGTAGATACTGGCCCCATAAATGGCGTTCCAAATCCGGCAGGAATTTTTTCTTCGGCACTTTTAATTTTTTCTGCAATAAGCTGGCGAGGAAGATAGGTTCCCATCTTATCATCAAAAACTACAGTAACCACCGACAATCCAAATTTTGAAACTGAACGAATTTCTATAACTCCCGGCAAATTCGCCATTTCCAATTCAACAGGATAAGTTAGAAATTTTTCAACATCTTCAGTAGCTAAATTTCTGGAAGTGGTAATCACCTGTACCTGATTGTTGGTTACATCCGGTACCGCACCAATTGGAATATTAGATAGGGAATACAAACCAAATCCCACAATGCCTGCAGTAAATAATAATACAATAAGCTTATGATGAATACTATACTGAATAATTTTTCCTAACATTTTTTTAAAGATTCATTAAAAATATTTAACAAAAATAAATTCCTTAACTAAGAGCATTCTTTACACTTTCTTAAAATTTGCTTAAAATGCAATGGTAACTATGGTGCCAATACCCAATTCGCTTTCCAAAAGAAGCTTTGCATTGATAGCATCCGCAGCTTTTTTGGCGATTGAAAGTCCGAGCCCATTTCCGAAAATTTCTTTATGATTTAAAGCTTCTGATCTAAAAAAAGGATTGAACAGTTTTTCAATATCTTCTTTTTTTATACCAATGCCTTCATCCTTAATTTTGCATATAATGCCACTTTCAGTATCAGAAATAGTGATATGCAGACTAGAATTTTCCTTTGAATATTTTATGGCATTACATATTATATTGTCCAAAATAAGATTGGTATAATACTTAGGAACTAGCATTCCATCGCTTGTTTTGGAATTAAAATCTAACTTTATTTCTTTAGCTGAAATTACTTTCTTATATCTCGATAAAATTTCATCAATGAGAACTGGCAGTGATACTTGCAATGAACTATTTGTAATAGAATTTGCATCCAATCTTGCCAATAACAACAATTGTTCTATAATTGTGGTCATCCGTTCTATTTCTGAAAGACTGTACTTTACTTTTTCCTCATATTCAACTTGTTCCCTTGGTTTTCTGATCAAAACCTCTAAAGTTCCTCGCAGGGAAGATAGTGGCGTTCGCAACTCATGCGAAGCATCGGAAGTGAATTGGCGCTCTTTTTCTATGGCATTTTCTATGCGTTGCAACAATTCGTTGATGCTGGAAGATAAGTGAAATAATTCATCTTTATGAGCTGGCAAATCTACCCTTTCATTAAGATTGTTTTTGGTGATCCTGTTGGTGGTTTCAATGATATTTCTAATTGGAATAATGCTGCGGCCTGCCAAATATCTTGAAATAAAATATAAACCGGCCAAAAGCAGCAAATAGGAAATGAAAAGCACATTTCTTAATTTCAAAAACACCATGTTTGAGGATTCTAAAGACATTGCAGCAACCACATATCCTTTAATTTTTCCGTTTTGTTCAATGGGAATTTGAATTTGACGAATGGGTTTTTTGTTCAAATTTTCATTAAAATGCCCGCCAAATTGTTCTTGTTTACTAAACGGAAGCTCGTCACCTTTAAGATTGGGCGATTTGTCCATCAGGTTTCCGTTTTTATCAAAAATCTGAATAAAAACAGGATTTACCTGAATTTCCCTATGTTCAATTTCTGCCCATTCTGCCTTGTTTATAAAATGAATGCTGTCACCTAGTATTTTAATTTCATCCGTATGTTTTTCAGCTTCATAGGTAAGGTCATTGTCCAAATTGTGATAAACCGTTTCCTGAACCACAAAAAAGACCACACTAAAAACAACTGCAACAATAATGGCAGTGGCAATCATATAGTGCAAGGCAATTCTATTTCTGAAACTTAAATTCATTTTTAAATATTTTATTTGGTTTGTGGAATTTACGCGAATGTTCAAAGTTCTTTTGCCATATAACCAATTCCCCGTACGGTTTGAATATAATTTTCAGCCTCTTTCATATCTAATTTTTTTCTCAAAGAGTTGATATACACATCAATAACACCTGTATTATATTCAAAATGGATGTCCCAAACACGCTCAATAATTCGGGTTCTTCTACAAACCTTGTCTTTATTTCTTATTAAAAATTCTAACAATGCAAACTCCTTTTGTGTCAAATTAATTTCTTCCCCATTTTTTAAAACTTGATGATTTCCAGTATTTAAGGTAATATTTCCCAGATTAAAAATGGAATGTTCTCCCGACTTTGGCCTTAATTGAACCTTGATTCTTTCTAATAATTCTTCAAAATGAAAGGGTTTTTTGATATAATCGTTGGCGCCTGATTGCAATCCGAAAATGGTTTCATCAACGGTATCTTTGGCGGTCAAAAAAATAACTGGCGTATCTTTAAATTCTTTTCTGAACTGGCGGCAAACTTCAATTCCGCTAATACCGGGAACCATCCAATCCAACAGCAATAAATCATAATCTCCCGAAAGCGCTAATTGAAGGCCTTTGTTTCCTTCTACAGCAATATCTACTGAAAAAGATTCTTCTTCCAAGCCTTGTTTCAGGAAATTGTATATTCCTGGTTCGTCTTCCACTATTAAAATTCTCATTCGGCAAAATTAATCATTAAAGTTAAAAAAAATTTAGCCATTTCTTAAGAGTTACTTAAAATATTTAACCAAAAATGAAGGATTTACTCAAAAATATAATGCCTAAAAAATAAGGCCTTTATAAAAAATAGGTTCCTATCAAAATTGGTTTAACTTTACGTTGATCTATTGCTTTTTAAAGCATATTTTTTGAAAATTTCTATCAAAATAAACAACAATTTAAACTGATTCTAAACCACTGTCCTGTGCTTAATTGATTAGGTATTAACCTATAAAAACGCTAACTTTACGTTTTTTTAAAATCAATTAAATTTTATAAACTTACCTATGAAAATCGGACTCTTTGTGCCCTGCTATGTCGATCAATTTTACCCAAAAGTAGCCATTGCCACTTATGAATTATTGCAAAAATTAGGTTGTGATGTGAGCTTTCCTATGAAACAAACCTGTTGCGGGCAACCGATGGCAAACAGCGGTTATGAGCATTTAAGCAAAGATTGTGATGCCAATTTTATCGCCAATTTTGCCGAATTTGATTATGTTGTAAGTCCGTCAGGAAGTTGCACATTGCACGTAAAAGACCATTTGCACGATGAAAAAAACGAACAATTGGCATTGCAAATCAGAAAACGGGTTTATGAACTTACCGAGTTTATCACCGATATTTTAAAAATAGAAAAAATTGAAGGAAATTTTCCACACCGCGTTGGATTGCACCAAAGTTGCCATGGACAGCGGATGTTGCACCTTTCGCAAATGAGTGAATTGAACGCGCCTTTTTTCTCCAAGCCCGAACAATTATTGAGCGGCATAAAAGGATTGGAACTGGTTTCGCTGAGCAAAAAAGATGAATGTTGTGGTTTTGGCGGCACTTTTTGCGTCACCGAAGAAGCCATTTCAGCAAAAATGGGCCAAGACCGCGTAAAAGACCACGAAAATCAGCATGTAGAATATATTACCGGTTATGATATGTCGTGTTTAATGCATTTGGAAGGCACTTTGAAAAGACAAAAAAGTCCTATTAAAATCATACATATCGCCGAAATATTAAACGGAATGAAAAATTAGAGATGACAAAAAATTTATGACTCTATAAAAAACATTAGCGCCAAATGGAAACAAAAATTATAGAACACAGCAAAGCCGCTGAGATTTTTATCAAAGATGAAAAACGAACAGATTGGCACAATGAAACGCTTTGGTTTGTTCGTGAGAAACGGGATAAAGCCGCTTTTCAAATAGCAGATTGGGAATTACTGAGAGAAACAGCTTCTCAAATAAAAAACAATGTGCTTTCCAATATGCATCAGTATTTGATTGATTTTGAAACAAATGCCAAAAATAATGGTATCATTGTTCATTGGGCTGCAAATGCCGACGAACACAATAAAATTGTGCATTCCATTATGGAAAAGCATGGGGTTACCCAAATGGTGAAATCAAAATCGATGCTTACCGAAGAATGTCATTTGAATGAATATTTAACCGAAAAAGGAATTGATGTCATCGATTCCGATTTGGGAGAACGCATTGTTCAGTTGCGCAAAGAAGCGCCAAGTCACATTGTTTTGCCTGCCATTCACCTCAAAAAAGCCGATGTTAGCGAGACTTTCCATAAATTCCTTGGCACAGAAAAAGGAAATAACGATCCAAAATATTTAACAGAAGCTGCTCGTCAACACCTAAGAGACACCTTTCTTTCCAGAAAAATTGCCTTAACTGGCGTCAATTTCGCGATTGCGGAAACTGGAGAATTTGTGGTTTGCACCAATGAAGGAAATGCCGATATGGGCGTTCATTTAGCCGATGTTCATATTGCCTGTATGGGTTTTGAAAAAATTATTCCGCAACGAAAACATTTGGCCGTTTTTCTTCGTTTGTTGGCAAGAAGCGCTACCGGGCAGCCGATTACCACCTATTCAAGCCATTTTAAAAAACCCGGTGATGGCAAAGAAATTCATCTTGTAATTGTGGATAATGGAAGAAGCACGCAATTGGGAAGGGAAGATTTTAGAAGTTCTTTGAAATGCATTCGCTGTGGCGCCTGCATGAATACTTGTCCGGTTTACAGAAGAAGCGGCGGACATAGTTATCACAATGCCGTTGCTGGGCCAATCGGTTCCATATTGGCGCCAAATTTAGATATGAGCAAAAATGCCGATTTACCTTTTGCGAGCACACTGTGCGGTTCATGCACCAATGTTTGTCCGGTAAAAATCGACATTCACGTACAATTATATAAATGGCGACAAAAACTGGTTAAAGAAGGTTATACGCCTAAGAGTAAAACGTTAATGATGAAAGGTATGTCGGCTGTTTTGTCAAATCCGATGATTTTTAATTTGGCAGGAAAAATGGGCCGATTTGTGTTGGATAAAATGCCTGGATTGGTTAGCAACAGTTTTAATCCGTGGTACAAACAGAGAGAAATGCCAGCGCCACCAGAAGAATCTTTCAGAGAATGGTATCAAAAAAATTCAACAGCATCAAAAGATAAAAACCATGAGCAGTAAAGCCAATATTTTAGAAAAAATAAAACAAAATCAGCCTTTGTCGGTAAGCGCATTGCCCGATTTAAGTTTTTTAGGTTTGGAAAATTATGAGAACCTCGACAAATACAAAACGGTGTTGCAAAGCATTGGCGGCGACTTTGTTGAAGTTGCTGATTATGATGCTGTGATTGACTTTATCAAGATTAATTATGATGCCGAAAAGCGCATCATTACCACGCTGCCCGAACTTTCCCAAATTGCGGCAACCGATTGGATGAATGATGATCCGCACTCTTTAAAAGATGTAGCATTAACCATTGTAAAAGCACATTTTGGCGTTGCCGAAACCGGTGCGCTTTGGGTTACCGATGA
>JAAFHC010000267.1 GCA_010906935.1 Gelidibacter sp.
ATTCCATTATGCGCCATATGATGAATTTAGAAAGTGTGATTACGTACGAAGGAACGCACGATATTCATTTGTTAATTACGGGAATGGACATTACGGGGATTTCTGCTTTTGTGTAAAAAAGGTCTTGCGGTCAAAAAAAATCAAAATACTCAATACTAATACTAAATTGATTCTTTTGGAGTGCCTAGAGTAGTTTTGTTTGGTGGTTCTTTTTGAGTTTCAGGTTTCAAGTTTCAGGTTTCAAGTTTCAGGTTTAATTACCTCAAAGTCGGGAGACTTTGCGGAGCTGGTTCTTTTTGAGTTTCAGGTTTCAAGTTTCAAGTTTGGAGTGCCTAAAGTTGTTTTATTTGGTGGTTCACATTTGGAATTTTACTTTTAATAGCTAACTTCCCATTACTCCACCATAATTTTTTTAACGGTTGTGCCGTTTTTGGTGGTTATTTGCACATTGTAAATGCCGGTGGCTGTGTGAACTGGCAAAGAAATATCGCGTTTGTTTAAGTTGGTGTTCCAACTGTTCACCAATTGCCCAACATTGTTAAATAAGTTTATGTTCAGTATTTCGGTATTGGTGACATTGTTAATTTGCAGCTCGCCAATAGTGTTGTTCATAACTACGTGAATGCCTATATTTACAGGTTGCTCATTTTGCACCATAGAAACATCTTCGGCAATTAAAGGGTTTTTTACAGTAACCAAAACGTCTTCATTCATTAATACGGCATTTACATCGGCGACCATATTCATTTTAAAAGTCAACGCAAATCTATCTGTATAAACTCTAGCATCCAACATCATTTCAAAAGGTTTTTCCGTAATTTCGAAGGTTTCATTTGTTAATTTATCTTTAATGTATAACAAAAGGTTTTTATTCAAATTTTCTGTTTTGTCTATTTTTATTCGAACCAATCCAGTTTTACTGACTTTAAGACCCAATGGCAATTCTTGCTGGTTATTGAAATTATTAACGGCCTGAATCACAAATTTGCTTCCACTAAAAGTCCAGTACATATCTTCTTTACCAACACCAGCAATAGGTGCATCATAGCCTAAATCGAAATTATTGGAAGTGTTTTCGTCAACACCAACCAATAACTGCCTATGATAACCGGTTGGAGAATCGAATTGCAACCAAATTTTTGGTCTTGAATCGCTATCCACTTTATTTTCAGCCGTTTCTTTTCCAGAAATTTTAGATTTTGCGGCTTTCATAAATACAGAGGTGTCGCCCGATTCTCGAACAAAAACGCGCTGACTGTTTTTGAATACAATATTACCGCCTTCAACAGTGGTGGTTGTTGAATCCGTCAATATATCTAATTCGGCTATTACAAAAAATCCTTGTCCAACAGGAATATACTGTTGAGGTTCTTTCGATGATAAAATACCTGAAGTTGTATTGATACGAGCGTCATTTGCAATGGCTTTTGTGCCACCCATTAAGGTATAGGTTGCATAACCACCGACATATTCCTTTAAATAATGCGAGTTTCTTTCTCCAAAATGATCCCAAAAATACAAAGCACCATTAAAAATATTTTTAGCATTTCTTCCTACCATTCCATTTATAGTTTCCTTTATATTGTCCAAAATAAATTCATTGGCATCCATGGCTGAAGAATATGGATTCCCAATAAGTCGGTCACCGCCTGCTGTGATTGGCAACGTAAAATCACCATTATACGGTTTTCCTTTAAACACATAGTTTTGTTGGCTTCCAATATTTACAGCGCCAGAAGATCCTTTCATGGTATATCCTTCACCTGGGAGTAAAGGCATGTTTTGATTAATACGATTCCATGAACTGTAATTGTTGTTGC
>JAAFHC010000268.1 GCA_010906935.1 Gelidibacter sp.
GGTTAGTGCAAAATTAATAAATGACGAGGAAAAGAAAGTGACCATTGAATTTGCTGTTAAAGATACTGGAATTGGAATACCCCAAAATAAAATAACCTCAATTTTCGATAATTTTCAACAAGCAACCAGCAGTACTTCAAGATTATACGGAGGTACCGGCTTAGGACTCGCCATTGTTAAAAAATTGGTTGAAGCTCAAAGCGGAAGTCTTCAAGTAGAAAGTAAAATCAATTTGGGAAGTACTTTTAGTTTTACATTAACTTTTCAAAAAACAAATGCTAAAACTGACTCAGAAACGTTTTTTGCCAAAACGGATTCGGGAATCAAGAACATAAAAGTATTGGTTGTAGAAGATATTGTGCTCAACCAAATGCTGATGAAAACGCTTTTGGATGATTTTGGTTTTGAACGCGACATCGCCGGTAATGGAAAAATAGCCATCGAAAAATTAAAAAACAACGCCTATGATATTATTTTGATGGATTTGCAAATGCCTGAAATGAATGGTTTTGAAGCTACAGCATACATTCGCAATATCATGAATTCCAAGATTCCAATCATTGCCTTAACTGCCGACGTCACCACGGTTGATTTGAAAAAATGCAAAGCCTTTGGAATGAATGATTACATCGCAAAACCTGTTGATGAAAGATTATTATACAACAAAATAGTTGGATTGGTAAATAAACCGGTAAAAATTAACGAACCAATAAATATTATTTCTCTAAGTGAAAATGTTACATGTACCAATCTCGACTATTTAAAAAGCCGAACAAAGTCTAATGGGGAATTATTGATGCAAATGATTTCTCTTTACCTTGAACAAACACCACCATTAATACGAGCGATGAGGCAAAGTTTTCAAGAAGAAGATTGGCAATCCTTGCAGGCTTCAGCACATAAAATGATTCCGTCATTCATCATAGTGGGAATTAGTTCGGATTATGAGGAAATGGCAAAAAAAGTTCAGGAATATGCAAGGAATCAGCAAAATACAGAAACCTTTATTTCAGACAAGGTGGAAATCACAGCCCTCGTTTTAGACATTGAAAATATATGCTTGCAAGCATGCAAAGAATTAGAAGAAGCCTATAATACCATCAAAACCACCAACTAAAAAACACAAGTGAATACAAAAAATTAAAAATGCATTGATACGAGTGTAACTGTTAAACAAGCCGTTAAAAAGAATTAAAATACGATTAACTTAATTTTTAAGGTATATGAAAGCAAATGACCCTGTTAAAATTTTACTGGTTGATGATTTACCGGAAAATTTATTTGCCTTGGAATTAATACTTTCCAACAAAAATTATAAATGCGTGAAAGCAAATTCAGGTAATAAAGCTTTAAAAATTTTGTTACACGAACAAGATTTTACGCTCATTTTAATGGATGTGCAAATGCCGGAAATGGATGGTTTTGAAACTGTAGAATTAATTCGCGAAATAGAAACACTTAAACATGTCCCAATTATTTTTTTAACTGCCAGTATGGATAATACCAAACAAATTGACAGAGGTTATCAAACCGGCGCAGTGGATTATATGATTAAACCACTTAATCCTGAGATATTAAAAGCAAAAGTGGCCGCTATTGCGGATCTGTATTTAAAAACCAATGAATTAATCGTTCAAAATGAAGAAAAGGAAAAGCGTGCAGCAGAATTAATTATTGCCAACAAAGAACTTGCCTTTCAAAACGAAGAAAAAGAAAAACGTGCGGCTGAATTGATTATTGCCAACAAAGAACTCGTCTTTCAAAATGAAGAAAAAGAAAAACGTGCGGCTGAATTGA
>JAAFHC010000269.1 GCA_010906935.1 Gelidibacter sp.
CGGCAGCATCGGTTTCTGGCTATTATTTTGGGAATGAAAACGCCAAATATTTTGGTGTAGGGAAAATAACTGAAGAACAGGTAAAGGATTTTGCAGATAGGAAAAAGATGGATTTTGAAACAGCCAAGAAATGGTTAAGACCAAATATTAATGATTAATAATTAACAATTAATAATTTTTGAATCCAATATATCAAAAATTCGTAATTCGTAATTCGAAAATCAATTTTGCGTTAGCGATAGCAGCGGTATCCTTTTTTGAAATGAAATGAAAAAAAAGATATAGCGAATAGCGCGACCTGAAAGGAAACGCCAAAAAAAGTTAAAAGTTGAAATGTTTATTTGTTTACAATTTAGTAAAACCTGAAACTTGAAACAACCGACAACCAAGAACCAACAACCAAAAAAATGAAAGTAACAGATCACATAAAGCAAGCCAAAGGGAAAACGTTGTTTTCGTTTGAAATTGTGCCACCGCAAAAGGGACAAAATATTCAGGAATTGTACGACAATATCAATCCGTTAATGGAATTTAAGCCTCCTTTTATTGATGTGACCACCTCAAGGGAAGAACACCTTTATATTTCTAAAGGAGAAGGGCTTTTGGAACAAAAAATTACGCGGATGCGACCAGGAACGGTTGGGATTTGCGCTTCTTTAAAATATAAGTACAATGTGGATGCGATTCCGCATGTGTTGTGTGGCGGATTTACCAAGGAAGAAACGGAATATTTATTGGTGGATTGTCATTATTTGGGATTGGACAATGTGATGGCTTTGCGCGGGGATGCCATGAAGCACGAAAAATATTTTGCGCAAACAAAGGGCGGACATCAATATGCAACTGAATTGGTGACGCAGATTAGTGATTTAAATAAAGGGAAATATTTGCACGAAATAGAGGAGACGTTATACAAACCCGATTTTTGCATTGGGGTTGCGGGATATCCGGAGAAACATATGGAATCGCCGAGTTTAGATGCCGATTTGAGAAGGCTGAAAGAAAAAATTAAAGCAGGAGCCGATTATGTGGTGACACAAATGTTTTTCGACAATCAGAAATTTTTTGATTTTGTGGAGAAAGCACGCGCTATTGGGATTACGGTTCCCATAATTCCGGGCATAAAACCCATTGCTATAAAACGTCACTTACAAGTGCTTCCGCAGGTGTTTAAACTGGATTTGCCAGAAGCGTTAATTGCCGAAATTGAAAAATGCAGCAACAACGAGCAAGTGCGGGAAGTTGGTGTGGAATGGGCCATTGCGCAATCTAAAGAGCTGGTAGCTAAAGGCGTTCGTGTAGTTCATTTTTATTCTATGGGGAAATCGGACAATATTAAGGCGATTGCGAAGGAAGTGTTTTAAGAATAATAGTTTAATTGTTTAACTGTTTATTTGTTTAATTGTGAACTGTATATTTTCATTAACTTTTGTCTCTACGACCTATTCTCTTTAATCGGCAAATTTGCTCATTAACTAATTAACTAATTATCTAATTGTTTATTTGTTAAAAAGGAAAAAGTTTAAAAGTTGAAAATTACTTATTTCCATTAACTTTTGTCTCTACTCTCTTTTCTTTTTTCTTTAATCGGC
The DNA here is from genome assembly GCA_010906935.1 of Gelidibacter sp. Lineage (GTDB taxonomy): Bacteria > Bacteroidota > Bacteroidia > Flavobacteriales > Flavobacteriaceae > Lutibacter. Next base: position 1,593 of record JAAFHC010000269.1, read on the forward strand.
TAACTTGCTCATTAACTTTGTAAATAGTATCATAAATAAAAGTAATATAGGTTAAGTGGTTATGGTAAAATATTTGTTTACTTTTGTATCTTATCAGTGAAATTAATAATTTAAAAAATAGAGTATGGCAATTGAAGTAACAGATGCAACTTTTGACGAAGTTGTATTAAAATCGGACAAACCAGTAATGGTTGATTTTTGGG
>JAAFHC010000270.1 GCA_010906935.1 Gelidibacter sp.
AATAACCAATAACATTTAACTTTAGTTAAAATTCGCTGGTAAAGTGCAGTTTCACATTTGGATATTTTTCCTGGGTCATTTGAATGGAAAACGCGGAGTCGGCCAAAAATACCAGTTGTTCTTGTTTGTCGTATGCCAAATAACGTTGTTTTACGCGTTTAAAATCTTTGAATTCCTCGCTTTTCTGATCTTTTGGGTCAACCCAGCAGGCCTTGTGCACATGTAAATTTTCGTAACTGCATTTGGCGCCATATTCATGTTCCAATCGGTATTGGATCACTTCATATTGCAGCGCGCCAACGGTTCCTATCACTTTTCGGCCGTTTAATTCCAACGTAAATAACTGCGCAACACCTTCATCCATCAATTGGTCCAATCCTTTAAATAATTGTTTCGATTTCAACGGATCAGCATTGTTTACGTATCGGAAATGTTCTGGTGAGAAGCTAGGCACCCCTTTAAAGTTCAATACTTCGCCTTCGGTTAAGGTGTCGCCTATTTTAAAGTTTCCGGTGTCTGGAAGTCCAACAATGTCTCCCGGAAATGATTCTTCAACAATTTCCTTTTTTTCAGCAAAAAAGGCATTCGGACTCGAAAATTTGAATTTTTTATTCAGTCTCACATGTAAATAAGGGGCATTTCTTTTGAAGGTGCCCGATACAATTTTAACAAAAGCCAATCGGTTCCGGTGATTGGGATCCATATTGGCGTGAATTTTAAATACAAATCCGGTAAGCGTCTCTTCTTTGGAGTCCACCAAACGGATATCGGCCATTTTTGGCTGTGGCGATGGCGCAATGTCAATAAAACAGTCCAGCAATTCTTTCACCCCAAAATTATTTAAGGCCGAACCAAAAAACACGGGCTGTAATTCGCTGTTTAAATAAGCTTTTTTATCAAATACGGGATACACTTCCCTTAAAATTTCCAATTCATCACGCAAGGTATTTGCCGATTTCTCGCCAATAATTTTGTCCAGTTCCGGCGTAGAAATATCGGTCAATTCAATTCCTTTGGAAACGGTTTGCTTGTTGTCACCCGAAAACAGGTTTATTTTCTTTTCATAAATATTGTAAATCCCTTTAAAATCGTAACCCATTCCAATCGGAAAACTCAAAGGCGTCACGGTCAGTCCCAATTTTTGCTCCACTTCATCCAGCAAATCGAACGCGTCTTTTCCCTCGCGATCCATTTTATTGATAAAAACAATGATGGGAATTTTGCGCATTCGGCACACTTCAACCAGTTTTTCGGTTTGCTCTTCAACCCCTTTTGCCACATCTATCACCACAATCACACTGTCAACAGCGGTCAAGGTCCTAAAAGTATCTTCGGCAAAATCCTTGTGGCCGGGCGTGTCTAAAATATTTATTTTTTTTCCTTTGTAGTTAAAAGCCAATACAGAAGTGGCCACAGAAATTCCCCTTTGTCGCTCAATTTCCATAAAATCGGAAGTGGCACCTTTCTTAATCTTGTTGCTTTTAACGGCTCCGGCTTCCTGTATGGCGCCCCCAAACAGCAATAATTTCTCGGTTAAGGTGGTTTTTCCCGCATCAGGATGTGAAATGATTCCAAAGGTGCGTCTGCGTTGTATTTCTTCTAAAAAAGTCATCACTAAAATTTTGAGGTGCAAATATATGGCTAATTACACGATTTGCCAATTAGAATTTACAGGCCATCCGCCATAAAAGTTCGGCAGGATTAAATGCTCAAAGTATTCGGCATATAACGTAAATAATATTTTGGGCGTTCCC
>JAAFHC010000271.1 GCA_010906935.1 Gelidibacter sp.
AACTGCCTAATTGTCACCTAAAATATTTTGGCGTGATATTCGTTTAAGAAAATGTTATGAGCAAAACCAACGTATCTTACAAGTGGGCATTTAAGGAATTTATTTGGCCACGAAAAAAAATAATTTTTATAGGAATTGTTTTAATTATTGCCAAAAGTTTGGCCGGATTGGTGCTTCCTTATGCCAGTAAAAGTTTGATTGATGAGGTAATTCCGTCAAAGGACATGAACGCATTGACCATTTTATTGATTGTGGTTTGTTTTTCTATTTTAATTCAGGCCTTAACTTCTTTTGAGCTTACGCGTTTGTTAAGTGTGGAAGCGCAACATTTAATTTCGGTTTTACGCGCAAAAGTGCAAAAGAAATTGCTCACTTTGCCTATCAGTTTTTTCGACAACAACAAATCTGGAGCGCTTGTTTCCAGAGTAATGAACGATGTTGAAGGTGTTCGAAATTTGGTGGGAACCGGTTTGGTGCAATTGGTTGGCGGATCTATTACCGCCGTCATTTCTTTGGTGATTTTAATTAAAATAAATGCTTTAATGACCGTTTTTGTGTTGGTGCCTGTTGCCATTTTTGCAATTGTGGCGCTAAAAGCATTTGGATATATCCGCCCCATTTTTAGAGATCGTGGAAAAATTAGTGCAGAAGTTACGGGAAGATTGACGGAAACGCTAAACGGCGTTCGGGTAATTAAAGGTTTTAATGCTGAAGATCAGGAAAATAAAAATTTTGAGCAGGGCGTTGAGCGTTTGTTTTTGAATGTAAAAAAGAGTTTGACTGCCACAGCGTTAATTACAAGTTCTTCCACATTTTTGTTAGGATTGGCTTCCGCAGGAATTATGGGAATAGGCGGTTATTTTATGATGAATAATACCATGACGATTGGTGAATTTGTATCTTTTACCTTGTTTTTGGGATTTATGATTGCACCAATTGTACAGATGAGCAATATTGGAAGTCAGTTAACCGAAGCAATGGCCGGACTTGACCGTACCCAGGAATTGATGAATATGACCGAAGAGGACAATCCGGAAATTAGAAAAGTGATTTTGGAGGATATTGTTGGCGATATGGTTTTTGAAGATGTTTCTTTTAGCTATGAAAAAAGCAAAGAAGTGTTGCATCACATTTCTTTTAAAGCACCATCCGGAAGCGTTACCGCTTTGGTGGGTTCGTCAGGATCTGGAAAAACAACCATTGCCGGATTGGCGGCGTCATTTTTAAATCCTTCGGAAGGAAAAGTTACGGTTGACGGTATCGATTTGTCTACCGTAAATTTAAGCAGTTTCAGAAGTCATTTGGGTGTGGTGTTACAAGACGATTTTTTATATGAAGGCACCATTCGCGAAAATATATTGTTTCCAAGACCAAATGCTACTGAAGCACAGTTATTGGAAGCCGTAAAAGGCGCTTATGTGAATGAATTTACCGACAGGTTTGATGATGGTTTGGAGACGGTAATTGGCGAAAGAGGCGTTAAATTATCGGGCGGCCAGCGTCAGCGAATTACCATTGCAAGAGCTTTGTTGGCCGATCCTAAAATTATTATTTTAGATGAAGCCACTTCAAATTTGGATACGGAAAGTGAATCCTTTATTCAGAAAAGTTTGCATATTTTGATGAAAGACAGAACCACTTTTGTAATAGCGCACAGGTTAAGCACCATAAAGCAAGCCGATCAAATTTTGGTGATTGAAAACGGAAATATTGTTGAGCGGGGAAGGCATGAAGAACTGATTGCCAAACAAGG
>JAAFHC010000272.1 GCA_010906935.1 Gelidibacter sp.
TGTGCATTTTTGCTTGCAATTTCTTTGGAATCACCATAAAATTGAAGCATTTTGGCAATATGGGCAATATATTTTTCTCTTTTTAATTTGGTGTTATCATCTTGGTCTACATAATAATCGCGCGACAATCCCAATCCTGCCGGCGAAACATAACCCACATATCTGTTGCTGTTTTTTAAATCATTAGAGATGTAAAAATTATAAAAACCCAATCCGCCATAAGGCGCACTTTCAACCAAAAGACGGTTCAAATCTTCCAAATTATTTATGGCATCAATTTTTGCCAAAAAAGGAAGTACCGGGTTAAAGCCCTGGCTGTTTCTTGAAACCGTATCCATAATGGATTCATAATAATTCACTGCTTTTTCCTGATCAGACATGGGCGTTAAATTTCCCTGCGCATCGCTTAATTTAGGAGCATTTTTTTGCGCAATCGCTTCATTTAGGATTACTAGCACATCGGCATCAGTTTTTTTTCTGAGTTCATTAAAACTTCCCCAAGAAGTTCTGTCGGCCGGAATTTCCGCTTTATCCAACCAAGCGCCATTGACATATCTAAAAAAATCATTTGATGGTTTTTCTTTGGGATCCATATTTTGGACATTTATTCCCGGCGTGTTTTTTTTGTTTTTCATGTTTTGTGCTTCACTTTGATGCGTGATTACAAACGCCAAAAGCATTAAGCTAATCATTTTAAAATTTGTTTTACTTTTCATTGTTTTAGGGTTTTATTGATCATTTAAAATTTTTATAATATTCGGTTTAAAATAATTGGGTCCTTTCAACACTTTGCCGTCTTCTCTATAAATTGGGTTGCCGTCTACGCCGAGTTTGCTCATATTGCTGCGCTGAATTTCATTGAAAACTTCCTCAATTTTATATTGCATACCGTGCTCTAAAATAGTGCCACATAAAATATACAGCATATCGCCCAAAGCGTCGGCCACTTCAACCAAATCGTTATTTTTGGCAGCTTCCAAATATTCTTCATTTTCTTCCGCCATTAAATCGAAACGCAATTTTAATTTATGTTCTTCCAGTTTTGCGATTGGCGTGTGCTGAATTCCCAATCCGAATGCTTCATGAAATTCCTGAACGGCTTTCAGTTTATGTATCATTTTAGTAAGAAATTAATTTAGGTGAACTTAAACAATAATGAAGACGGTACATTTTTAAGCACAAACGCCACCAATCTCCAACGTTTTGTGATATATGCTTTTTTCTTTTTGGTTTTTATTGCGGTATAAATTTGTTTGGTGGCCTTTTCTGTGGAAGCCATCCAAAATGTTTTACCAATTGCCATAGGAGTATCTACAAATCCAGGTTGAATATCGGTCACGTAAATTTCGGCTTTGCTTCTTTTGCCTTTCATCCAAAGCGATTCCAAATAATTTGCCTGAAACGCTTTTGAAGCAAAATAGGCTGGCACATGGCGATTTCCGCGAATGGAAGCGATGGAAGAAATTCCCACCAAATGACCGTAACCTTGCTTTCTAAAAAAATTATAAGCCAATCCATATATTTTAACGGCGGAAACCACATTGGTTTGCAAAGTTGGCAGTTCCTTTTCCCATTCCAATTCGTAATTTGGGTCACCAATACCCGAACTGTACACCACTAAATCGATGGTTTTGAATTCGTTTTTTAAAGTTGAAAATAGCACCTCACACGAATCTAAATCGGTTACATCATGGGTTTTAACCACAAATTTTTCCGGATTTGTGTCTTTCATTTCTTCGAGTAATTTAATTCCGTTCTTCTACCTGTAATTACAACCTTATCATAATCTACCACCAACAATTTAGCGAGTTCTTTTCCAATTCCGGAAGTTGCTCCAATAATTAAAGCGTTTTTCATAAGTAGCTATTTCATCTGTTTAAATTTTATTTTTTAGCGGTAACAGCTGCAGCCTGCCTGCCGGCAGGCAGGTTCGCCAATAATCATTCCTTTGTGTATCAAAATTTGTTATACTCGTTTCATTGATTTATTTTTATGCTGAAATATAAACCGAAATTTACGTATTTTTGGTGTTAAATATACATTTAATATGTTTAGTAAAGGACAATTAATTTTTGCGGCATTTTTTGTGATTGCTTTTATAATTGCGATGGTTTGGAGTTATAAAAAAGATATTAAAATTCATAAAAAATATTATAAAAACGCATTTTTAGTGCTTATTTCCGCTATTTTAATCATTATGATTTTTACCTTAATCACCTTCTCTTTACACTAAAAAAAACAGGCTGTTTAAAAGTTTTTAAAAACGTCATGCGGAACTTGGTTCAGAATCTCATCATATGAGCACCTGAAACAAGTTGACGAAAATTTAACTTTTATACAGCCTGCCTTGTTTTGATAAATATCGACTTCTAATTTACAGCCGGCAACGTGGTATATCTTTTTGCGTAATCCAGCATTTGCTCAGCAAAAC
>JAAFHC010000273.1 GCA_010906935.1 Gelidibacter sp.
AGCGTTCCCACATTTCAGTAAAAAATAACACAAAAAGTCCGGCCGGATGACCTAAAACCTGTGTTTTAAAAAAATCGTTTCTTGATTTGTCCATAAGTGTTTTTTTATGCGTTTTATATCGTTTGCAATTTAAAAAAACGCTTCTAAACTAAGAAGCGTTTTTATGAAATTAAAAATTATAGTTCTTTTGCCTCCTTTGGTCGAATAACCAAACGGTCATATACGGTTAATGCAATTATGGTAACAATACCAATAGCAACAATAACATACCAAATTTTATTTGGATTGTAGGTGTCCCAAATAAATTGCGTCATTTCATTTTGAGTCATCCCCAATTTTTCTGAAGCTGATGCAAAATAATCGTTTTTAGAAAATTCTTTTGTTACTTCAGGCATTTCTATGGCTCTTTTTGCCATTTCTGTTTGAAGCAAACTCAATTTATCAGACCAGGCTTGGTATAAATTTCCGGAGATAAATGTAGTTATAAAATTTCCTAAAAAGATGGGTAAAAAATAGGTTCCCATATATAAAGCTTCTTTCCCTTTTGGAGAAATCAACGCGATAAATGAAGAAAATGTTGGATTTGTCATCATTTCGCCCACGGCAAAAATAACAATCCCTAAAATGGTGAACAACCCGTTTCCTGTATAAAATGTAATTCCAATACCAATGGACGCAATAATAAAACCGGTAATCATAGCACTTACATGTCGCATTTTTAACACAAAATAGGAAACCATTAATTGAAATAAAATAATGGCTCCGGCATCAATGTTGATAAGCATTTCCGGATTTACAGAATCTCCGCCGCCACTCATAAAACTTGCCAACCAAGGAGAAACTTGCGCTATGGAATCATGCAAAGCTCTTGTGTTTACCCAATCTTCAATAAAAGTTGGAAGCGTGTAGAATAACTGATTAAACATAGTCCAAAAGCCAACCATAATAACGAGCAATACAGAAAGTCGTGTATCTTTTACGGCTTCCCAAATATTTTTAATGGAGCTTAAGGCTGCTTCCCCAATAGATTCTTGTTTTTTTATTCTTTCGCCTTCTTTGAAGAAAAGCAATAAAATAAGCAGGTTTATTCCAATAACAATTGCGGCTTGCAGAAAAACAATTTTCCACCCGAATTGCGTTCTTAAAGTTGAAGAAAATGCAGGTCCTATAAATCCGCCGATATTCACCATCATATAAAAAATTCCAAAACCTAAAGTGGAATTCGATTTGTCGGTGTTTTTTGTGATAATTGCTGATGCCACAGGTTTAAACATCGCTGCGCCTAAAGCAACCCATAAAAACACTAAAAATACGGAGGTAAAACTGGTGACTTCTCCCATAAAATAATAGCCGGTACCCAATAAAACGTAAGCAATTGTTAAGGAAAGTTTGTACCCAATTTTGTCGGCAATAACGCCTGTAATTATCGGTAGAAAATATAGAATTGCGGTAACAACCCCCATTATTTGTCCTTTTTCAATATGTGAAAATCCCAATGCGCCTTCGTCTGTTGATCCTGTTAAATAAAGGGCTAATACGGCAAACATTCCATACCAGGCCCAACGTTCAAATAGTTCCATCATACTGGCAACCCAAAAGTTACTGTTGTAGGATTTCATAACGCCGAAAAAAGATTTTTTTTCTGTATTCATTTTATTAATTTTTAATAGTTATTGTTAAACATAAAAAAGCCCAAGCAATTAATTACCTGAGCTCTTTTTTATATTT
>JAAFHC010000037.1 GCA_010906935.1 Gelidibacter sp.
TTTTATATGAAGTAAGCATCTTAATATCGAAAATAGTATTAAAAAATGAACGTAAAAAAGAACTAAAAAATGTCTAATTTAGTAGAAGAATTTAACGCCTATCGCGCAAAAATGAACGATAAAATTTTGGCTGATGACAATAAAATCATCAAAAGAATTTTTAATATTGATACCAATGCATATAAAGCAGGACATTTAGACGTTCAAACAAAAGAATTATTAGGATTGGTGGCTTCTGCTGTTTTGCGTTGCGACGATTGCATAAAATACCATTTGGAAGGATGTTTTAAAGCTGGCGTTTCCAAAGAAAAAGTAATGGAATCACTTTCCATAGCAACCTTAGTTGGCGGCACCATAGTAATTCCGCATTTAAGAAGGGCTTATGAGTTTTGGGAAGAACTTGAAAAAGGTTAAATTATAAAAATCAATTCCACAATTCAACGATTAAACGAATACATCAACAAATAAACAACAATGATATTAAGAGCAGAAAATATAAAAAAGAAATACGGCAGCAAATATGTTGTAAACGGAATTTCATTGCAGGTAGAACAAGGAGAAATTGTTGGATTACTAGGTCCGAATGGTGCTGGAAAAACCACTTCGTTTTATATGATTGTGGGAATGATTCAACCCAATGAAGGAAAAATTTACTTGGACAATCAGGAAATAACCAAGTTCCCGATGTATAAAAGAGCCCAAGAAGGTGTTGGGTATTTGTCGCAAGAAGCTTCAATTTTTAGAAAATTATCTGTTGAAGACAATATTTTATCTGTATTGCAATTTTCCAATATGTCGAAGGCTGATCAAAAGGAAAAAATGGAATCCTTATTGAGTGAATTTGGTTTGAATCATGTGCGTAAAAACAGAGGTGACTTACTTTCGGGAGGTGAGCGAAGAAGAACTGAAATAGCTAGGGCTTTGGCCTCAGATCCTAAATTTATTTTATTGGATGAACCTTTTGCCGGAGTTGACCCCATTGCCGTTGAAGATATTCAAAATATTGTGGCGCATTTAAAAGACAGAAATATTGGCATTTTAATTACTGACCACAATGTTCAGGAAACCCTTGCCATTACAGATAAAACCTATTTAATGTTTGAAGGCGGAATTTTAAAAGAAGGAACACCCCAAGAACTTGCCGAAGACGAAACCGTAAGACGGGTTTATTTAGGAAAAGATTTCGAATTAAAAAGAAGAAAATTTTAATCTCAATTTTTATGCAGCTTATTTTCAATAGTTGACATTAAAACATACAACAATACTACTAATGGAATTGCTATAAATTGAAATACGGCGCTTAAAACGGCCGTAAGGATAATAAACAAGTACTTTATCTTATTCTTTTTCCAGCTATAATCTTTAAATTTTAATGAAAATAATGGTATTTCCGCATTCATTAAATAACAAAGAAGTATTGCCAATCCTGTTAAAAACCAAACATTTTGAATAATTACGGACACAAATTCATTGTTGCTGTAGTTCAAAATTAACGGCAATGATAAAACCACCAAAGCCGCAGCTGGCGTTGGCAACCCAATAAAAGAATTTGTTTGGCGCTCGTCAATGTTAAATTTTGCCAATCTGTAGGCCGCGCCAAGCGTAAACAACAATCCAATTAAGGAAATAAAGAAAGTGCTTGTAAAATAATGTTCGTTCCCTATTTTTAAAACCGATTTAACGGCATTTTCCCAAGTTTCATTCTCTATCGATTTAGAAATTAGTTGAAACAGCACAATTCCAGGTACTACACCACTGGTAACAACATCGGCCAAAGAATCCAATTGTTTTCCTAATTCTCCCTGCACTTTAAACAATCTCGCTGCAAATCCATCGAAAAAATCAAAAAATATCCCTAAAAAAACAAAACCTGCCGCAATAACCAACTCTTCTTTAACAGCAAAATACACCGCAATGGTTCCTGAAAGTAAGTTAAGCAACGTCAATAAATTGGGAATATATTTTTTCAGCATCGTTATTTTTATTTTTCGTAAATTTAATCATTGTTTTTCAGTAAAATTTAATTCAATATAACTTTTTAATAAATTGCTAAATGCCACTTATAAAATCAACTTACAAACCGAGGGTTTTATTCAGAAATCACCATTTTAATACCGCTTATAAAAGGTTGTTTTTTACCAAAACCATTAATTATTCCAGAGAGCGGATAAAAACCAGCGACGACGATTTTATTGATTTGGATAGCGCTTCAGTTGGTTCAGACACGTTGGTTTTGGCTTTACACGGATTGGAAGGCAGTTCGCAATCCAAGTATATTATTTCGGCGCTAAATTTTTTAAATTCGCAAAATATTGATGGCGCAGCGATTAATTTTAGGGGTTGCGGCGGTGAAGACAACTATAAGCCTTACTCCTATCACAGTGGAAAAACCGATGATGTTGATTTGGCCATTACCCATTTATTATCCCTAAACAAATATCGAAATATTTTTTTATTGGGCTACAGTATGGGTGGAAATATCGCACTAAAATATATGGGAACTTCCAAAAACACACCGTTTGAAGTTAAAGGAGCTGTCGCAATATCTGTTCCATGTGATTTAGGCGGATCTGCCAATGCTTTGGAAAGCCTTAGTAACTTATTATATCAAAATATGTTTATGAAAACGCTCAAAGAAAAAGCGCTTCTGAAATTGAATAAATTCCCGGAAGCCAATCTCAATAAAGTTGCTATTGAAAGCTCGAAAACCTTTAAAGATTTTGACAACGCGGTAACAGCGCCTTTATTTGGCTATAAAAACGCGGAAGATTATTGGCAAACAAACAGCAGTAAGCAGTTTATTCCTGAAATTCAGAAACCGGCATTACTTATTAATGCATTGGACGACAGTTTTTTATCGGAAAGTTGTTTTCCTTTTTCTGAAACTAAGAATCATCAAAAAGTATATTTTGAAACACCTAAATATGGTGGTCACGCTGGGTTTAATTCTACCTTGTTCGGCAAAGATTTGTTGTGGAGCGAAAAACGTGTTTTAGAATTTATTAAACATAATATTTCCTAAATTTAAAGTTAAACTTCGAAAGTTTTTTTACATTCGCTTTTTTATTTAATGGCCTTAAAAATGTAATTTTCATTATAGTCACATTTCATACGACTTCAATTTAATCAATGAAATATAACTATTGATTTTTTAGATACAATGAGCAAAAAATTTCACTTCATTTTCATACTCCTTTTTAGCTGCTTTCAACTGGCGGCACAACAAAAATTATCTTCAGAAGCAATCGTGAGTGTAGTTACAGGAGGTCCGGGAAGCGAGTTATACAGTGCTTTTGGGCATAGTGCATTTCGGGTTTATGATCCGCTTTTAAAATTGGATAAAATATATAACTACGGTACTTTCGACTTTAATAAACCAAATTTCTATTTAAATTTTGCGAAAGGTAAATTAACGTACCAGCTGTCGACTACCCGTTATGGTTATTTTTTACAAGAGTTCAACTACGGAAATCGGTGGGTAAAAACTCAGGAACTGGACTTGGATGATATTGATGTTCAGGCTGTTTATGATTTTTTGGAAAATAATGCAAAACCTGAAAACCGATCCTATCAGTACGATTTCTTTTACGACAATTGTTCCACAAAAATGGAAGAAGTGATTAAAGCTGTTTTAAAAGAGAAAGTCACTTTTAACAACAATCATATTACCGACCATAAGTCGCATCGGGATTTAATCGCCGATTACACTGCTGAAGAATTTAAATGGGGGAAATTCGGGATAGATTTGGCATTGGGATCTGTGATTGACAGACCAGCAACAGCAAGCGAATTTAAATTTTTACCCGATTATATTTATCTAGGATTTACAAAAGCCACCATCAATATTGATGGTAAAAACATTCCTCTGGTAAAAGCCGACAATCATGTTTTAAATGAAGTGAAACAGCCTCAGCCGTTTTCAATATTCCAGCCTTTTAATGTTTTTTTATTGATAAGTCTCTTTTTTATTTTTAAAACCTATCAAGATTACAAAAACGGCAAAAGAACCAAATGGGTCGATTTTTCCCTGTATTTTATTACCGGAGTTATTGGCGTCGTGGTGTTATTGCTTTGGTTTGCCACAAGCCATACCGCAACCTATAAAAACTTCAACTTTTTGTGGGCTTTTGCGCCAAATTTAGTGGTTGCCTTTTTTATGTTTAAAGAAGTTATTCCAAAATGGTTGGCAAATTATAATAAATTATTGCTTGTTTTATTGGCAATTCAGGCAATTTTATGGATGTTGAAAATACAGGTTTTCAATATCGCCATCATTCCAATTTTGGCCATGCTTATTGTTCGATATGGTTTTTTAATTGTGAAGAGGAAATAGATTACAGATTTAAATAGGAGGCACTACGCTTCATTGTGTAAAAATCGTTGTTTTGCCAATAATTGTTCTTCTGTTTCAACAACATCATCATCTGGCACACAGCAATCTACCGGACAAACAGCGGCACATTGTGGTTCGTTAAAAAAACCTTTACATTCCGTGCATTTATCGGCAACTATAAAATAATATTCATCATTAATAGGTTCTTGGACGTCATCTGCATTAAATTCCTTGGTATTTGCTAAAACAATTTTTCCTGAAAGTTTTGTGCCATCAGAAAATTTCCAGTTTTCGGAAGCTTCATAGATCGCATTATTAGGGCATTCCGGTTCACAAGCACCACAATTAATACATTCGTCAGTTATTTTTATGGCCATAATTTTATTTAGATTAATTTTGCCCCAAAGATAAAATTTTAATTTTAAGATTCCATAGAATGAATTTAAGCCAACGAATAGAAGCTTTCGCAAAACTCGGTGAATTTTTCAAACAATTTTCAATATCGGGAATTGTTAAAAATGAAAACGATGAATCCAATCCTATTCTTTTCGATGCATTTAAAATGCAAATTAACAGAGCCTCTGAATTTAATGGCTGGTTTACCCGTGAAAATGTTCTAAAAGCTTTTGAAAGCTGGAGCGAAGCCCTAACTATTGAAAATCTAGAGAAATGGACTTCAAACTATCAAATAGAAGAAAAAACGGATCCTAAAAATATTGCCATTATTATGGCGGGAAATATTCCTTTGGTTGGATTTCATGATTTTTTAACGGTTTTATTGAGCGGCAATAATGCGTTGGTAAAACTTTCTTCAAACGACAAACATTTTTTGCCTTTAATTGCCAAGTTTTTGGAATATTACCATCCTTATTTTAAAAATAAAATCACTTTTACTGAAAAAAAATTAACCAATTTTGATGCTGTAATCGCTACCGGAAGCAACAATACCAAGCGATATTTTGAGTATTATTTTGGAAAATATCCTTCTATCATCAGAAACAGCAAAAATTCGGTTGCCATTATTACAGGAAATGAAACCAAGCATGAATTAGAAGCTTTAGGCCACGATATTTTTCAATATTATGGCTTGGGATGCAGAAGCGTTTCTAAAATATTTGTTCCGGAAAATTATAACTTCGACCTGCTATTTAATGCCTTGTTTAAATTCCATGAAATCATAAATGTTAAAAAATACGAAAACAACTATGATTATAACAAAGCCATCTATTTAATGAGTTTGTTTAAAATTAAAGACAATGGTTTTGTGATGTTAAAAGAAGATCCAAGTTATGCATCTCCCATTGCAACTGTTTTTTATGAATTCTACGACTCTTATAAAAATTTATTGGAAAAATTAGATGCTGAAAAAGAAGCTATTCAATGCATTGTTTGTAACGAAAACGATTTAAATTTTGTAAAATTTGGTCAAACACAACAGCCAAAATTATGGGATTATGCCGATGGCATTGACACTTTCCAATTTTTGTTAAAAATCTAACACATTTTTCTATTTTTAGTAGGTTTGCTCCGTCTTTTTTTCCGAAATTTGCACACATAAATTTATAATTTAAGCCAAATGAAAAAACATAATTTTAGTGCAGGCCCATCAATTTTACCTCAAGAAGTTATTAAAAAAGCATCAGATGCTTTATTAAATTTTAATGGCCTTGATTTATCATTAATTGAAGTTTCACACAGAGGCAAAGACTTTGTTGATGTGATGGATAACGCTTGCAACTTAGTTAAAGAATTATTAAATCTGCCTGATGGATACTCTGTGGTATTTTTGCAAGGCGGTGCAAGTCTCGAATTTTTAAGGGTTCCTTACAATCTTTTAAAAGTTGACGGAAAAGCCGCGTATTTAGATACCGGAACATGGAGTTCAAATGCCATAAAAGAAGCAAAAATATTGGGTAATGTTGAAGTAGTTGCTTCGTCAAAGGACAAAGGCTATAACTTTATCCCAAAAAATTACGCAATTCCTGCGGATATTGATTATTTTCATTGTACTTCAAACAATACCATTTATGGAACACAATTAAAATCGTTTCCTAAAACCAACAGCCCACTAATTTGTGACATGAGTTCCGATATTTTCTCCCGTCAGTTAGATTTTAGTCAGTTCGACATCATTTATGCAGGCGCACAAAAAAATATGGGTCCAGCCGGAACTACATTAATTGTAATAAAAGATGAAATTTTAGGGAAATCAGGAAGAAAAATTCCTTCAATATTAGATTATCAGGTTCATATAGCAAAGGAAAGTATGTTTAATACGCCTTCTGTATTTGCAGTTTATGTATCAATGCTTACTTTGGAATGGCTGAAAAATTTAGGCGGAATTCCTGCTATTGAAAAATTAAATGAAGCAAAAGCAGCATTATTGTATGCAGAAATTGACAGAAATCCGCTTTTTAAAGGATATGCTGAAAATGAAGATCGTTCCCTAATGAACGCTACTTTCAATCTTACCGATGAAGCAAATAAAGAAGCTTTCGATAAACTTTGGAATGCAGCTGGTGTTAGTGGACTAAAAGGTCACAGATCTGTTGGCGGTTACCGTGCAAGTATGTACAACGCGTTGCCAATAGAAAGTGTACAGGTTTTGGTTGACGCCATGAAACAACTTGAAAAACAACTATCATAATTTAAATAACACATTATAAAATGAAGGTATTAGCGAATGACGGACTGGACAAAAGCGGAATTATTGGCCTTGAAAAGGCTGGTTTTAACGTAGATTTAACCACCGTAGCCCAAGAACAACTTTTAGATTATATCAATAAAAATAAAGTAACTGTACTTCTTGTGAGAAGTGCAACAAAAGTTAGAAAAGACATTATTGACAACTGCCCTACCCTTAAAATTATTGGCCGTGGCGGTGTTGGAATGGACAATATTGATGTTGAATATGCGCGTGAAAAAGGAATCACGGTAATAAATACACCAGCAGCATCATCACATTCTGTGGCTGAACTTGTTTTTGCACATTTATTTGGAATGGTGCGTTTTTTACACGAATCAAACCGAAACATGCCTTTGGTTGGAGATTCTAAATTTGGTGATTTAAAAAAATCTTATGGCAAAGGAATTGAATTAAAAGGGAAAACGCTTGGTGTACTTGGTTTTGGCCGAATTGGACAAGCTACCGCTAAAGTTGCTTTAGGATTGGGAATGAAAGTGGTTGCTTTTGACCCGTTTATTGAAACCGCCACTTTGGAACTCGAATTTTTCGACCATCAAACGCTGTTCTTCACTATAAAAACCATCTCAAAAGAAGAAGTTTTAAAACAAGCTGATTTTATTTCAATCCACGTTCCTGCACAAAAGGAATACGTGATTTCAACAAAAGAGTTTGATATGATGAAAAATAGTGCTTTTATTGTGAATGCAGCACGAGGCGGCGTTCTTGATGAAGTTGCTTTGGTGGAAGCTATTGAAAGCGGAAAAATTGCTGGTGCAGCTCTTGATGTGTTTGAAAAAGAACCAACACCTGAAATTCAATTGTTAATGAATCCTAATCTATCATTAACCCCTCATATTGGTGCAGCAACTGCTGAAGCTCAAGATAGAATTGGATCGGAATTGGCATCTCAAATTATTGAATTTTTTAACCCTAAAAAATAACGAATGGCAATTATAAAACCCTTTAAAGGACTTCGACCACCTAAAAATATTATTGAAGAAGTCGCTTGTTTACCTTATGATGTTATGAATTCCGAAGAAGCCACCAAAATGGTTATTGGCAAAGAAGCATCCTTATTACATATTACACGTGCCGAAATTGAATTCAACAAAGGTACAGACCCACATGATGAAAAAGTTTACCTAAGAGCTAAAGATAATTTTGAAGCTTTTCAGAAAAAAGGATTTTTAATTCAAGATACTGAAGCTCATTATTATATTTATGCCCAAACCATGAATGGAAAAACGCAGTATGGTATTGTTGGTGAAGCCGCATGTGAAGATTACATCAATGGAAAAATAAAAAAACATGAATTAACACGTCCAGATAAAGAGGAAGACCGTAAAGTGCTTACAAGATATTTGAAAGCCAATATTGAGCCTGTATTTTTTACCTATCGCGCTGTTCCTGAAATTGATGCTATAGTGAAGGATATCGTAACAAGTAAAAATCCTGAATACGATTTTACTGCTGAAGACGGTTTTGGACACCATTTTTGGGTCATTAAAGATGCTGAAACTAATAAAACTTTAGAAAAACTTTTTAAAGAAAAAGTTCCTTGCACCTATGTGGCCGACGGACATCACCGAACTGCAGCAGCAGCAGGAATGAGCGCTGAATTTGCTTCGCAAAACCCAAATCATACCGGCAATGAATCTTATAATTATTTTATGGCGGTTCATTTTCCGGATAACCAATTACAAATCATTGATTACAATCGTGTAGTGAAAGATTTAAATGGTTTAAGCACTGCAGAATTTTTAGAAAAAATAGATGAGAATTTTGACATTACACAAATAAGCGAATCTATTGTAAAACCTGAAAAGCTGCACGATTTCTCTATGTATTTAGACGGAAAATGGTATGGTTTAACTGCCAAAAAATCAACTTATAATGATGACAATCCAATTGACAGTTTAGATGTAAGCGTTTTGTCAAAATATGTCTTGGAACCAATTCTAAATATCATCAACTTAAGAACTGATACCAGAATTGATTTTGTTGGAGGCATTAGAGGTTTATCGGAATTAAGCAAACGTGTTGACAGCGGCGAAATGGCTGTTGCTTTTGCCTTATTTCCGGTAAGTATGAATCAATTGATGAATATCGCCGATACTGGAAATATTATGCCTCCAAAAGTAACTTGGTTTGAGCCAAAATTACGTTCGGGACTGGTGATCAATAAATTAAATTAATTTAGTGAGCATTAATAATAATTTAAATAGCATTTCAAATACAATACCTGAAAATATTGCGTTAATCGCAGTTTCTAAAACCCAGCCTGTAGCTTCTATTTTGGAAGCATATCAGGCTGGACAAAGAGGTTTTGGTGAAAATAAAATTCAGGAAATGGCTGAAAAGTTTGATATCTTGCCTAAGGATATTGAATGGCATATGATTGGGCATTTACAAAGCAACAAAGTGAAATATATGGCGCATTTTGTGCATTTAATCCACGGAGTTGACAGTTTTAAAACGCTTGAAGAAATAAACAAACAGGCGCTTAAACACAACAGAAACATCAATTGTTTATTGGAAGTTAAAATAGCCAGCGAAGCAACAAAATTCGGATTGTCATTTGCTGAAACAGAAAAACTTTTAAAATCCGAAGAATTAAAAAATCTGAAAAACATAAACATTTCTGGATTGATGGGAATGGCCAGTTTTACAGAAGATAATGACATAATCAGGACTGAATTTAAGAATCTTAAAAACTTTTTTGATTCGCTTCAAGAATATAAATCGTTTAATGTTAATCCGACCATTTTATCCATGGGAATGAGTGGTGATTATAAAATTGCCCTTGAAGAAGGAAGCACCATGATTAGAGTTGGAAGCGCCATTTTTGGATCACGAAATTATAATTAATGTACGCAATACTCGACATAGAAACCACTGGCGGAAAATATAATGAAGAAGGCATTACGGAAATTGCCATATATAAATTTGACGGACATGAAATTGTGGATCAATTTATAAGTTTGGTAAACCCTGAAAGGGAAATTCAGCCTTTTGTGGTCAACTTAACGGGTATTAATACTGGTATGTTAAAAAATGCACCTAAATTTTATGAGATTGCAAAACGCATTGTTGAAATTACCTCGGATTGCGTGTTGGTTGCTCACAATGCGAGTTTTGACAATAGAATCTTAACCACCGAATTTAGACGGTTGGGATTTGAGTTCGAACGAAAAACATTGTGCACCGTTGAATTAAGTCAAAAATTAATTCCCGACCTAAATTCCTATAAGCTGGGAAATTTATGCAAAACACTTGGAATTCCGCTAAATGGCAGGCACAGAGCCGATGGCGATGCACTTGCAACAGTGCTGCTTTTTAAACTTTTATTGAACAAAGACTCTTATAAAGAAATCCTAAAAGAGGCTGCAGTTAAAGAAAATAGCAGATCAATGGCTCCTAAACTACTTTCTATGATTGAAGAATTGCCATCTAAAATAGGCGTTTTTTATATTCATAGCAGCAGTAACATTCTTTATATCGGGAAAGGAAAAAGTATTAAAAAAGCAGTAAATCAACTGTTTTTGAGAACCTCAAAAAGAGCAATCTTGTTACAAACCGAAGTTATTTCCGTTAGTTATGAAGAAACTGGAAACCAATTGATTGCAGAACTTAAATATGCCGAAGAATTAAAGGTCAATCAGCCTAAATATAATTTATTGACTAAAAATAAATTTGCGCAAATTTCCTTCAGCAACGCCAATTTGGTAGTGGTTGACAAAGGAAGAAATTTAGGCGAAAAATCGGTAGTGTTAATTGAGAACAACGAACTTAAAGGATTTTGCTTCACCAATTTAGGTTATCAGCTAAACAACATTGAAATTCTGAGATGTATGATTTCGCCTATGGAAAACTCCATCCATAACAGGGCAATTATTAAAGAGTATCTGCAAAAAAATATCGTAGAAAAATTAATCCGCTTTTAATTAAAATAAAAGTTTTATTTTAGTCTTACTTTTAATAAAAAATTTATTTTGAAACAACAAACGCACAAAACAAATTGGAAAACGAAACTTTATAAAATTATTTATGAGGCGGATACGCATGCAGGAAGATGGTTTGACATTGCGCTGATTATTGTTATTATATTGAGTATTGTACTTGTAATGCTTGAAAGTGTTGAAAGTATTGATGCCAAATATCACGACTTGTTAAATATCTCTGAATGGGTTATCACCATTCTTTTTACATTAGAGTATATTGCGCGAATTGTTGTCATAAATAAACCAACCAAATATATTTTTAGTTTTTATGGAATTATCGACTTTTTGGCAACAATCCCTAAGTATGTATCGCTAATTTTTGTTGGAACCCAAGCATTGGTTGTACTCCGTGCATTGCGGCTGCTAAGGGTATTTAGAATATTAAAATTAACCATGTATTTAGGTGCTTCCCTTAATTTAATCACCGCCTTAAAATCAAGCAAAAATAAGATTCTGATATTTTTATTCAGTATTGTAGTGCTCACCATTATTTTAGGCACTATTATGTACTTGATTGAAGGTCCGGAAAATGGTTTTACAAGTATTCCTTACAGTATGTATTGGGCTATCGTTACTTTAACAACAGTTGGTTATGGCGATATTTCACCTAATACGCCACTCGGACAATTTATTGCAAGTATTGTCATGATTTTAGGATATGGAATTATTGCAGTTCCAACAGGCATTATAACTTCTGAAATGACAAAACAAGGCTTAAAAATTCATACCAACACGCAATCTTGTCCGCACTGTTTGGCCGACAATCACCTTGACAGTGCCGAATATTGCCACAAATGCGGCCATAAATTAAATGAATAATAACTATTTAATAACAGTGATTGGCGTTACAGCCATTGGTAAAACAGCCTTGAGCATTCAATTGGCGCAGCATTTTAATACAGAAATTATTTCATGTGACTCACGTCAGTTTTTTAAAGAAATGAAAATAGGAACTGCGGTTCCTTCTGCTGAAGAATTGACTGCTGCTCCACATCATTTTATTCAAAACATATCAATTTTGGATCATTATAGTGTCGGGCAATTTGAAAAAGATGCGCTAAAAAAATTAGACGAATTATTTTCAAAAAATAACATTGTTGTGATGGTTGGAGGAAGCGGTTTATATACCAATGCCGTACTTGAAGGTTTCGATGATTTTCCTGAAGTTGCTCCTGAAATAAGAAAAAAATTAAACAAACATATTGAAAATGACGAGCTTGAAATGCTTCAAAATCAGTTAAAAGATTTGGACCAAGAATCTTACCAAACCATTGAGATTGAAAATCCGCACCGATTAATCAGAGCTTTGGAAATTTGTATTGGAACTGGAAAACCATACTCTTCCTTCAAAAATAAGAATAAAGTAAAACGAAATTTTATTCCTATAAAAATTGGATTAACTGCCGATAGAGAAATTATGTACAACCGTATAAACCAAAGAGTTGATTTAATGCTGCAAGAAGGCTTACTGGAAGAAGCTAAAAAATTGTATCTGCATAAAGAACTGAATGCTTTGCAAACAGTTGGTTACAGAGAACTTTTTGATTATTTCGACGGAAAATACACCTTAGAATTCGCCGTTGAAGAAATTAAAAAAAATACACGCCGATTTGCCAAACGACAAGTGACCTGGAATAAAAAAGATGAAACTATTCATTGGTTCGATTTTGAAGCAAATCCTTCAGAAATAATTAAAAAAATTGAAACCTTAATTCACCTTGACTAAAGCCGAACTCAAAGATTTTTTGGACGAAAAAGTGATTCAATATAACAATTCAAAGTTTATTGAAAGTGATCCCATTCAAATTCCGCATCAATTTTCGTTGAAGGAAGATATTGAAATTTCGGCATTTTTAACCGCCACCATTGCTTGGGGAAATCGGAAATCTATTATTAAAAATGCCGAAAAAATGATGGATTTGTTGGGCAATTCTCCTTATGATTTTGTGATCAACCATAAACCGCATCATTTGGACAATGTAGCACATTTTGTGCATAGAACTTTTAATACCGGTGATTTCAAATATTTTATTACCGCTTTACAACATATTTATAAAAATCATGGAGGAATGGAAAATGTATTTTCAAATTACGCAACTTCAAATTCCATGCAAGCTGCCATTCATGAGTTTAAAAAAATATTTTTTGAAATTCCTCATTTAGAACGAACCAAAAAGCATATTTCTGATCCGTTAAATGGTTCGGCCGCAAAAAGAATTAATATGTTTTTAAGGTGGATGGTTAGAAATGATAAAACAGGCGTAGATTTTGGAATTTGGAAAAGCCTCACTCCTGCCCAACTCTCTTGTCCGCTGGACGTTCATTCCGGGAATGTTGCCAGAAAACTTGGTTTATTAACCAGAAAACAAAACGACGCCAAAGCGTTGGCTGAATTGGATGCGAGTTTGCGAAAAATGGATAAAAATGACCCTGTAAAATATGATTTTGCTTTGTTCGGATTGGGTGTTTTTGAAAAGTTTTAAAATTTGTTAAAATCCATTTATAAACACTAATTTCACTATAAATCAATTAAATACCCTACAGAAAAATTAAAAAATCCGGTATTTTTAAGATTGGATTCATCGCCAATAGCATTGGGGAAATTGATGTTATAACCCGCTTCAAAGTCAAATGAATTGGTACTCAATAGCAAAGGCAAATTTATTTGGGTATTGATCAAATCAAACACATCGTTTTCTGTATACTGTGTAACTAATTGCCCGCTTTGATTGACAATCCTCGCCAATTCAATGGTTTGTTTTCCGGCTGTTATATTTAATTGAGGCTTAAACTTTAAGCTTGTTTTCTTTGTTTTCAGTAAATTAAAATCCACAAAACTTCGGGAAGCTATTTCAAATGATTGCTCCTCACCAAATAAGTAAGAGCCTGATAATTGCGTGCCCAACGTTCTCTTTTTATTTCGAACTCCCAATCCCAAGTTTAAGGTATTGGTGTAAATATTATCAATATCATTGGCATAAAAATACTTTGAATAAGATATGGAATACTTCAATAGTTTATTTTTTCCAATATTTCTGCCAAAGCCAACGGTTGCAGTGGTTACATCCCATTTCGGGACAAATTCACTATAATAAATCCCTGATAAACTGGCAAATAAACCATTGGAGTTCGCATAAGTAATTTGAGGGGTTATATTGTATTGATCAATGCCTATGTCGCGTCCTGAAAAATAAGTGCCACTATTATAAGTTGCTGAAATGTATAAAAATTGAAAATTTTTAAGTGACGCTGTCAATTCATCTATAACTTCATCTTCCATGAAAAGTTCATCTATTAAATCATTTAGTTCCTTTTCTTTGGTAAGTTCTTGTGAATAACCAAAAGCCAGACCGGAAATCCATATTAAGAGTGTGAGGTGTTTTTTCATTGGTAAATACAAATTAAAAAGTGGTTGAGTTTCCCCAACCACTTATAGCTTAAATAATTATTTATTAATTGCCTAAATTGTTATGCATGCGCTGTCTTCTTTGCTCTCTTACGGTTTCACGTAATTCACTGCCGCCTTGTTTTTGCCCGCTCATTTGCATTCTGCTGCGCATTTGTTGACGTTGTTCAGCCGTCATCGTATTTCTAAACTCTTGCTTGCTTTCCTGTATGCTTAGTCTGTGTTCTTGCATTAATGCTTTTTGTGTTTCAGTTAAAGATTTCATTAAAGCATCGTGGCGTTCCTGTCTGGTGAGGTCATTGTTATCAAAAATAGCCAACTGGGATTCGGTAAGACTCGCTTTAAACAATTCTCGTTTTTCTTTGATTCTGTCTCTTTGTTCCTGAATCAATTGTTTTTGTTCCGATGTCATTGCTTCCACAGCAGCTCTATTCATATTTTTGCCCCTGTTTTGATTTTGTTGCGCTTCAGCGCTTGAAATTCCAACCAGCAGCACAAATACTGCCATCGCGATTATTTTTAGTGATTTCATCTTTTTACTTTTTAAATTATTATTTATATTTTTTGTGAACGTTCTATTGTTTAGACCTAACCTTTTCAAAATAGTTTAAAATATTGAAAAACTAAATCTAGTTAGCCATCACTTCATCATAAACCAATTCTTCTAACACATAATTATCTACAAATTCATCAATTTCATTATCCGGAACAAAAAGCGACGTTATTAAAATCTCGTCCTCCTTAATTTCTCCTTGCGCTAAATTGTTGTTTTGCAAGTGGTCAATGGTATCTGAAACAATTGCAGGAACATTGTCTAATGTTGGAAGCGCATTCGGCTTAAAAACCGATACTGCAAAAATTATGGCAATAGTTGCTGCTACAGCCCAAACAATTCTTTTTCTTGAAAAGTGGTTAAACCTATCCTCTCTTTGGTTTGAAACCTTTTCCAAAATAGTTGTTTTGGATTGAGCAAAATAATTTTCAGGCGTTTTGAAACCCAATTCTTCTGAATGCATTTCTTGCATTTTGCTGTCAAATGAAATTTGATCGTCTATTTTTAATTTTGAGTCCATATGATTGTTTAATTTCTTCATGACTTATTAATTAGACCTTGTTTTTTGTAAATAGTTCAACAGCCAGCATATTTTTTTCAATATGTTTGACCGTATTGTAATAAGAAGACTTTAAAGTGCCTTCTTTTATTTCTAAAATGTCGGCTATTTCGCGAAATTTTAAATCGTCATAATATTTCATTTGAAATATTTGACGTTCTTTTTCAGGTAATTGAGAGAGAATACGCTGCAATTTTAATTGGATTTCATCGCCTTCGAAAAATACATCATCCACCAAATTATTTAAATATTTATGGCTTACATCATCGAATGAAGCATGATTCTTTTTTTTATTTTCCTCTAAAAATCTTAGTGATTCATTGTATGCAATGCGATACATCCAGGTATGTAAAGTGCTTTTTTGCTGAAAATTTGAAAGGCTTTTATAAATTCTTAAAAAAGTATTTTGCAGCACATCATCAGCGTTTTCATGGGTAATAACCAATTTTCTGATATGCCAATACAAGCGTTCCTGATAAAGATCCAAGAGTTTCTTAAAGGCTTTATCCTTTTCTTTATGATTCAATAAATTTTTTATGAATTCGCCTTCGTTTGTCAAACTGTCTTTTGTTTAATCGCTTTATAATTTTATTAGACCTTAAAATAACCGAAAAGTTTAAAATTTCTATTAAGTTTTAATCGGTTTAATTATTAATTCAACACGCGTTAAGGATAGAACGGTTTGTTTGAGCTCTTTTTTTGTTGCTTTTCGCAACTAAAAAAAGCGAGTAGTGATAGCCTGACCCAAAGGGTAACGCCCTCCTAAACGGCGGGCAAGCCCAAGTTTTAGATAAAACTTTCTAACGCCAACTCGTAACTCTGGAGTCCGAAACCGGCAATAATCCCTTTTGCATTTGGCGCAATATAGGAAACATGGCGAAATTCCTCGCGTGCGTAAACATTGGAGATATGCACTTCAATTACCGGAGTTTCAATGCCTTTAATGGCGTCGCCAATGGCAATAGAAGTGTGCGTGTAAGCGCCGGCATTTAAAATAATGCCATCGAAACTAAAGCCAACTTCGTGCAATTTATTGATGATTTCACCTTCTACATTGCTTTGGAAATAGTACAATGCTACATCAGCATATTTTTTTTTCAAGCCTTCAAAAAATTGATCAAAGGTTAAATTTCCATAAATGGCAGGTTCGCGTCTGCCTAGAAGATTTAAATTGGGACCGTTAAGTATTAAAATTTTCATCTGTTTAAATTTTATTTTTTTAGTGGTAACAGCTGCAGCCTGCCTGCCGGACAGGCAGGTTCGCCAATAATCATTCCTTTGTGTATCAAAATTTTTTATGCTCGTTTCATCTTATAAAAGTATTGTAAAATTTTAACAAAAAAAAACGGAAGCGTTGGCTTCCGTTTTTAATTCCATAAATAGTATTAAAATTTGTAGCCCAAAGAAAAAGACATTACTGCATTGGAAACTTTATCATCCCCATTATCTTTAACAATGTTGGTCATACCAATATTATACCTTGCTTGTGCAAATATTTTTTCGGTAAATCCATACGATAAACCAAAATTAACACCAAAATCTGTTGTTTCA